>NZ_CP089974.1:303315-606631 GCF_030177935.1 Moraxella haemolytica
CTAAAGGTGCTAAATGATGCAGGCTATACGAATATTGAATACATTAAATCAGCACTTGATGAAGCCGTTTTGATTGAAAAAATCAAAGATGTGCATTTCATTGGTATTCGTTCTCGCACACAGCTGACTCGTCAGGTGCTAGAATCTGCCGAAAAGTTGATTGCAATCGGCTGTTTTTGTATCGGTACCAACCAAGTGGATTTGGATGCAGCTCTTGAGTTGGGTATTCCTGTGTTTAATGCACCATATTCAAATACGCGTTCGGTTGCAGAACTGGTACTTGCCGAGACCATCATGCTCATGCGTGGCATTCCTGAAAAAAATGCAGTTGTGCATCGTGGTGGTTGGAATAAGTCTGCCAAAGACAGTTATGAAGTGCGTGGAAAGACGATGGGTATTGTCGGCTATGGTTCTATCGGCTCACAACTGTCTGTGCTGTGTGAGGCACTGGGAATGAAAGTGATTTATCATGATGCGGTTACCAAACTTCCGTTGGGCAATGCTTCGCAGGTGGGTAGTTTTGATGAACTGCTTGCTCAAGCAGATGTTGTTACCCTGCATGTCCCTGATTTGCCAAGCACTCGCAACATGATGACCAAGACAGAATTTGCCAAGATGAAAGACGGTGCGTTGTTTATCAATGCGGCTCGTGGCGGATGTGTGGATATTGATGCATTGGCTGATGCACTAACCAGCGGTAAAATCTTAGGGGCGGCGATTGATGTTTTCCCAAAAGAACCAAAGTCAGCTGATGAAGAGTTTGCCTCGCCACTGCGTAAGTTTGATAATGTTATCTTAACTCCGCATGTGGGTGGATCAACCCAAGAAGCACAGGCGAACATTGGTCTTGAAGTAGCCGAAAAATTCGTGAAGTATTCGGATCAAGGCGACACCACCAGTGCGGTGAATTTCCCGAATGTTTCTATCCCATTCACCACAGGTACGCACCGCCTATTACACATTCATCGCAATGTTCCAGGCGTATTGTCTCAGATTAACGCATCATTTGCTGATGCAGGCATTAATATCGCCGCACAGTCTTTGATGACTAAAGGCGATATCGGTTATCTGGTGATGGATGTCGATGACAACGATTCATGCAAGGCAATGGAGCGTCTGCGTGCTGTGCCTGAAACCATTAAGGTGCGTGTTTTATTCTAAACGCAGACTTAGAAGATTGCTTTTATTTTATAGTACTTTTCTTGGTAAAATACAAAGAAGATGATTTAGATGGAGAGTATCATGATAACTGATTTTGATGTGCAATTTGATTATGATTATATCGCTATTGGTGGTGGGTCTGGTGGCATTGCCTCTGCCAACCGTGCAGCAATGTACGGACAAAAAACCGCCATTATTGAAAGTACGCACATTGGCGGTACTTGTGTGAATGTCGGCTGTGTACCAAAAAAAGTCTTGTGGTATGGAGCGAATCTAGCGGAGCATATCCATAAATACGCACCCGATTATGGCTTTGGGTTAACTGTAAAAGAGTTTAATTTTAAAACTTTGGTGGATAATCGCACCGCTTATATCAATCGCATTCATAAATCCTATCAAAAAGGCTTTGATAAAAACAATGTTACCGTCATTCGTGGCTTTGCTAAATTTATTGACAAGCACACTCTTGAGATTGATAAGGGTAATGGTGAAAAAGAGACGGTTACCGCTCGCCATATTCTCATTGCCACAGGGGGTAAGCCGATGGTTCCCAATATTGATGGAGCTCAATTTGGCGAGACTTCTGATGATTTTTTTGAATGGGAAAATTTACCAAAATCAGTTGCAATCGTTGGTTCTGGCTATATCGGCGTAGAGCTTGCAGGAGTGTTAAATGCTCTTGGGGTAGAGACGCATTTGATTGTGCGAGGCGATCGAATCTTAAAGAATTTTGATGAAGCAATCATTGATGAACTTGGTCATATTATGCAAAATGATGGCATTATTTTTCATTATCAAAAAGAACCAAGTAAGATTGACAAGAATGATGACAATTCATTAACCATTCACTGTGGCGATACAATCATTACAACTGAAAAACTTATCTGGGCAACAGGGCGAAAAGCCAATACGGATCAGTTGAATTTGGATAAAGTTGGGGTAAAAACCAATAATAAAGGCGAAATCATTGTAGATGAATATCAAAACACAAGCGTAGATAATATCTTTGCGGTGGGCGATATCATACAAAATGGCATACAGCTTACCCCCATAGCGGTGGCGGCCGGACGCAGACTGTCTGAGCGACTATTTAACAACAAACCGAACGAGCGTTTGGATTATCATAATGTCCCTAGCGTAATTTTTAGTCATCCGCCTGTTGGTACAGTGGGCTTGTCTGAAAAAGAAGCAAAAGCCCAATTTGATGATGTTAAAGTCTATACCTCTACCTTTACACCAATGCTATCTGCCATCACCAGTCATCGTCAACCTTGCAAAATGAAGCTTATCTGTGCAGGTGATGATAAAAAAGTCGTAGGACTGCACGGCGTGGGCTTTGGGGTGGATGAGATGATTCAAGGCTTTGCTGTGGCGATCAAGATGGGAGCAACCAAGGCAGACTTTGATGATACTGTTGCCATTCATCCGACAGGGAGTGAAGAGTTTGTAACAATGAGATGAGTTAGACTTACCATAAAAAAGACAAATCATATTGGTGATTTGTCTTTTTCTTATTTGCGTAAAGCGTGTATCTGTGTTTTAATTCAGTTTAATTTATTTTCCTATCACTCTCTCAAATCCAATCATCTGCCCATCAATCAGTCGCATGAATAGGGTGTCTGGGTAATTATCCGCCACATATTTTTGTAAAAATGCTAAAGTGTCACTACTGATGTCTGGGTCGGTGTCAAAGTGATGGTTAAACACCATGCCAAACAGAGTAAGTCCACGAGAGCGTATCGCTTCAAGGGTCAATAGTGTATGATTGATACTGCCTAAGCGTGCCGATGTTACCACGATGACAGGATAACACTGTGTGGCAATGTAGTCTAGTGTGAGCAGATTATCGGTGATTGGTGCAAGCACACCACCTGCTCCTTCTAGTAGTACGATGTCAAAGTGAGTGTGTAGTTTTTTGGTGGCGTGTGTGATGATGTCGGTATTTAAAGAGCGGTTTTCTAGGCGTGCTGAGAGATGCGGACTGGCGGGCTTGGTCAGGACAATGGGGCAAGTTGTGCCGTCTATGTCAAGCTCGTGCAGTTTTATGCCCATCAGCTTTCGATGAGTTATGATGTCATCAGCAATGTCGCCTGTTACACCTGTTTGGATTAATTTTTGGGTGATGACAGAGTTGCCATGTAACATGAGGTGGCGAGCCAGTATGCCTGTGGCATAGGTTTTACCAATATCTGTATCTATGCCTGTGATGAAGTAGGTGGTCATGATTAACCTTATCTTTGGTGGTTAAAATATTCGTGCAGTAACTTGATGAGATTGGCACATAACATCTTTAAGTCCTCATCGCTTATAATATAAGCAGGCATGAGATAAACGAGTTTGCCAAAGGGTCGCACCCAAATGCCATATTTGGGCAATAGTCGCTGAAAGGTTGGCATATCTATCATCTGCTTCATCTCAATGACTGCAATTGCTCCAAGTACTCGCACATCATAGACCTCCTTCCATGAAATTAGCTGTTGTAGGTGGGTGTTTAGTTTGTTTTGCATTTTCTGTGCTACATAGGCACTGTCGTGCTGCCATACTAGGTCAATGCTGGCAGAAGCAATCGCACAAGCAAGCGGATTGCCCATAAAAGTTGGGCCGTGCATGAGTGCAGGGTAGGGGCTATTGTGTAGAGTGTCGGCGATTTTGGCTGTACTCATTACTGCTCCAAAACTCATATAACCCCCTGTCAATGCTTTACCCAGTGTCATGATATCAGGGCAGATATTAGCGTGGCTGACAGCGAACATCTGTCCGCTTCGTCCAAAGCCTGTGGCAATCTCATCGCAGATGAGTAATACATCGTAATACTGACACAAGGCGTGCAGATGTGCTAGATATTGGGGTGAATAAAACCGCATACCGCCTGCACCTTGCACGATAGGCTCGATGATGAACCCTGCTAGCTTGTCATGATACCGCCCAAAAAAATTATCCATCTGTAAGCGAGTATCATCATCTAGGGGTGTATCAAATCCCATCGGCGGTGCTGGCAAAAAGTACTGTACAGGTAATTGACTACCATACAGGGTGTGCATGCTGTTCACAGGGTCGCAGACGCTCATGGCGTGCCAAGTATCGCCATGATAGCCAGAGTGTGTGCTACCGAAAGCATTTTTATGTGGTGTGCCACGAGCCATTTGATATTGTAGTGCCATTTTTAGGGCGACTTCTACCGCCACGCTACCACTATCAGCATAAAAAATTTTGGTTAGGTTTTTTGGGGTGATGCCAAGCAGTTTTTGCCCAAGCTCTATGGCGGGCGTATGAGTCAGCCCACCGAACATTACATGGCTCATTTTACCGATTTGCTCTGTTACGGCTTGGTTTAAAATAGGGTGATTGTAGCCGTGAATGCTTGCCCACCATGATGACATGCCGTCAATCAGTGATGTGCCATCAGCCATATACAGACGCACGCCGTTGGCATGGCTAATGAGATGATTGTCATAGCTTGGTGGTAAGCTGGCGTATGGATGCCATAGATGTGTACGGTCAAAGGTGGTTAATTGGTCTAAGATGTCAGGGTTGGTCAAATCATAAAGATTCATTTACATCTGCCCTAAAATATGTGTGGATTTGGGGTATTATAAAGGATTTACTAACTGTGGAACAATCTTTTTGGCAATCGGTCAAACCAAACAGACCGATCAATAAAAAAACCGCTCATCAAGAACGGTTTTATCTATGATTTAAGCATGATGTATCTTAAAGCAGTTTGACTGAAAGTCAAATCATGCTTTTTGTACAGCCAAAGCTTGCAGTGCTTCGGGCGATGACCATAAGCCTTCTAGGTCATAGAATTCACGGGCTTCACGAGTCATGATATGCACGACTACCGCTCCTAAGTCCACAAGCGTCCAATCGCTGTCTTTGTCGCCTTCACGACCTAGTGGCATAAGCCCTGATTCCTTGGCTTTTGCTCCGAGCTTATCCGCCAGTGCTTTAACATGGCGTTTGGAGGTGGCATTGGCGATGATGATGCGTTCAGCTACTTCGGTTAAATGCTCTACTGTCATCACGGTGATTTCGGTAGCTTTTAGGTCGTCTAGTGCTTCGGTAGCAAGGGCGACTTGTTCATCTAAAGTCAGTTTTTGGGTGTTGGTTTGGTTTGTCATTGTAGATACTTTAAAATTTTTACCAGATAAACTGATTATTATAGCACATTTTAATCAGTTTCGCCATAAAGTGCGTTGCGGTAAATATAATCTAGCACACTGGGGGCTAAGCCCTCGCCTGCTTTTGGGTCTTTTTTGGCAATCTGTGTCCGAATTTGGCCAGATGACATGGCATAAATGGGGGTGTGGTCTTGATAAATTTTACCGTTGTTATCCAAAAAATCACCCAGATTATCGGTTAAATTCTCCAAAATCTGTGGGCTAAATTCGCCATGTTGGATAAAATCACCACGCCAAAATGCCCAAATTTTGACAAAATCTAAAATCTCATTGCTATCTTTCCAAGTCGGTAGAGTGTACAGGCTGTCTTGCCCTAGGATAAAAATCAGTTGGTCGTTAGGGTGGGCTTGCCTAAGTAGTCGCACGGTATCAATGGTGTAGATGGGCGGTGTGCGGTCAAGTTCGCAGGTCTCAATGCCAATCGGCGTGCCATCGGTGGCAAGGCGTAACATGGTAAGGCGATGCTCATCAGTCGTAGGCTTACCCTTAAATGGGTTACCCTTGGTGGGCATGAGCGAGACGCTGATGGGGTCGGTGGCAGCCTGACTTAAAGCATGATGCACGCTCATTGCCATTGATAGATGTGATGAATGCACAGGGTCAAAGGAGCCACCAAGAAAGGCACGAATGGTCATGGCTGATTGGGTAAATGGATTTGTGCTAGTGTAGCAGAAGTTGGTTAGAGTGGCAAATGACCTAGCTTTCCGTCTTATTATGAAAGGAAAAAAAGAGAGGTTAATCTTTGATGGGCTTTGTAACTAGCCTTTGAATGTTGAAAAAGAGCGATAAATTAACAAAATGATAAAAACGATGAACATAACCTGTGTGATGATTGCCCATCGCCTAAGCAATCATCAGTGCTGATGAGATAATTTGTTTAAATAAACCTTAATGTTGCTTTAAAAATCACATCTTTACCCCATTAAGTCAATATCAATCAGATAATCCATCAAAGGCAACCTATGGCACACGAATTTATCAGCATTAAAGGTGCTCGTACGCACAACCTAAAAAATATCGATGTGGACATTCCACGAGATAAGCTTGTGGTGATTACAGGTCTTTCAGGTTCTGGAAAATCATCACTCGCTTTTGATACGCTTTATGCTGAAGGGCAACGCCGTTATGTCGAAAGTTTATCCGCTTATGCTCGCCAATTTTTAAGTCAGATGGATAAGCCTGAGGTGGATAGTATTGAGGGTCTTTCTCCTGCCATCGCCATTGAACAAAAATCCACCAACCACAACCCTCGTTCTACCGTTGGTACGATTACCGAAGTCTATGATTACCTACGCCTACTATTTGCAAGAGTTGGTACACCCCATTGTCCAGAACATGACTTGCCAATGGTCGCCCAAACGGTCAGTGAAATGGTGGATGATATTCTTGCTAAACCTGATGGCACAAAACTGATGCTTCTAGCACCTGTTGTGCGTGAACGAAAGGGCGAGCATCTTGCCCTGTTGGAGAGGTTGCAGGCACAAGGTTTTACCAAATTTC
Organism: Moraxella haemolytica; assembly: GCF_030177935.1. NCBI lineage: Bacteria > Pseudomonadati > Pseudomonadota > Gammaproteobacteria > Moraxellales > Moraxellaceae > Moraxella > Moraxella haemolytica. The sequence goes on from NZ_CP089974.1 coordinate 310,158, forward strand.
GCATTGACGGTGCGGTCTACGATGTGGACGAGCTACCCACTCTTGCTAAGACGCACAAACACACCATTGAGGTGGTGGTGGATAGATTTAAGGTGCGAGATGATTTGGGTAATCGAGTGGCAGAAAGTTTGGAGACTGCCTTAAGATTGGGTAATGACATTGTCATCGTCCATCATATGGACGGGGCTGATGAAGCTGTTTTGTCCGCCAAGCATTCTTGTCCTGTCTGTGATAGGGTGGTTAGTGAGTTAGAGCCACGCCTTTTTAGTTTTAATAATCCTGCTGGGGCTTGCCCATCGTGTGATGGTCTGGGCAAGCGTCAGTATTTCTCTGCCGAGCGGATTGTTGCCGAGCCTGCAAAATCCATCAATCAAGGGGCAATACATGGTTGGGACAAACGCCATGCTTATTATTTTGGGCTGTTGACCACAGTCTGTACGCATTTTGGTATTGATATGGATAAGCCGTGGCAGGAATTACTCAAAAAAGAGCAAAACATCATCTTAAACGGTTCTGGCAAAGAAAAGATTGTCTTTAATTTTACCGATGAAAGGGGGCGTAAGACAACTAAGACCGTACCGTTTGAGGGGATTTTACCTTATCTAGAACGCCGTTATCATAGCACTACCAGTAACATTGTGAGAGATGAGCTGGCTCAATACCTTTCGGATACTACTTGTAATGTCTGCAATGGTGTGCGTCTAAACGACATTGCTCGTCATGTCAAAGTGGACGGTCGTGGCGTGGGGGATATCATTCATCTTCCCATCGGTCAGGCATGGCAATATTATGAAAATCTGCACATTAGCGGACTTAAAGGCGAGGTGGCGGATAAGATTTTTAAAGAAATTCGTGAACGGTTGGGATTTTTGACTAAGGTGGGCTTAGAATATCTAACCCTTGCTCGTTCTGCTGAGACATTGTCAGGAGGTGAGGCACAGCGAATCCGTTTGGCAAGTCAAATCGGTGCAGGGCTCATGGGAGTCATGTATGTGCTTGATGAGCCGTCCATCGGACTGCACCAAAGAGATAATGACCGTTTGTTATCCACTCTAACGCATCTTAGGGATTTGGGCAACACGGTTATTGTCGTGGAGCATGACGAAGATGCCATCTGTATGGCAGATTATATCATTGATATTGGTGTGGGAGCAGGCGTGCATGGCGGAAGAGTGATTGCTGCAGGAACGGCAGATGAAATTGCCAAAAATAATGACTCCTTAACAGGGCAGTATTTGTCAGGTAAAAAACGCATTGAAGTCCCTAAAGTTCGTCATACTGCCAAGATGGGTGAGGTCAAAAAAGGCAAAAAGACGGTATCTGAACCTTTATATATCCGTCTAGAAGGAGCAAAAGGCAACAACCTAAAAAATGTTAATCTAGAAATTCCCATCGGTGTGATGACCTGCATCACAGGTGTGTCAGGCTCTGGCAAATCTACGCTCATCAATCGTACGCTCATGCCACTATCTGCCACATACCTAAATAATGCCACGACATTAGTACCCGAAAGTTACGATAAAATCACAGGGCTTGAGCATCTTGATAAGATGGTGGATATAGACCAAAGCCCCATTGGTCGTACCCCTCGTTCTAATCCTGCTACTTATACAGGGGTGTTTACGCTCATACGAGACCTATTCACCCAAACGCCTGAGGCAAGAGCTAGGGGATATAAAGCAGGGCGTTTTAGCTTCAATGTTAAGGGTGGTCGCTGCGAGGCTTGTCAAGGCGATGGCATGATTAAGGTGGAAATGCACTTTTTACCCGATATGTATGTGCCGTGCGATGTCTGTGATGGTAAACGCTACAATCGTGAGACGCTAGAGGTGCATTATAAAGGCAAGTCCATCAGTCAAGTGCTAGACATGACGGTGGAAAATGCACTTAGTTTCTTTGAGGCGATTCCTGCGATTCATCGCAAATTAGAAGCACTCATGCAAGTGGGACTGGGTTATATTCAGCTTGGTCAATCTGCCACGACATTATCGGGAGGTGAAGCCCAAAGGGTGAAACTTGCCAAAGAACTTGCCAAACGAGACACAGGGCAGACTTTATATATCCTAGATGAACCGACCACAGGACTGCATTTTCATGATATCAAAAAACTACTTGATATCCTGCACACCCTTAGAGATAAGGGTAATACGGTGGTGGTTATTGAGCATAATCTGGATGTAATTAAGACTGCTGACCATATCGTTGATTTGGGCTACGAAGGTGGTGATGGCGGTGGCATGATTGTTGCGACAGGAACGCCAGAGAAGGTGGCACAAGATGAGAAATCTCATACAGGGCGTTTTTTAAAAGGTGTGCTTGAAAAGGGATAAGTAGCAAAATTTTTGATGGTTGATTGTGCATCTGATGACGGTAGCGATGATGATTTATGCTATCGTCATGATGGAGCAAAAACATGATGGGTGTTTGATTAAATTTGCTACCATGAAAGCAAATTCCCAAAGATGTACAAGGCGAGCAAAAAAAGACTGGTAATTTTGCGAAATTTTCGTTAAAGTAGGCATACAGGCTTAGTTGAATAACAAGAATGGTCTGTGTAATAGGTGTTTTATATTTATATTAGTTAATGATAGAGTAGCTTATGAGTAGTGTGAATAAGGTAATCATTGTTGGTCGCTTGGGCAATGACCCAGAAGTGCGTTCTTTTCAAAATGGCGGCGGCGTTACGAATATTTCAGTAGCGACAAGCGAGCGTTGGACAGATAAAAATACAGGCGATCGTAAAGAGCAGACAGAATGGCATCGCATCAGTCTCTTTAACCGCTTGGGAGAGATTGCAGCTCAGTACTTGCGTAAAGGCAGTATGGTTTATATTGAAGGTAGCCTACAGACTCGTAAATACACAGATTCACAAGGCATTGAGCGATATAGCACAGAGATTCGTGCGTCAGAGATGCGTATGCTAAGCTCAAATAATGAGCAAGGTGGCTTTGGAGGCAATCAAGGCGGTTTTGGTAATAACTATAACGGCGGTAACAACTACGGCAATCAAGGTGGCTACCAAAACCAAAATAACCAACAGTGGGGCAATAACCAAAATCGTAATTTTAATAATAATTACAACCAAGATTACCCACAGGCAAATCAGGGTTTTGGTAATCAGGGCAATCCGAATGCTCAATATCAAAATGGATTTGCCAACCAAGCCAATCAGGGCGGACAGCCACCAATTCAAAGTCCAAACGCCAATCAAAACAACATGGCACAAAACAATTCTTTTGGTACGCCTAGTATGGCAAAACCAGAATCCACACCACCTGCTGCCAGTAAGCCAACACCTTCTACGGTGGTGGCAGATGATGACATGCCGTTTTAATTCATCAAGACTGGCAGTAATAACAAAAAAAAACAGCTGTATTTCAGCTGTTTTTTGTTTTTGGATACCTTTTTGATAATATGATTGCTTTGTGGGTGTCACAAACCTTTGGTGGTTGAGTGCTGATTATGCGTTCGTTTAAACGCATAAATTAAGACATTAGCGGAAAATATGTGGCACAAAAAGACTGGTATCCTTGGTGATGGCAGTATAATCTTCTCTTACGCCAATGCCTGCTGCACCATGCCCAACAATCCAGCTGCCAACTAAAGTATGCATGGTTTGACCTTGATTGTTGGTAAAGGTGGGTAGGGCGTGTGCTTGCTGATAGACATGACCTTCTTTGCCATAAATACCCTCAGTTTGCTCGGTTTTATTATCATGATACAGTGTGATATTTGCCCCTTCACGGGAAAAAAAGGGTTTTTTGACATAATTGCCACCAAGCATTTTTTCATCAAGATAAGCAGGCAGTAGATTTGGGTGATTGGGGAATAGCTCCCATAGTACAGCAAGCAGAGCTTTGTTGCTAAACAGTAGTTTATAAGCAGGTTCGATAAACTGGGTGCTACTGTTTGCAATGTACTGTCCAAACTCTTCTTCAACAAGCCACTCCCAAGGGTATAATTTGAACAGCTGATGAATGGAGTTTTCTTGTAGATCTACGAATGCTTTATCATGATGGCGATAACCAATGTCGTGAATATCAATAAACTGTGTATCAAGACCTGCCTGTATCGCCACATCTTGTAGGTAGCGAGTGGTAATGTAGTCTTCTTGATTACCGGCAACAGCAGTAAAGTATAATGGATGCTCACTTTTTAGGGCTTGAAATTCCACCAAAAGACGCTCGTGAATGCTGTTGAATTGGTCAGCGTCAGACAGCTCGCTACCTCGTGCTTGTAGCCAATACCACTGTGCCACGCTACCTTCAAAAAGTGATGTGGGTGTGTCGGCATTGTACTCATACATTTTGGGTGGATTGGTGCCATCATAGCATAAATCAAAGCGACCATAGAGAGTTGGCAGGCGTGCCTTAAAACTCTGTTCAATTAAGGTGGCGGTGTGATCATTGATGCCCAATTTATCATAATCGCCTGTTTGTATGATGTGATTGGTGGCAGCAAAGTACATACGATGTAGGTCTTCGGTAACACGCTCAAGCTCATCAATCTGCGACTCGCTAAACACATAACACGCATCTTCTTGCCAGTAGTTGCCATCAACACTGTGGTAATCAAAGCCGATGCGATTCATCTCATCTTGCCAGTTGGGGCGTGGGGTGATACTGATGCGTTTCACGAGGTTGCCCCAACGCTTGAGCTTGAAGCACTGTTGCCAAAGCCGCCACGAGTTGTGCCATCTTGGTTCTGAGCTTGGGGACTTTGATAATTTTGTGTGCTTTGGGCGGCACTTTGGCGAGTGCCTGTGTTTTGATTGCCGGTAGCATTATTGGCATTGGCGGTGTTGGTATTTGTACGATTGACTGGTTGCTGTGTGGTGGTTGGTGTCTGAGAGGCACGAGATGCGTCCGCCACTCGGTTGTTGGCGGCTTTGGTTGCAAGGTAGCCTGCCGCTGCACCTGCCGCTGCTCCCGCCAGCAAAGCCGTACCAGCACCCATGCCATCTTGTGCTTCGCTTGTTGTAGCTTGTTCATCGACCTGCTCTTGGGGTAGTATTCCTGTTGCTTGTGCTTCTAGTTCGGCAGCAGCGGTATTCACGGCTTCTGCTTGTTGGCGTGCTTGGGCGGCAGCTAGGCGTGCTTGGGCTTCAGCAAGCTCTCGTTCAGCGTCTGCCAATAATTGCTCATTGGTTTTTGGGGTATCGTTTGGAGCTGGATAGCAGGCACTAAGCCCAATGGCACTGGCACCTAGTAGAACAAGTGAGATGTGAGAGGACTTGCGAGACTTTCTAGAAAGTGGGACGGTGTTTGACATTAACTTTTGACCTCGGTTTAATTGAATAAATGATTAAAATTGATAATATCATACGAAGAATAATATCGTATAGTTAATAATATTATGCGGATAAATGAATGATTTTACAAGAATTTTTTGCATCAAAAAAATTGCTTGTTTTTGGTAGGTATATTCCCCAATTGGTCAAGTCGTGATATAATTTAGGTGATTTATGGTCAGTATTTTGATTTCTTTATCCAATCAAGTGGTAATTCCCATGTCTGATAACACTCGCAATAGAGGTGTGCAAACAGGTTTTTTTGGTCGTCTGTGGCAAGGTTTTTTGACGACAGTTGGCACAGAGCGGTTCTTTCATATTTTTTCACCATGGGTGAAATGGCTGTCTGTGATTGCAGTAGTGCTGTTGGGTGTGGGAACGGTTTGGGGTCTGGGTTTTGCACCACCTGACTATCTACAGGGCAACAGCTATCGCATCATCTTTATTCATGTGCCGGCGGCCAGTCTTGCGATGAGTATTTATTTTGCTTTGGCAGCACTTGGTGTGATTTTTTTGGTATGGAAAATCAAAACTGCCAACATTGTCGCCCAAGCCATTGCCCCTATTGGATTCATTTTTTGTGTGCTAAGTTTGCTGACTGGCTCTATCTGGGGCAAGCCCACTTGGGGTACTTATTGGGTGTGGGACGCACGCTTAACCAGTATGCTTATTTTGGCGTTTTTGTATGTGGGTGTTATGGCGTTATTCTCCGCTTTTGAACATAGCCAAAACCGTGGTAAGGCAGCAGCAATCTTATCCGTTGTGGGGGCGGTTAATTTACCCATCATCAAATATTCGGTGGAGTGGTGGAATACCTTGCATCAAGGGGCGACTTTTACCATCACCAACGCCCCAAAGATGTCGCCAAGTATGTGGGTGCCACTATTGGTGATGCTACTTGGTATGTATTTTTTGGTGGCGGCACTTGCCATCTATCGTACCAACTCTTTGATTTTATCCCGTGAATATAATAAAGCATGGGTACAAAAACTACTCAACAAGCCAGCAAACCATTCATCATAAGGTAGCAAGCGATGACACCATATTTTTCAACTTTTAGTGATTTGATTGATATGCAGGGGCATGGTGCATTTGTATGGCTGTGCTATGGCATTACTTTTTTATCGCTCGTTGCACTGATTATCTATGTCATCTCTGAACGCAAAAACACTTTAATTAGGCTAAAGCGACAATCAGGATCTCATCAAAAAAATGATCGCCTAACCAATAAACAACGAAAGGCACTGGGTAATCAGCACGCTAGCCAATCCTGATTTTTAAGTGCGATAGCAATACAAACAGACAATCCAAAAAAAGATACCGTCATGAACAATGTAAGACAAAAAAAACTGATGTGGGTGATTGCCATGCTTATTGGGACAATCATTGCAGTTGGGCTGATTTTATACGCCATTCGCCAGCAGACTGACTATTATTTTGATCCGACTGCCATCGCCACAGGGCAAGCTCCTGAAGCAAAGCGTATTCGTGCAGGTGGTATGGTGGTGGCAGGTAGTGTCAAGCGAGACCCAGTCGATCAGCTAAACATTCAGTTTCAGATCACTGACTACAAAAAAATCGTGCCTGTAACCTATCGTGGGGTTTTGCCTGATTTGTTTGCCGAAAACTCTGGTATTGTGGCAACAGGCGAGTTAAAAAATGGTGTCTTTGTGGCGTCAGAAGTGCTTGCTAAGCATGATGAAAACTATATGCCGCCAGAAGTAGCAAAATCTCTCAAGCAAGAACACGCAGCACAAGGCACGGATGTCAGCGGTGAACAGTTCACACCTGCTGCACCAATGAGTGAGATTGATGGGCGATCAAGTGATTAAACATAATGTTTGGCATTCTTTGATGATTAGATATTGGCTGCCTTCAACAATTTGATTTACCTAAATCATTTAAATAAACCCCTTTGAGCAATGAATACTCAAAGGGGTTTTGCTTGGGATAAGGCTTGAATTACCAGCCTTTAACCACGCCGTCTTTAAATTGTTTTTTCGCTTCAGCTTCCACTTCATCAGTTTGATAGGCTTTAACGAAGTTTTGTACCGCCTCTGAATCTTTATTATCGCTACGAGCCACGATGATATTGACATACGGTGAATCTTTAGCCTCAACAAAGATGCCGTCTTGAGCGGTTAAGCCTGCCTGACCTGCATAGTTGTTATTAACAACTGCTAGGGCAACATCATCTAGAGCACGAGCTGCCACAGAAGTATCCACTTCTTTGATGACTAAATTTTTTGGGTTTTCAATGATGTCTAGCGATGTTGAAAGTAGGTTGGTGTTGTCTTTTAGCTTGATCAGACCTTGTTTTTCAAGCAAAATTAACGCACGAGCTAGGTTTGATGGGTCGTTTGGTACAGCGATGGTTGCACCGTCTTGTAACTCATCAAGTGATTTGATTTTTTTAGAATAGCCAGCCAATGGATATACGAAAGTATTGCCCACGATTTCAAGGTTGGTCAGTCCTTTTTTCTTGCTGTCTTCGTCAAGATAAGGTTTGTGTTGCATGGCGTTGGCATCTAGATCGCCTTTGGAGACAGCTTCGTTTGGTAAGGCGTAGTCGTTGAATTCAACATATTCAACAGTCAGACCGTATTTTTCTTTGGCGACTTTAGCAGCTACTTCTGCCACAGCGTGTTCAGGACCGCTCATTACGCCTACTTTAATGGTTTGAGCGTCAGCAGGGGCGGATTGCTCAGCTTGTCTGTCGTTGCCACAACCGACCAATGCGATGCTAGAAGCTAGGATGCACAGTCCAAAAAATTTATTTAATTTCATGATGATTACCCTGTATGGTAAAATGGATGATGATAAAAATGCCTATAAAAAAATAACATTTTGGCATATTAAACCACAAATCGCCAATGCAATTCAATATGCAATGAAGAAAAGTTTAATCATTTAGTTATTCTTTTTTGGAATATGTTATTTGATGGATTATTGTCAATCAGCGGTGATCAACCCGTGTCGCCAAAGCATCACCTAATTTTTGGCAAATCATGACAATCGCAACAATGATGATGGTTGCAATCCATTTAACATAAACCATGCCACGATGCTCGCCGTAGCTGATGGCAAGATTACCCAGTCCACCACCACCGACCACACCTGCCATCGCTGAATAACCAATGAGTGTAACGAGTGTTAAAGTGATGGCATTGATAATCATGGGCAGGCTTTCTGGCAGATAGTATTTGCTGATAACCTGCCAATGTGTTGCCCCCATTGATTGTGCTGCTTCGGTCAGCCCTGTGGGAATTTCAGCAAGTGCGTTAGCGGTTAGGCGTGCCATAAAGGGAATGGCGGCGGCACTTAATGGGACGATGGCAGCGGTTGTGCCAAGCGTTGTTCCTACCAAAAAGCGTGTTACAGGCATCAATACAATAAGCAAGATAATAAATGGCACAGAGCGACCAATGTTGATGATGGCATCAAGCAGGCGAAACAAAGCTATGTTTTGTAGAATTCTTCCTTTGCCTGTTAAGAATGCCACAAAACCAAATGGCACACCCACCAGCACGGCGATCAAAGTTGCCACCAGACCCATATAGATGGTCTCATAGGTGGATTGAGCGACCATCTGCCACATCTTGGGGTGTAGCTCGGTCATAAAATCGGTATAAATCTTATCCCACATAACCCAAAACCTCCAAACCTACACCGTGTGCCGTCAAGTATTCATTTGCCTGCATGATGGCGGTTGAACTACCCATTAACTCGGCAATGGTAAAACCAAATTTCACACCACCTACATAATCCATCTGCGAAGTTAAGATGCTAAATTCTACACCAAACTGCTTACTCGCTTGCGAAAACAACGGCGAGTCCACAGAGTTGCCACTAAATTCGTATTTCACCACAGGATAAGCGGTATCATGACTGGGTTTGGTGTGTAGCTTTGCTAAGAACTCGTCGGGCAATCCTAGATGAAAGGTGGAATCAATGAATGTTTTGGCGACTTGTGTTTTTGGATTGGCAAAAATCTCGCTTACTTTGCCTTGCTCTATTAGCATGCCTTTGTCAATCACTGCCACTTTATCGCAGATGCGTTTGACCACATCCATTTCATGCGTGATGAGCAAAATGGTGATGCCAAGCGTTTTATTGATATGCTTTAATAATGCTAAGATGGTTTGTGTGGTAGCAGGGTCTAAAGCGGAAGTTGCTTCATCGCACAGCAACACTTTAGGGTCTGATGCCAAAGCTCGTGCGATGGCGACTCGCTGTTTTTGACCGCCTGACAGATTGGCAGGATAGGTGTCGTGCTTATCGTTTAATCCGACAAGTTGGGTCAGCTCGCCCACTTTTTGGCGAATCATACTTTTGGGCGTGCCTGATAGTTCAAGTGGTAGGGCAATGTTCTCAAAGACTGTGCGAGAGTGCAACAAGTTGAAATGCTGAAAAATCATGCCAATCTTTCGTCTTGCCTTGATTAGCTCAGCTTCAGATAAGTTGGTCAGCACTACGCCATCAACCGTTACTGTACCTGAGCTTGGTCGCTCTAGTAAGTTGACGCAACGGATGAGAGTGGACTTACCTGCCCCTGATGAACCGATGATGCCAAAAATCTCGCCTTGCTTAATCGTAAGATCGGTTGGCTGTACGGCGGTGAAGCTGGTGGACTGCCCATCTTTTTGAATGTGAAATACCTTGCTGACTTGGTGCAACTGTATCATAGATGTGGTCATAAGTGATGAAATATTGTCAATAAAATCAATAAAAACTGTGCAAAACCACATAGTATAGCACAGTTTTTGATTTGGCGACTGTATCTGTGTTGGGTGTTGAAAGGGTCATCATTAGACTGTATAAGTTTTGATAAACTCATCTATCTGCGTACAAAGAATCTGCCACAGCCTTGCTTGTGCATCTAGGCTACCCCATGCGTTGTGCGGTGTAAAAAAGACTCTGGGGTGGTCTTTTAGGGTGAGTAGTGGGTCATCATCAGTGAACGGTTCGGACCCAAACACATCAGCACCATAACCTAAAATCTGACCTTGTGTTAATGCCTGTGCGATGGCATGACTATCCACCACACCACCGCGTGCAACATTGATGATGGCGGGCTGTTTTTGCATTAGGGCGATGGTATCATGATTGATAAGATATGCTGTATCGTCAGTTAAGGGGCAATGCAAGCTGATTACATCGGCTGCTGCCAACACCTCTTCAAAGGTGGTGTAGTTGTCATCTCTTGGTGGTTTGCCACGGCGTTCGGCAAGTAGTACTGTCATGCCAAAAGCTTGTGCAATGCGTGCGACATTTTGACCGATATTACCACCGCCAATGATGCCTAAGGTCTTGCCCGATAAATCAAAAATTGGTTCATCAATCAAACAAAACCGCCCATCTGCCTGCCAAGTACCATCGGTCGCCTGCTTGTGATAGGTGCTGGCGGCTCGCATGACATTAAGCATGAGCATAAAGGTATGTTCTGGCACGGTTACGGTTGAATAGCCTGTAACATTTCGCCATGCCACACCTTGTTCATCACAGGTCTTAGTATCGATGTTGTTGATGCCTGTGGCGGTTATATGAATGAGCTTAAGATTGGGTAGGCTTTTGATGATGTTGGCGGTGAGATTAACTTTGTTGGTAATGATGATGTCGGCATCAGCACAGCGTTCAATGATGACTGCTTCGTCATTAGGTGTGTTGTCATAGCGGACATATTCACTGACGGATATGGGTAAGGACAAATCGGTCTTGTTTGAAAAAGTGTCGGTGTCTAAAAATACAGCTTTCATGGGTGTGCCTTAATATGAACAGATGGTGTGCTAATCATAGTGACTGATGAGATAGTTTATCATATCGTACAATCTAATAAATATCAAACGAAGTTGGTTTATCCTTTGATGAACATTTTAGCAAAATCCAACCACTTGAAATCATTGAAATCGCCATCATCAATAAACAAAGTGCTAAATGTATAAATTTTTAGTAAAATAGTTTATTTATAACGATAATTTAATTTTGCATAAACCTTAAAAAGAGTGTTGTATGAGTCAATTTGCCATCGGTCAGCGTTATCTGTCGGATTCTGAAAGTAATCTTGGGCTTGGGGTTGTCATTGATGTTAATGACCGTTGTGTATCAGTGTTATTTCCGCAGTCTGAAGAGACTCGTGTCTATGCCAAAGCATCTGCTTTACTGTCTCGTGTGGTGTTTTGTGCTGGCGATACAATCAGTGACCAAGATGGCAATCAGTATGTTGTGGCACACTGTGAAGATGTCTCTGGGGTCATGCGTTATCATCTCACTTGCGGTAAATCGCTGATGGAGACTCGTTTGGCGGCGAACATTACCCTTGCTAAGCCATTGGAGCGACTGTTGGCAGGTCGCATTGAAAATGGCGAGCGATATGACTTACGCCAAGATGCCCTAAAATTACAAGCCATGCTATCACGCCATCCCTTGCGTGGCTTAATGGGGGCTCGTGTGGACATCATTCGCCACCAGCTTTATATTGCTCATGAAGTTGGCAAACGCCTATCGCCTCGGGTGTTGTTGGCAGATGAGGTGGGTCTGGGCAAGACCATTGAAGCTGGGCTTATTATCCACCAACAAATCATCACAGGCAAGGCAGGTCGTGTGCTTATCTTGGTGCCTGATAGCTTACAATACCAATGGATGATTGAGCTAAAACGCCGATTTAATTTGAATTTCTCAATTTTTGATTTGGTGTGTACGGCATCGATTAAAGAGCATAACCCTGAACAAAATGTCTTTGCGACCGAGCAGTTCATCATTGCAGGTATTGATCTTTTATTAGACCATCATGACTTGTATGAGCAGGCATTTGCTGCAGGTTTTGATTTACTTGTGGTGGATGAGGCACACCATTTGCAATGGGGCAGTGACAACGGTGGCAATGATAAATATGAATTGGTGGCAGATTTTGCCAATCACACCGTAGGCGTGCTGTTATTAACCGCTACGCCAGAACAGCTTGGTATAGAGAGTCATTTTGCTCGCTTAAGATTGCTTGATCCGCATCGTTTTGATGATTTAGATGATTTTATTGCATCGCAAGAGGCTTTTGCTGATGTGGCGATGGTTGCTAACTTACTCATCGAGGGTCAGTCATTATCCGATAAGCAAATCAAAGCAATCGCAGGGCTACTTGGCTTTGAGGTGGCTCAGCTTGCCGATATCAATCATAACGACAAACTTCGCACGCACATCATCAACGAGCTACTGGATCGTCATGGCACAGGGCGTGTGCTGTTTCGTAATACTCGTGATAGTGTGCAAGGTTTTTATGGTCGTACCAGTATTCCGTATCCACTGCCCCTACCGACTGCTTGGCAGGGGACACATTATACGCATGGTAAATTGCGTGAGCAGCTGTGGGGCGAGGAAAACTATCCAGATGGCTCTTGGCTTGAATCTGATCCACGAGTCAGCTGGTTGATTGACTTATTAAAAGAAAAACTTCGCCACAAAAAAGTGCTACTCATCGCCAGAAGTGGAGCAACGATTGAGAGTCTTGAGGCGGTGTTGCGACTGCACGCAGGTATTCGTACGGCAATTTTTACTGAGCAGATGAGCTTGTTGGAGCGAGATCAAGCGGCGGCATATTTTGTCGATGTTGATGGTGCACAGATTCTGCTATGCTCAGAGATTGGCTCGGAGGGGCGTAATTTTCAGTTTGTTCAGGATTTGGTATTGTTTGATTTGCCCGCCAATCCCGATACGCTAGAACAGCGAATCGGTCGTCTTGATCGCATTGGGCAGATTGCCAAGATTAATCTGCATGTGCCTTTCGTTGCAGGGACTGCCCAAGAACGCTTGTATAATTGGTATGACGGGGCTTTAAATATCTTTAATCAAATCAGCCCAACCGCCCAAACTGTGCAAGAGCATTTTATTGCTGATCTAAAACCTTTGCTTGAAAGTGGCAATGACAAAGAGAGTTGCGAAGCACTTGCTCAGCTTATTGCACAAGGCTCGTTGTTGCGTGCCGAGCTAGAAGAAGAGCTACAAATGGGCAGAGACAGACTGCTTGAATACAACTCATGCCGTCCGAATGTGGCATCTCGCATTGAGCAGGCGATGGCAGAGCTTGATGAAGCGGAGCTACTACCGATGTTCCTTGACCGTTATTTTGAAGCGGTGAACATTGATTATAGCATACAGCGTGATGATTCATGGGTAGTGCATCCTATTGACAGTCAAGAAGCAGACATTGAAGGTGTTGATTCTTTGCCTTTTGGCGAAGATGGCATGACTTTAACCTTTAATCGCAAGCAGGCACTTTGTCGTGAAGACATGGACTATATGACCTGTGAACATCCGCTTGTTACTGGTATTCTTGAGCTTGTTACAACAAGCACTTTTGGTAATACGCAGGTTGCTTTACTGAAATCGGCTGCTATGCCACAGGGCATGATTTTGGTGGAAAATCACTTCCGTGTGGAGGTGGTTGCACCTAAGCACCTAAACCTATCTGCCTATTTGCCGCAGCAGGTATTAAGAGTGCTTTTGACCGAGCAGGGCAATGACTTGACGACACTTGCCACGCCAGAAAAAATCATGCCACTCATTGAGCGATTGGATAAATCTCGAGCCAGACAGGTCATTAAAGCACGCACCGTTGTTATTGAAACACAAGCAGATAAGGCAAAACAAATCGCCCAAAATCAGCTTGCTACTATCGCCCAAGAGAGCATCGCAAGCTATCAAGAGTATCTAAATAAGGAAATTGGTCGCCTAAAACGACTTCAGCAGGTCAACCCCAATGTCCGAGATGATGAGATTTTGGCATTAGAGAAAATGCTTGCTCAGGGTGTAGAGGCATTAAGCAATCTTTCTTTGGTGCCTGATAGTATTCGTGTGTTGGTGTGTGTTAAACCAAGCTAATTGTTGTATTACTAAGACACAAAAAATCTTAAGGAAAAGCCATGCCACATCTAACCATAGAGATTAGTCAAGACCTAAAGATTGACGAGGCTCAGTTACTGATGCATCTGAATCAAGCCCTGTTTGCAACAGGAGAATTTAAGGCAGCTAAAGACATCAAAAGTCGAATTCATCGCACTGATGCCAGCTTGATTGGACTTGGTGATGATGGTTTGTTGTTTGTCTCAGCACGCCTTGCCATCATGGCTGGGCGTAGTGAAAATACCAAACACGAGTTGGTTGCTTTGGTATTAAAAAACCTGCAAGAAGTGGTGGGCAAATACAACACCCAAGTACAATACACAGTGGACTTACAAGAGCTGTCTTCTTATTATCAAAAAGTCATCGCCTAATAGCCATGTTGCCATTCATGGTTATCATCAATGAAATGGCTAGCGATTTAAAACATTATCTTAAGAAAAGTCATCTTAAGACAGGCTATCAACCATGGCTGATGAAAATCTATTTAAGGGAATATCATGTCGTTTGCACAAGTTTTTACTCGTTCGGTCGTTGGTTTGCACGCTTCATCGGTGATGGTGGAGGTGCATCTGTCTCAGGGTATGCCTGCTTTGACGATTGTGGGTCTGGCAGAGGCGGCAGTGCGTGAGAGTAAAGATCGTGTGCGTTCAGCACTCATCAATAGTGATTTTGATTTTCCTAGTCGCCGCCTGACAATTAACCTTGCCCCTGCAGATTTGCCAAAAGATGGCTCAAGGCTTGATTTGCCGATTGCGATTGGTATTTTGGCGGCAAGTGGTCAGCTTGATGAACGGATTTTAAAGGATTTTGAATTTGTGGGCGAACTTGCCCTAAATGGAGAGCTTCGCCCCATCTCTGGAGCGTTGGCGATTGCTCTTGCCATCAAGCAGATGGACAAGCCAAAAGTGCTTATCGTCCCAAAAGATAATGCACAAGAAGCCACTAGGGTGTCTGGGGTGGTGGTGCTTGGGGCGGACAGTTTGCAGGCGGTATGTCGCCATTTAGATGTAGTGTGTGGGATAAGTCATGAGCAGAGTGATTTGATTGCACCGACTATCGTGCAGCCAACCCAAGATGAGGCGGTTTATCCGTTGGATTTGGCAGATGTCAAGGGTCAAAACCATGCACGCAGAGCACTTGAGGTGGCAGCGGCAGGTGGGCATTCATTGTTATTTAAAGGACCACCAGGTTCAGGAAAGACCTTAATGGCAAGCAGATTACCCAGTATTTTGCCACCGTTAATGGATGTGGATGCCTTGGAGGTGGCGAGCGTGTATTCGGTGGCAGGTGTGCCTTGTGATTATGGCGTGCGTCCATTTAGGCAGGTTCATCATACGGTCTCTGGTGTGGCCTTGGTTGGTGGTGGCTCACGCCCAAAACCAGGAGAGATTTCGTTGGCTCATAAAGGCGTGCTTTTTTTAGACGAATTGCCAGAATTTGATAAAAAAGTGCTAGAAGTACTAAGACAGCCCATTGAATCTAAACAAATCATCATCAGTCGTGCCAACAGTCAGGTGGCGTTCCCTGCCGATTTTCAGCTTATCGCCGCCATGAATCCTTGTCCGTGTGGTTATCATGGTGATGGAAGTAATCGTTGCCATTGCAAGAGCGATCAGGTGCGTCGCTATCAAGATAAGGTGTCAGGACCGCTACTTGATAGAGTTGACTTACATATCCATGTGCCTGCATTGCCGTTAGATGATCTGCAAAACGCTCCTGCAGGAGAGAGTTCATCAAGTGTTAGGGCTCGTGTGGTTAAGGCTCATCAAAGACAGCTAGACAGACAGGGCAAGCTAAACAGTCAGCTATCACCCAGCGAGGTGGATCGATTTATCCATCTAGGCGAGTCGCAGCAGATGCTGATTAAGACTGCCCAAGCCAGATTAAATCTATCTGCTCGTAGTTATCATCGCATCCTAAAAGTTGCCCGCACTTTGGCGGATTTGGCAGATGCTAATGAGATTGGTGTGACTCATGTGGCTGAAGCATTGAGCTATCGTGGCTAAAATGAATAATAATGAATAATTAAAGGTCTAACAAAGCGGTAAACTGGCAATTTTGTTGGCTATCCATATTACCTGTTGATGTCGTTCATGTAATTGCTATAAGCAGACGGCATCATCAATACAGTGCAGGTGGTCAGTCATCACGATGGTGGTTTAGAATAAACGCTACCAACGAACCAAAGTCATCAAAAATCGCATCAGGCTTGCTGATTGCGATTGATTCACCGTAATTATAACCATAGCTTAGGGCAAGCGTTGTCATGTTTGCACTTTTGCCTGCTAAGATGTCATTTTTTGAGTCGCCTACCATGATGGACTGACAGACATCAATACTTAGTGTTTGACAAATGTGGTATAGCGGGTCGGGATTGGGTTTTTTGGTGGATAGGGTATCACCATCAACCACGCAATCAAACATATCCAACCAGCCCATATTTGCCAAAATCTGTGGTAAAAACTGGGTGGGTTTGTTGGTGCAGATGGCGAGCTTGAATCCTTGTTGCTTTAGGCAAATCAGTCCTTCTTTGACATTGGCGTAGGCGGTTGTGTTGTCATGGCAGTCGTGATAAGTTGTCAAAAATAACTCATGAGCTTCATCTAATCGCTCGAGAGTGATACCTGCCCAGTTGATGGCACGCTCAACCAGTTTTAATGAACCATTGCCCACCCAAGTCCGTACAAGCTCTTCGCCAGCAGTACAGCTACCCAAGATTAGCAAAGTCTTATCAATGGCGTCTGTCAAATCAGGCACGCTGTCAATGAGTGTGCCGTCTAGGTCAAAGATAACAAGTGATTTTGGGGTGGTATTCATTTTTCTGGTCTTTTTAATGATTTTGGTCAATGACCTTAAAACTAAAAATGACGCAACTGGCATCAAACATACCATGCTGACAGTTGGTTTATCATTTTGATGGGTTGGGCGGTTATTTAGGCATTGTAGCATAAATTATTTTTTTAAAAAACTTACCAATGGTGCAATAAATAGCCATTTACCATCAACCATGCCGAACGAATGACTAAAAATCTGCCTATCGTTGTTTGGATTGACAATCTTATTGTTTGAATAAAATGACGGCGGGTCTAGAAATGCTAACGGAATGTTGCAAGAAATGAGAAAATGTTGTTAATATGGGAATAATGTTTGCAAAAATTTACATTTTAATCTATAAACACATACAGCTATTAAGAAATATTCTGTTACTATAGTCTCAATGCCACAGAGCGTAAGTTTTAGCTCTTGGCGTATTTTAAAAACTTTATAAACAAAAGCAAGCGGTGCTTAACCGCATTTTAGGAGAACTCAATGAAAACTCTAAATAAAGCAATCCTAGCACTAGGCATCTCATCAGTTTTGGCAGTAAGTGCAAACGCCGCCATCACTTATGGTTCATTGACATCAGGTCAGCCTTATGTTGGTTTGAAAGCTGGTCAGATTGATATCGATGGCGTTCCAGGTAAAGCGACTGCTTATGGCATTTATGGTGGCTACAACTTTGATCAAAACTTGGGTGTAGAAGTAGAATATATCGATTCTAAGAACAAAAATTATACTACAAGTGCAGGCAGCTACAAAGCTGATGCCAAAACTTATGGTATCTATGGTACTTACCGTTATAACTTCAACAATACACCAGTTTATGCAAAAGGTAAGCTAGGTCTGGCAAAAACTGATGTAGAGAAGAAACAACTTAATGGTGCTAGCACTGTTAAATCAAATACCACTGGTTTAGCAGGTGGTGTTGCAGTTGGTTTTAACGCCACACCAAATGTTAGCCTAGAAGCAGGCTTTAACTACCTAGATTCAAATGCTAACATGGGTAGTGTTGGTGCTCACCTAAAATTCTAATCTAATAAGTTTATTAGAACAGAATCAAAAACAGCCGTCATCATGATGGCTGTTTTTTTGTTTTAAGTTGTCTAAAGTACAAATACGGTTAAAATAAAGCAGTACCACAGACGGGTACTGCTGTATCAACTGGCTACAATAGATTATTTGCGGTCAGGTAAGCTGATGCTCATCTCTAGCATATCAATATCATCTTCGTAATGATGATTGATATTGACATTGTCCAACTGTACGCCATTGACATATTTATTGACCACCTCTAAAATCTCTCGTTTCATTTGTTCGATACGGTCAGAAGTTAGGCGAGTGTTTAGACGGTTGGAGCTTGCAACGATGACCTTTAAGCGGTCTTTGGCAATATCAGCACTGCTTGGTGTTTCATTACCACCAAATAATAATGCCCAAAATCCTTTTTTCATGGATTAACCCCCAAATAGCTTAGCAAAAAAACCTTTCTTTTTCACTTCTATATGACGAAGTGGACGTTCTTCACCTAAGAATCTTGCTACGATGTCATCATAGCATTGACCTGCGGCTGATTCTGGGTAGTGGATTACGGGCTGACCATGGTTTGATGCTTCTAGCACGGCATTGCTTTCAGGGATTACACCGATGAGTGGCACACGCAGAATTTCGTTGGCAATGGTGTCAAGATCCATCATCTCGCCTTGAGCGACACGCTCTGGATTGTAGCGATTGATTACGAGATGCTCACGCACTGATGAACCTTCTTCAACTTTTTTGGTACGAGATTGCAAAATACCGATGATGCGGTCAGAGTCTCGCACGCTCGATACCTCTGGATTGGTTACGATGAGTGCTTCATCGGCGTGGTACATGGCAAGCTGTGCGCCACGCTCAATGCCTGCTGGACTGTCGCAGATGATATAGTCAAAACTTAGGTCTTCTGATAACTCTTTGATGACATCTGCTACGCCTTCATCGGTCAGAGCATCTTTATCACGGGTTTGTGAAGCAGGTAGGATATATAAGTTTTCTAGTTGTTTATCTCTGACTAGGGCTTGAGTTAGTTTGGTATTGCCACTGATGACATCAACAAAGTCATAAACGATACGATTCTCACAGCCCATGATCAGATCAAGATTTCGCAGACCCACATCGAAGTCGATGATGGCAGTTTTGTAACCTCGCTTCGCCAAACCTGCACCAAATGATGCACTTGTGGTGGTCTTGCCAACGCCACCTTTACCTGAAGTAACTACAATAATTTTCGCCACAGTGGCACTCCTTATTATCCAAAATAGCACACTGTCAAAACCTATGGTGGATAAGCCTATGGATTTGACAAAAAAATGTTAAATTTTATTAGCTTAGCATAGCACATTTTGCTTTTTTATCATAGATTATCTGATGGCTAGATAAAAAGCACAATATAAAACCATCGGTTGCTAAGATGACCACCATTTGCAATACAACCATGGGTAAACCACCAAAAGCTTTATCCGCTTAGTAGGTGGTTTTTATTTTCTTAATCGGGTAGTCTGTTAAATACCAAGCCTATTTCTTGATCGTAGCTGACCTTGACCGCTTTGCCAATTAGCTCGCTAGGGATATCTTCAGATAAGCAGTAAGTGCCTGCGACCGCAACTAGGGTTGGGTTGAATTTTTGACAAAATATGTGTGCATCCTTGTCGCCTGTCGCACCTGCCACCAAGCGACCTAAACCATGACCGTAGATATGTAGATTGCTGTCGGTAATGGCTTCTCCACCTTGATTGACACCACCTAAGATGGTTAGGTCGCCACCGAAGTGATGGACGCTTTGTCCTGAGCGTATCAGCTGTTCATGCAGATTTTGGGTGCTGATGGTCTCATCAGGTAGGTCAGGGTGGTCAGCTTTGTTGGTTGATTGTGTATTTTGCGATTTGGGTTTTTCGGTGGTGGCTAATTGATCTAGGCGTTTACCATCAGTAGGTAAGATGGCAAGACGCAGTTTTTTTGCTTGCTTATTGAGTGCTCCATCGACCACGCCAATAGGCTGTACACCAAGTTTCCATAACAGCTCAACCAATTTATCCAAATCTAAGTCGGTATCACTGTCAATCATGACAGGAATATTCTTGGTGATTTGACTGTCTTGTAGTG
Organism: Moraxella haemolytica; assembly: GCF_030177935.1. Classification (NCBI taxonomy): domain Bacteria; kingdom Pseudomonadati; phylum Pseudomonadota; class Gammaproteobacteria; order Moraxellales; family Moraxellaceae; genus Moraxella; species Moraxella haemolytica. The sequence goes on from NZ_CP089974.1 coordinate 330,298, forward strand.
TTTTGGTCAATTCTTTTTGAATATCGCCCAAGTTGTCAGTATTGATTTTGATTCGGCTAAAGGTTAGCATTTTTCCGAATAATTGAATGGCTTTACTCATGATAATCAACCGTTAATTGTTTGGTTAGAATACAACAATGCTTTTATTAAAAGTAAGATTGTAGCATTTTTTTAATGGTGAAAAAACACCGCTCAGGCATTATTTTACAGGCTGTTTGCATTGGTCATCTTTTATGAATCCCATCAATGTTCTGATACGGCTGTTTTTAGTTGCACGCTGTGTTTCCATTGCTGAATTTTAATTTGTTGCTCAAAGGCAGTGATGCTATCTTCAACAATGTTGAAAATCAGATGTTGCAAGGCGGTTCGGTCGGTGTCAATACTTGAGACGCCTTTGGCGATTTGTACCATCAGGGCATCTAGCGTCTGAGGTGAGAACAGATGAGCATTGATGGCGGTGGTAACATTTTCACCGATATGCTTGCCAATATGAGTGATTTGATTTTCAATCAGATGTCCTGCTATCGGAATGAGTTTAAGATATTTTCGGAACTCGGGTGTGTCTATAAGAGCTCGTTCAACCGCAAGTCCAATATCACTAGATAGCTGTTCGCCTGTTTGGTGCATAAATGCCTGTTGAAGTCTAGGGCTAAGCTCATCTCTTAACAGTTCAAGCAAGGCGGCCTCAAAGGTATCCCGATTTTTATTGATGGTGTCTTGAATGAGTTTGTCGTGTGTGTTTGAGTGTCGCAGTTGTTCACGGATATTATCAGTGGCGGTTAAGATGACACGGTCAGACAGCTCTTCAAGTACCACGCCATAATAAAATTTTCCCGAGTTAATCCAGCGTTTTGGAATGATTTGAATGCCAACATCATGCAGTCTTTTGATGATGACACCTGCACGCAAAAGACGCAACGCACGCAACGCAGGAAAGCAACCAAGTGTCTCGTACCAATGCACAAAAGGAAAGAAAAACCAGCGATGATAAGTATGATTGACAATCGCAAGCACCCAGCGAATAGACAGCTCAATCACCCAAAATGCAGTAAATATACCGCCGATGAGTGTCAGTTGCTCATGATGATGGTGTTGATAAGTCATCAATAATCCTTCAAGCCCTGTCCATTTGGCAATATAACCGCTCAACGCACTCATTAAAATGTTGTCGGCAAAAATCAACAACAAATCCACCACAAGCAACGCCAGCATGATGATGTCGTAGGCGATTTTTAGATGTCTGGGACGCTGTTGGTGCTCACCACCAAATAATGGTATGACATCTTGTGGAACTTCGTGTGGCTGTGGAATGCTCAACTCGTCTAGCTGGGGTGTTTGTCGCATGGTAATCTTAGTTGGTTATTGGTGAAATGAAAGTGATCTGATGTGCACAATGATGGGCTGTCAGGCCGTATCTTAAAAGACTGTTAGTCAAATTCATTGAGCATAGCATCAATACGGCGGTCTTTGGCTTGCCATATCTCATCAAGCCAAGCAAACAGATTGGCTTTGACTTCATCATTTTGGTTGTATTGTCCATCTTTTAGTGCCAAAAACAGCTCACCATCCATGTTTAGATGACGAATATCTACGCTAAGGCGAGACAGTTTTCCTTGCCATAGGTCGCTATATTGTGGTGTGCCATCTGGGTAAACTAAGGTCATATCCAAGATGCCGTCAATTTTATCACCAAGACTACTGATGGCAAGTGCCAATCCGCCTGCCTTAGGTCTTAATAAGTGTTTGTAGGGGGATTTTTGAGCGGTATGTTTGGCAGGGGTGAAGCGTGTACCCTCCAAATAGTTAAGTAGCACAAAGGGCTTATCAGCAAGCAGCTCACAGGCACGGCGAGCTTCGTTTAAGTCTCGGTTGGCAAGTTCGGGGTTTTTTTGGATTTGTTCTTTGGTGTGCCGTTTCATCATCGGAAAGTCAAGAAAATAAAAGGTCTGCCCAACGATGGGGATATAAATGAGCTCATGCTTAGCAAAAAATCTCGTGATGGGCAAGATGCCTTCACTAACATACTGAATAATACTTGTATCCACCCATGACTGATGGTTACAAATCAATAGGTATTTACCGTTTGGATTTAGGTCGTCAGGCACGCTAATACGCCAGTCTTTGGCGGGCAAAACTTTATCAATGATTAGGTTGTTTGAATGAATCCAATAATTTGCCATGCCGATGACGGCTTTATCAGCGATTTTGGATTTTTTGAGCATTTTAGCTAAACCTGCAGTATATAAAGGGATGGATAATCCAACACTGTTAGCGACAATACTGCCTGCACCGATGGCAAATGAGAGTTTTTGGGCAAGTTTTGGGGATGTGTCATATAGTTTTTGAAAAAAGGGCAAAGTACTGCGTTGTTTTTTTTGGGTGGCTGTATTCATAAGATTATCCGAGTTGGTATTTTGATGGCTTATCTAGAGCTTGTTTTTGAGTGTTTTTGCATTTATTATTACCGATGATGCAATAAAATATTCAAAATATGCCACCGCAAGAAAATTACATTTATTTTACCAAATTTTTATTAAAAAGATGAATAAATGTTTCTTAAATGATGCAGAAAACCGCTGTTGAAACTTTTTGATACAATATTGATGATAATTTATCGTCATTTAATTAACAGATGATTGGTGTAGTATGGCAGGTGTTGTGAAATTTGGGTGTGATTTTATAAAATGATGAACAATGAGAGAAGGTTATGCGTAGGAAGTAGATGGCTCCATAAAAACTACACCAATAAGATACAGACTTATAACAGATAAGTAGGTTTTTTCATTCATAATACATTACAATAAGCGTCCCAATGTACATTTGGGTTCATGTGGATTGCTTTGAATTGATTTTAAGACCTTAAGGAGTCTATCATGAACATCAAAATGAAACTATTGGCAGTATCTGTAGCATCTAGCGTAGTCATTGCAGGTTGTGCCAGTACAGGTGTCCAAGTTAATGACAATGCCAAAAAAGCTGGTATTGGTGCATTGGCAGGTGCTTTAGGTGGCTTGGTTATCTCTAAGGCTACAGGTGGTGAAAAGACAAGTCGTGATGCTGCCATTGGTGCGGTGGTTGGTGCAGGCGTTGGTGCATATATGAGCAAGCAAGAAGTTCGCCTAAAACAGCAGACCGCAGGCACGGGCATTGGAGTTACTCGTGACCCCATGACCAATAATATTCATCTATCAATCCCAGAGGCGATTACTTTTAATGTGGGTCGCTATGACATCAAGCCAGGATCATACAGTACTCTAAACCAAGTGGCGGCCACCCTAAATCAGTATCATCAGACCAATGTGGTTGTGAATGGTTATGCGTCTATTGAGGGTAGTCGGAATGCCAACCAAATTTTATCACAAAACCGAGCCAATGCCGTTGCGAACTATCTGACCAATCGTGGCGTAAGTGCCAGCCGCATCACTGCCATCGGTCGTGGCGTAACCACCCAGTTTGGCAATGGTTATGAGCCAAACCGCCGTGTTGAATTAACCATTATCGCCCCAAAAAGTCTCAATTAATCAGTTTAGAGACTTTGTAATTATCATAGAATAATAAAAAACAGGTTGGGCAATACCAATCTGTTTTTATTTTATGTGGATTGTTTATTGTGTCTGGTATAATTGTAACTAGACTTTACCTTAAACCGACCTTTGTGGCATCCTTTTTTAATTAAGCAAAACGCACATGGATATAACCAATTTAACACTGCTGTATGCTGAGCATGGCATTCGCCTTGTCATCACCAAAAAATCGGTGAAGAACATCAATTTTCGTATTAAAGCAGGCGAGTGCTTGGTAAGCGTACCATATTTGGCAGATGAGATGGTGGTGATTAAGGCGGTGCAAGGCCGTCTAACTTGGGCATATCATGCCAGTAATAAATTAAAGCAAAGACAGGAATCCTTACAGTCTGGTTTGATGACGCTGTGGGGTGAGACGGTTGATTGGTCTTTAGATCAAGAAGTGGTGCTGATGTTGTATCGTCAGGCATTGACCGAAAAAATCCCCACCTTGATGCAAAAATGGCAACCCATCGTTGGCAAAAGTGCCAAAGAGGTGCGTATCAAAACCATGACAACCCGATGGGGAAGCTGTAATACTCGTGATGCTAGAATTTGGCTTTCTACTTATCTGCCGGCCTATCCTTATGAATGCACTGAATATGTCTTTGTGCATGAACTATGCCATCTGATTCATGCCAATCATGGGCAATACTTTTGGCAAGAAGTAAAAAAAGCCATGCCAGATTATGAGCGTTGGCATGGTCTTTTAAGGGGTCGTATTGATGGTTAAATATTGCTCTTACGCTTGTTGTGAGTCGCTGGCATCAGCAGACAAGGTTTTACTAAATATCTCGCTAAGCAGACGCACATCATCAACTCTGGCGTAATTGAGACGAGTAATGAATGCCAATCGGCGATGTGGACCTTTCTCGGCTAAGGGCATGCTATTAATATCATGCGTGTTAGACAGTTGGTCAAGTGCCATTTTTGGTATGAGTGTCGTACCCATGCCTGATAATGCCATCTGTATGATTGTGTTTAGGCTAGCATCAGAAAAACCTGTTCTTATCTCTGCTTTATTCATCTGACACACCGACAGCACCTGATCGGTTAGGCAATGCCCCTCGCCCAGCAATAATAGATTGGTCTTGGATAGCTCATCGCTTGTGATGTGTTTGGCATCGATATGTTTTTTGCCTTTTGGGAAAATTGCAAAAAAGTCCTCCGCCCAAAACTCAAATACATGCAATCCTTCTATGGGATAAGGTAGGGCGATGATGGCGGTATCAATATGCCCATAGCGTACCTGCTCGATGAGTCGTTCGGTTTGTTTTTCGGTGATGGACAGTTCAAAATCTTGATACTGTTCTTTTAAGGTGGGTAATACTTTTGGCAGTAGGTAGGGGGCGACAGTTGGGATAATGCCGATGGACATGGGGTAGGCGAGTGGCGATTGATGGCTATGAGCACGAGTTATCAAATCGTTAATCTCGCTAAAGATACGCTGTGCTCTGTCCAAAATCTCTTCGCCAATGGGTGTGATGAGTACCTGCTTGTTATTACGCTCAAAAATCTGTGTATCCAACTGTTTTTCAAGTTCGGCAATCCCTAGACTCAAGGCGGATTGAGAAATATTGCATTCTTCGGCGGCACGCTTAAAGTGTTTGTATTTGGCAACTGAAAGTGCAAATTCTAACTGGCGTAGGGTAATCATAAAATACCTTTTTTAAATGTTAAAATGCAAAGTCTGTGCACCTAGATCATATTAAAGCAAAATAAAACCGTTGGCAGTTTTAACGGTGGAAACGCTCGGCTTTTTTCGTTATAATAACAAAGTAGGCAGTAAATTGCTACTGCATAATTCAACCCACAATAAAAAAGGTGAAGTTATGACCGCAATCATCAATCAACATATCCCAGAATTTACTACCGAAGCATTCGTTAATGGAGAGTTCAAAACCATCTCTACTGCCGATGTTAAAGGCAAGTGGGCAATCTTCATGTTCTACCCACACGACTTTACTTTCGTATGCCCAACAGAACTAGAAGATATGGCTGATCATTATGAAGAGCTAAAAGCTCTTGGTGTGGAAGTATATGCTGTATCTACCGACACACATTTTGTTCATAAAGCATGGCACGACGCTTCGCCTGCGATTGGTAAAGTAAAATACCCGATGCTAGGTGATGGCACTGGTGCGATTACTCGTGGCTTTAATGTCATGATTGAAGGTCAGCACGCTGCACTTCGTGGCACTTTCTTGGTTGACCCAGAAGGATTGATTAAGGTTGCTGAGATTCATGATTTAGGTATCGGTCGTTCTGCTAAAGACATGATTCGTAAAGTAAAAGCTGCTCAGTATGTGCGTGATAATGATGGTGATGTTTGTCCAGCGGCTTGGGAAGCAGGTCAAGAGACCTTGAAGCCTAGCCTAGACTTGGTTGGTAAAATCTAATCTTGGGATTTAAAATCAACCAAATTGGTATCTAAGCTAGCATAAACAATAAAAATCGTCTCGTTTGGGGCGATTTTTATTGCTTTTATGATTTAGGTGTAACAAAGACTTAAAATAAAAAGCCCAAGTCTTACAACTTGGGCTTGTAGCATAAGCAGTGATGGTTAATGACCAATCATGCTTTGGTTTGTAGGTATTTATATAGCTCGTCTTTGAGTCCAAGTTTTTTACGCTTGAGACCTTCAATCTCTTCAGCACGGCTAGCAGCTGCCACAGGGTCATTTTCTAGATTGGTGATTTCTTCGTCTAAATTATTGTGTTCATCAAAAAGCTTGATAAAATGCAGGTCATTTTCAGTTTTTAATTTGGTAATAAGTTCTCGGTATTCTGGGAACATGACATTCTCCTTGGGTTTCATTGGTTTTTTACACCCTATTTTTTGGGGTGTAAAAGTATCTTATCAAAATTACCCTGCTTTAGCAAGGGTTAAAAAGTGCATAAAATGGGCGGTATGGACACTTGAAAAATAGGTGTTTAAAAATCCAAATTTACATTTTGGGCGGATAACCTTATAATGTGATGATACTGCTTTTTTATCAATATAAATTCAATTTTAGGTAAATACCATGTTAGATAAATCATTACTTGATGCTGTTACTACATATAGTGCTAATATGAGTCGCCCAATCCAGATGGTCATTGGTCAAGGTGAACACGCTAAGCGTGCTGAACTGATTCATTTTCTTGAGCAGATTGCTAATTGCTCGGATAAAATCGGTTTTGATAAATCGGTTGTGGATATTGATTTGTCGCCCATGAGCTTTAAAATCACCACAGAAAATAAAGATACAGGCATCGTATTTAGTGGCATACCAGGAGGTCATGAATTTACTTCATTGATTTTGGCAATTCTGCAGGCGGGTGGGCATACGCTAAAATTGGATGAGAGTATTCAGGATTTGGTCAAGCGTATTCAACAGCCACTAAAATTCCAGACCTTTGTTTCTTTGTCTTGCCATAATTGTCCTGATGTGGTACAAGCCCTAAATCAGTTTGCTCTGCTTAATCCTAGCATTGACAATGAAATGATTGATGGCGGTGTTTTCTCAGAGCTTGTGGCAGATAATAACATTCAGGGTGTGCCTGCAGTCTTTTTAAATGGTAAGCCGTTTTTAAATGGTAAGGTAGATACCGCACGCATCATTGATAAATTACAAGCTGAGTATCCAGACCTATTGGCGAAGGGTGTGACAGAACAGCTTGAAACTCAAGATGTTACTGTCATTGGTGGTGGACCTGCAGGTTCGGCTGCTGCCATCTATACCGCTCGTAAAGGTCTTAAAGTAGCGTTGGTTGCTGACCGTATTGGTGGGCAAGTCAAAGATACCCAAGACATTGAAAACCTAATTTCTATACCACTGACCAATGGTAATACTTTGGCGGCAAATCTTTCAACCCATATCAAAGAATATGACATCACTGTCAAAGAGCATGTGAGTGTATCTGCCATTGAAGAGGTTGAAGAGGGTTATCAAGTAACACTAAATACAGGCATGAGCTGGATTTCACGCACGCTAATCATTGCCACAGGAGCGAAATGGCGTAAACTTGGTGTGGCTGGCGAAGATGAAAATATTGGTAATGGTGTGGCGTATTGTCCGCATTGTGATGGTCCATTCTTTAAAGGCAAGCCGGTTGCGGTCATCGGTGGCGGTAACTCTGGTGTGGAAGCAGCACTGGACTTGGCGGGCATTGTTAAGCATGTTACGGTGTTAGAATTTGGCGACAAATTGCGTGCTGACCAAGTGCTGATTGACAAGGCTAAAGCTCGTGATAACATCACTATTATCAAAAATGCTGCCACACAGCAAATTACTGCTAATGGTGGCAAAGTGGACGGCTTGATTTACCAAGACCGAGTGTCTGGTGAAAATGTAACATTGCCTTTGAATGCGGTATTTGTACAAATTGGGCTGGTGCCAAGTTCTGAGATGGTGAAAGATTTGGTTAATATTACACCGCAAGGTGAGATTGAAATTGATGCCAAATGCCGTACCAATAAAGCAGGTATCTTTGCCTGTGGCGATGTTACCACTGTGCCGTATAAGCAAATTAATATTGCAATGGGTGAAGGTTCAAAAGCAGGTTTGTCTGCCTTTGAATATCTAATGATGAATTCTTGATTGATAATAAAATCAAAACACGCTCATAATGGGCGTGTTTTTCTGGGGGTTTTTATATACCAACCGAAACCCAATATACTACAATACCAACCTAGCAGTAAATCATAAAAGACCACCAATGACATACTCACCCAACTTAAGCTTCATTAAGTGGTTTTGAGGTCAGATTGAGGGATTCGGCAAGATTGGATATTGGATTGCCTTAACAAGTTGTTCTTTTATTTTATGTGGATTTGTGGTGGTTTTTTGGGTTCGGTTGATATAAAGTAATAGGGAAGTCTTTTTTATTTGTTGTAGTTAGATTGTATATTTAAGTATCAAAAACACCCCAAAGCCCTATAAAATTTTGGGGTGCGGTTTGGTTTGATTGGGCATTATTTTTCAAATGCCCGACTTGGTATTCCTTGCTCTTTTAACCATTGTTGATTTTTTGTTTTGACGGCATGAATTTCTTCATCCATAAAGGCTTGAGATTTTCCAGGGAATTTGTTTAAAGCATAAATGTACAACACGACGCCCAATACCATCCATCCTGCAAAAATTGCCCATTCCATAGGGGTGAGTGCGGAAGCACTACCAGGCAAATACAAAGATGCCATTGCGATTGCACAGATAACAGCAATCACACCGACCGTCTGACCCAAGGGAATGATGATAGGACGCACCATAGAAGTTGGCTCTTTGATACGCAGCACCAAAAATGCTAAAGCGACCAACATATAAGCTATGATAACCCCAAAGCCACTTGCATTCACCAGCCAAACAAGCATTTTACGTCCAAATAATGGGGCAAGTGTCGCTAGGCTACCAAGTAGCAAAATGGCAGTTGCGGGCGTGTTGTATTTTGGGTGTAATTTGCCTAAAAAAGCAGGTAGCATATACGATTTTGACATGGCATAAATCAAGCGACTGCCACCAATCAAAAACGCATTCCAACTAGACAAGATGCCCAAAATCCCTGCAATAACAAGCAATGTACCTGCCCATTTGCCATTCCATGCCAAAGTCATGGCATCGGCGGTTGCCAGTTTGGACTCAGTGGCTTGGGTCATATCCAGTACCGAACCAACGCTCCACGCCACACCCATGTACCAAACCACTGCAATAATGAGTGATATCATCAAATACAGGGCGATTTTTGGGCGAGTTAGGTCAATTTCTTCGGCAGCTTGGGGAATGACATCAAAGCCAACAAACAAAAATGGAATCATAATCATCACGCTCATAATACCCGACCATTTGTTTTCCGTAAAGGTCGGTACTCTGTCAAACCCTGCTTCTGGATTAAAAAGTAATGCCCCAATAAACAGCATAATACCTACTGATAAAATACCGAAGACAGTCAATTTTTGAAACCATGAGCTTACTTCAATACCACGAATGTTCAGCCAAGTGACTAAAATAGAGCCAATAATTCCAACCAGCACCCAAGTGGCATATACATCCCAGCCTGCGACATTATAAAGATAACCTTGATTATAGTTTGGAATCAGATATTCAACCACCGTTGGCAGGGCAACTGCTTCAAATGCTACCACTGCTAAATAGCCAAATAGCATACACCAAGAGCATAAAAAAGAAATGTGAATGCCCATCGCACGGTGTGTATAAGTATGTTCACCACCTGTAACAGGCATCGATGCAGCAAGCTCGGCGTAGGTCAAACCGATAAATAAAATTGCCAGACCACCCAAAAAAATTGCCAACATTGCTCCAATGAGCCCTGCTGACTGCACCCAGCCACCTGCCAAGACGACCCAGCCCCAACCAATCATTGCCCCAAATGCTAAGGCAATGACATCGCTGGTTTTTAAAGATTTTCTAAATTGTATTTGTGACATAGTATCTCCTTGCTGTTATGGTAAGTTGTATTTACCACAATGATTCCTTATATTTGAAGGTATGCAATGCATTGACCAATTCAATGCCGCACACCTCACAACCTTATTTACGGCAAAGATTTAGAGATAATTGCCAATGCCTCGTCCAATACTTCATCTTGTATAGTCAAAGGCACCATCACACGAATGCTGTTAAAATACATACCGCAGGTGGCAATCATTAGTCCGTTTTCAAAGCAGTTGTTTTTAAGTGTTGTCGCCGCCGACACATCAGGATTGCCATCTTTATCCACAAGGTCAAAGGCGAGCATTGCCCCTTTGTGGCGGATATGGGCGATTTTAGGGTGGTTTAATCCTGCTAAGAAAGTAGCGATTTTTTCGCCAATTTGACGACTTTTTTCTAGCAAATTTTCTTCTTCAATAATTTCTAATACTTTTAATGCCGCCACACAACCTAAAGGACTACCTGCATAAGTACCACCCAATCCGCCTGCTTGCGGTGCGTCCATAATATCGGCACGACCAATGAGTGCTGAAATTGGATAGCCGCCTGCCAAACTCTTGGCACTGGTAATCAGGTCAGGCTCAACGCCAAGTTGCTCGGCAGCAAACAGCGTACCTGTCCGTCCAAAACCACATTGCACTTCATCAAAAATCAATACAATGCCATGCTCATCACAAATTTCACGCAGTTTTTTGGCGTAGCTTGGGGTCAATTGATGAAAGCCTCCTTCGCCTTGCACGGGTTCTACAATGATGGCTGCTACTTCAGATGGGTCAATATCCGCCTTAAAAATCATCTCCAAATCTTTTAAGGCAGCTTCTTCGCTAATACCTGTTGCTGGCGATGGGAATGATGCATGAAAGATGGAAGCGGGCATTGGACCAAAGCTTTTTTTATAGGGAATGACCTTGCCTGTCAAACCCATTGTCAAAAGTGTGCGGCCATGCCAACCACCAACAAAGGCAATGACGCCTGCACGCCCTGTTTTGGCACGAGCAATTTTAATAGCATTTTCAACAGTTTCAGCACCTGTGGTTAGCAAAAATGCTTTTTTGTCGCCACTGATGGGGGCTTTTTCGCACAAGGCAACATAGCTTTCGTAGCTTACTATTTGCCCTGATGTATGGGAAAAATTGTCCAGTTGTGCCTTGACTGCCTCTACAATTTTGGGGTGGCTGTGTCCTGTATTGAGCACACCAATACCTGCTACAAAGTCAATGTAGCGTTTGCCGTCCACATCCCAAATTTCGCTGTTGTTGGCTTTTTGAGCAAAGACAGGAAATGAAACACCAAGCCCTTTGGGTAGGGTTTTGAGACGGCGTGCCAATAAGTCTTGATTAGTTGCCATAAAAATACTCCTTATGTATTTGGCTAAAAAATTATGAAAAAATCGTATTTAGAAATGATCAATTAACCAACATCTGCGCACCAATATTTGATGGTAATGTAGTCTTCAATACCGTATTTTGAGCCTTCACGTCCAAAACCGGACTGCTTGACACCACCAAATGGGGCAACTTCCGTTGAAAGCAGCCCTGTATTTTGGGCAACCATGCCGTATTCTAGCCTTTCTGACACACGCCATGACCTTCCCAAATCATTAGTATAAAAATACGCTGCCAAGCCATAGATGGTGTCGTTCGCCTGTTGAAGTACTTCTTCTTCGGTGTCAAAAACAAACACAGGGGCGATTGGACCAAAAATTTCTTGGCTAAAAATATCCATATTGGATGTAATGTCGGTGATGATGGTTGGGTTAAAGGTGAGCTTGCTAATAGGATTTTTGTCGCCCCCTGCGATGAGTGTCGCCCCTTTATCTAAGGCATCTTTTAATAAACCTTGTACTTTTTCCATTGCCTTGTCATTAATCAGTGGTCCGATGGTGATATTTTCGTCCAAGCCATTGCCGACTGTTAGGCTGTTAAGTTTATTTGCAAAGCGTTTTAAGAATTCGTCTTTAATGCCTGCCTGCACATAAACACGGTTGGTACAGACACACGTTTGCCCCGCATTTCTGTACTTAGATACCATTAAACCATCAATAGCTTTATCAAGATCGGCATCATCAAAAATGATAAAGGGGGCGTTGCCACCAAGCTCTAAGGATAGTTTTTTTATTGTGTTGGCACATTGCGACATTAAGAGTTTGCCAACAGCTGTTGAGCCTGTAAAAGAAAGTTTGTGTATGCGTGGGTCGGATGTTAAAACGCCACCTATAGTACTGGCATCGCCTGTCACCACTTGCAAAACACCATCAGGTAAGCCCGCCTGTCTTGCCAGTTCCATCAGGGCAAGTGCGGAAAAGGGTGTTTGGGTGTCAGGCTTAACAATCATCGTACAGCCAGCTGCAAGGGCGGGGGCGACTTTTCTAGCAATCATTGCTGATGGGAAATTCCATGGTGTGATGGCGGCACATACGCCAATGGGCTGTTTTAAAATGGTATAGCGCAAGGCTGGGTTTGGAGCGGGAATGACATCGCCATAGACACGCTTGCCTTCTTCGGCATACCAGCGAATGTAACTGTTGGCGTAGTTAATTTCACCCTTTGCTTCAGCTAAGGGCTTGCCTTGCTCTAAGGTCAAAATGCGGGCAAGGTCATCAAGATTGACATCAATCAAATCTGCCCATTTATGCAAAATCTTGCCTCGTGCGGCGGCGGTGAGTTTTGCCCAGTTTTTTTGGGCATTTGTGGCGGCAGTTACCGAATGGGTGACTTCTTCGGCAGATAAATCAGGTACATTTCCCAAAAATTCGCCATTAAAGGGATTGTGAATGGCAATCACTGCCCCGCTCTTGGCAGACATCCAGCTATTATCAATGAAGCAGGCGGTTTTAAATAGGGCGGGATTGTTTAAATTCAAGGGGTTGGTCATGCGTTGTTCCTTTATTTGGTTCAGTATAATGAACTATTATTCAAAATTTGGGACTCAAACTTATTATAAAGATGAATTGGGTTGTTTGGCAAGGGATTTTTTGCAAAAAAAGCATTAAATTGTTACAATAACGGCAATATCCTTAAGGTAACCTCTCATGTCCCAGATACCAACCAGCGTCCCCGCTTTAGACAAGGCCTTTGCTATTTTGGATTATGTAACCGAATCGCCACGCCCTGTCAGTGCCGCTCAAATTGCTAAAGATTTAGGCTTACCTAAAAGCAGTATGCATAATCTTTTAAATACCTTGCTTCAAAAAGGCGTGCTTAGGCGAGATGAGAACAATTTGTTTTTTTTGGGGTCGTATTTACTATATTGGGCGGGCAAATTTGAACAGCAACAAGAAGTAATTGCCTTGTTTTATGAGCTGATTTTGTCTGAGCCTATGTTGGCATTAAATACCATTACACTATCTACGCTTGACCATGCCAAAGGCGAAGTGGTGTATTTGGCGTGCCATGAAAGTCCATTGCCACTTGGGTTTACCTTTCGGGCAGGCGTACGCGTGCCAGCGGCATTTTCGGCAACAGGTAAGGCGATGATGAGCACTTTGCCTTTTGAAGATGTGCGTGCGATGTATGCTGATGGCCTGCCTATACCCTTTACACCAAACAGTGTACAGAGCTTTGAAGTGCTGGCAGGCGAATTTGAACAAGTTAAACAAACACACACTTCACTGGACAATGGGCAACTTAGAATGGGTATGTATTGTTTGGGGACCTATATTAGAAATGTGCATGGCAAGGCGGTAGCAGGGCTTGCCGCCAGTTTTCCTTATCATGAGTATGAACAAAAAAAGGAAGAGGTGAGCGTGTCTTTAATTGCCCTTGCTAGTAAAATAGAGAATCGGCTTGGGTTTGTGGAGTAAGTAATTAAACTAAAGGGGGGCTGACGTAGATTAAGTTCAAGCCCCACACCATTTTCTCAAAGTTCTCAGCTTTTGTGATGATGTACTGTAATTAAATCTAAACTCACATTCTTTGATAAAAAGATGAAAAGTTTTTCTTGTTAATACCATTGTATTTGCTAAGTGCTCAAATGCCTTTATGAATGCCACCAAAATAGCTTTCATCAAGCCTTATCTTGCCATCAAGGGGTTTTTAGCTTTTTGAGCTAAATGACATTCTATCGCAAGTTAAGATTTTTTGGCGGAATAAGGCTGTTATTTAAGTGTGACTGTCTAAGTACTCCTAACAAATAAAACAAACCCCAAGTTATTTTGGGGTTTGTTGTTTTGGGTAGTTGTTTTTTATAGCAAATATTTAATGCTTATGTTTATCAAAAAAAGCAATTAAGTCTTTTTTGATTTGCTTTTCTCGTTGGGTAATATCTTCTTTTAGCCAGTCATCTTTTGGATAATTTGCCAATTCTTGTATAACAGTAATTTTTGATTGGCTGTATTTTTCTTTCTTTTTACCAAAATAACCATTACCTGCTTGGATATTTAGTTTTGTTTCAAGAACAATTTTATTCCCAATATTATTCAAATAAGTATCCGCATCATTTTTGTTCCAACCATTGTAATTGGTGTCTTGCCATTTGGTTGGAAAAATATGCTCAATATCAAAATTACCATCTATTAAGTCTTTTTGATTTTTATTTAAATAAGCGTGTAAAATCAATAAAGCTCTTGTTATTTTTGATGATGAATGCTCACTAATTCTTTGCAAAAACAAATCACTATGTAATTCAAAATCATATTGGTATTGATGATTGGTTGATTTTTCAAATGCAACACAGGCTTTAAAAATATTATCTTTAATTGCATTGACGGTGGGCTTATCAATAAATTTTGCAAATAAAAATGACAATAAATTTTCCAACATCTGTTCAAAAAGACTTTCAAAATTTTCATCATCTTTATATTTCATAAAGAAAACACTTACCGCATATCTCCAATAGTCATTGGGGTAATGACGAAAGCAATTTAACCATTTTTTTGAATTGAGTGAAAATTTGTAATTAACACCACTATCTTTATAGTTTTGAAAAATAAACTTCCAAAAATTTGCTAATTCAAGAATTTCTAAAATATTAACTTTATCAAGCTGTGCGGATTTATTTTCTGTATAAAATCTACGCAAGCCAATTTCTTTTCCAGCATTACCGTCCCTTGCTCTTAAAATGTGCATATAATAACGAAACACATCATCAATACTAATATTGGCTTGTTTACAAATTTGCGTTAATTCTTTCCAAGTATCGGTAAAGTCTTTTCTATCTTTGCTCTTTTTATACAGTTGAGCCTTAAAAATATCTGCATCAGATAGCGGTAAACCACGATTATTTAATGTGGAAAAAATTGTGAGTGCAGTATCTTGGGTATCGCATTCAATCGGTAAAATAATACATTGGCTAATAATGGTAATGCACAGTTCTTTCCAAGCCATTGGACTTTTTTGTGCAAACTCATTACACTTTTTTTGAAAAAACAAATAATTTTTTGAATAATTGTCATTGTTATTTTGGTTGGCGATACCATTTTCTAAAATATCACGAAATATTAAGTTGTCTTGCTCGGTAATGACTTCTGAGACGATGTGAATTTTGCTTTTGTCATCTACTTTTTGGGAAATTTTATTGATATCCCAAAGGCAAGGAGCTAATTGGTTTTTAAGACCAATAACTTGTTCATCTTCTTGCATTTCTTCTAATTGCTTATAAAATGCTCTCAATAATAACATCAGCGATGTGGTTCGTTGCTGACCGTCAATTAGTTCAGATTGCTTTTTGTTTGGATAATAGACAATTGTTCCCAAAAAATAATTATCGTCATCACTTTCTTGATTATTAAAAAAATCAATAATATCATTCCAAAGCGTTTCACAATTTTCAATATCCCACTCATAAGGTCTTTGATAATCTGGAATAAAAAAATGTGTATTTGTAAACAATTCACTAATGGATTTTTTATTAACGGTGAGTTCTGCCATTGCATCGCTCCTGAATTTACTTAAAAACTTTAAAAAAATTCAAACACCAATTTGGTATTTGAATTTTATCGCATTAAATCAACTTCTTCAACAATTCATTCACCTGTGCTGGATTGGCTTTACCACGACTGGCTTTCATCACTTGTCCGACCAGTCCATTAAAGGCTTTTTCTTTTCCGCCTTTATATTCATCAACCATTGCTTGATTATTTGCCAAAACTTCTTTAATAATCGCTTCAATCGCCCCTGTGTTGGTTTCTTGTTTTAGCCCTTGCTCATCAATAATGCCATCGGCACTTTTATCAGATTCCCAAAGATAATTAAACACTTCTTTGGCGATTTTACCACTGATGGTATTATCCAAAATACGGGCGATAAGTCCTGCTAAGCGTTCGGCATTGATGGGTGAATTGATAATGCTTAGCTCGTTTTTATTTAATGAGCCTAATAAATCGCCCATGATCCAGTTGGCTGCAATTTTGGCATTATTCTTACCGACTTTTTCAATAACTTCTAGAAAATAATCAGATAATTCTCGGCTGCCGTTTAACACATTGGCATCATAAGCTGATAGACCTAACTCATTGGCAAAGCGTTCTTTTCGCACGCTTGGCAACTCTGGCATTGCTTTTTTAATTGCTTGTAATGTTTCATCGCTAATCAGCACAGGCAATAAATCAGGGCAGGGGAAGTAGCGATAATCGTTGGCTTCTTCTTTGGTTCGCATTGCTCGTGTTTCGTCTTTTTGAGGGTCATAAAGCCTTGTGGCTTGAATGATTTTTCCGCCATCTTCTAGCACATCAATTTGACGCTCAATTTCTGACTTAATCGCTCGTTCAATAAAGCGAAATGAGTTTAGGTTTTTTAATTCACAGCGAGTGCCAAAGGGTGTGTTCGGCTTATGCACTGAGACATTGATGTCAGCACGGAAACTGCCTTCTGCCATAATCGCATCTGATATGCCAAGCCATGTAACCAGTTCGTGAATGGTTTTAACATAGGCAACTGCTTCGTCTGCTGAGCGAATGTCAGGTTCGGAGACGACTTCAATAAGTGGTGTACCAGCACGGTTTAAGTCCACGCCTGTCATCTGTGGCACGGCATCGTGTACGGATTTACCTGCGTCTTCTTCAAGGTGGGCTCTTGTGATGCCAATGCGTTTGGTGTATTCATCTTTTGCCCCTGCGTTTACAAGGATATCAATATAACCTTGCCCTACGATAGGGTGTGCCATTTGGCTAGTTTGATAGCCTTTTGGTAAGTCTGGGTAGAAGTAGTTTTTGCGGTCAAAGGCGTTCATTTGTCCGATTTGGGCGTTTACCCCTAAGCCAAATTTGACCGCCTTTTCAACGACATCGGCGTTCAACACTGGCAATACGCCGGGCATTGCCAAATCAATGATGTTGGCTTGTGTGTTGGGTTCTTGCCCAAATTCGGTACTGGCGGGCGAGAAAATTTTGGTGGCGGTGTTTAATTGGCAATGGATTTCAATGCCGATAACAACTTCATAGCCGTCAATTAGGGGGGCTTGGTTAGTCATAAATTTTCCTATTAACTATAAAAATTTAATGGGTTATAAAAATGGATAAATTTCTTTACCAATTTGTGCCATTATTTCATCTTTTTGATTTTTAAAATCAAGGGATTTACCATCATGTGGCTGAGTGATAAATAAGCTGACAAAATAAGATTTATTATTTTCATTCCAAATCACAGCAATGATATTTTTTGATTCACTACCTGTGCCTGTTTTGTCGCCAATTCGCCAATTTTTTGGTAAATATTTTCTCAATAAATTATCAGCAACTTTATCATTGATAAGCCAAGTTATCAACTGTTCTTTGCTTTGATTGGATAGGATATTGTCTGTAATCAATGCTTTTAGGCTTCTTGTATAAGGAATTGGTTTTGCGGTATCACTGGTTTCACCATAATGTGAGCGATTTAGTAAAGGTTCATTATTTGCTAACACCATATCCGCCCCAATCTCTTTCAAAAATTGATTGAATGCAGTCAAGCCCCCAGCTCTATCCAACAAGATATTGGCAGAGCCATTATCACTCAGTGTTATGGTAGCTTCGCACAATTCACTAATAGAAATTGGTTTATTTTCATTAAAGTATTTTTTGCAGACAGGAGAATATTCTATCAAATCGCTTTCTTTAATAATGATTTTTTCATTTAAATCCAATTTTCCTTTATCTACAAGTAATAATATATGGCTTGCGATAAAGGCTTTAATGGTGCTATTAACAGGAAAATATTCATCACCACGATGGCTGGATATTTCACCACTGTCAGCAATAATCGTCATACCAATTTTGGCATTAAATTTATTTTCCCAAATTGGCAATATTTCTTTTAATTTATTTTGTAATAAATTTGGATTTTTTGTTATCTTGTCATTAGGTAAATGGTTATTGGATAAACTCGTTTTGCATCCAGTTAATAAATTGCCAGAAAAAATAATAGGTAGTGCCAATAAGGTTTTTTGTAAAAAATGACGGCGTTGCATCATTATCTCCTTTTATTGCTTGGGATAAATTTATCATTTATCCCAAATCCAAAATCACTTCACCAAATCCGGCATCTCTTGATGAAACTTGGTATTCGCCTGATACACATGAGCGGTTTTTAGAAGTTCGCTTTCCGCCCAATGTTTGCCAATCAGCTGTAAGCCCACAGGCAAGCCACCAACAAAGCCCACAGGGTGCGACAAACTTGGTAAGCCCGCCAAATTCACGCCAATGGTATAGACATCGCCCATATAGATTTCGGCAGGGGAGAGATTTTCGCCAAGTTTATAGGCAACCGTTGGGGCGGTTGGCGTGGCGATGATGTCGCAGGTTTCAAAGGCTTTTAAAAAGTCGTTTAAAATCAATCGTCTTACCTTTTGAGCCTTGACATAATACGCATCAAAATAACCTGCACTTAGGGCATAAGTTCCCATAATGATACGGCGTTGCACTTCCGCCCCAAAGCCTTCCGAGCGTGAACGAGTGTACAAATCGTGCAAATCGGCAGGATTTTCACAGCGATAGCCATAGCGGACACCGTCAAAGCGAGATAGGTTGGAGCTGGCTTCGGCAGGGGCAAGAAGATAATAAGTGGCAAGGGTAATTTGTGGGTCGGTCAAATGCACATCTACCAAAGTCGCCCCTAAGTCTTGATAGACTTTTAAAGCGTCTTCAATTTTGGCTTTAACATCAGCATTTAACCCTATGCCAAAATATTCTTGCGGTACGCCCACTTTTAGTCCGCTAAGTGGTTTGTCGCTTGGTACTTTGTCAAGCTCGCCCACCCAGTTGGGTACTTGTAAATTGACACTCGTACTGTCTTTTGGGTCAAAGCCTGCCATCGCCTGTAAAAGATAGGCACAATCTACAGCTGACCGCCCAAACGCTCCTGCTTGATCTAGGCTTGATGCATATGCCACCATGCCAAAGCGAGATACTCGCCCATAAGTGGGCTTGATGCCTGTTACCCCACAGAAACTGGCGGGCTGGCGAATTGAGCCACCTGTGTCTGAGCCTGTAGCAACAGGCACAAAGCCACTTGCTACCGCAGAAGCACTGCCACCAGACGAACCGCCAGGCACTCGATCCAAGTCATAGGGATTGTGTACTGCTCCGAAGTAGGATTTTTCATTGTCCGAACCCATGGCAAATTCGTCCATGTTGAGCTTGCCAAGACTGATAAATCCTTGATTTGCAATATTTTCTACCAAAGTGGCACTATAAGGGGCGACAAAGTTTGACAGCATTTTTGAGCCACAAGTGGTCAAAACGCCTTGGGTGCATAAGTTGTCTTTGTGAGCCATCGGTACGCCCAATAGGGGGCGAGTGTCGCCATTTGCTCTTAACTCATCGGCAAGTTTGGCTTGTTCTAGGGCAGATTCAGCCGTTACGGTAATAAAACTATTGATTGCCTTATCGTGGGTGGCGATACGGTCTAAAAAGTGCTGGGTTAATTCAACCGAGCTAAATTGTTTGGTTTGTAAACCATCGGCAAGTTCACGGACGGACAGGGTGTGGAAGTTTGTCATGATTTTCTCTTAATTGGTATGTTTTAAAGTAAGTAATCTTGGGCTATTGCTTTGTTGATTTGGGGTTGTATGACCTTTTGACGCATGGTCTTTAAAAAAAGTTTTTGTGTGGGCGATGTTCTTTTTGATGCTTAAGCTTATAAAAATAAAGTTTTAATACTTTTGGCGTATTTTAAAAACTTCTATCATCTGCCCAAACACTGATCATGTTTGAGATATTGGATGGGGTCTGTGTTTAAGACTCCAAGTTTTTATCCCTTAGGGCTCCAATGTTACCAAATCAAGTTTTGCCCCTGTGATATGCTTCTTATTGCCATCTGTGTGATACAAGATGCACTGTTGGCGACAAGGTTTAGGTTGCTTCATGGGGCTTAGTCATTGTGCTATTCAATCACCTGCGGAACCAAATATAACCCATCTTGTACAGCGGGGGCGATCTTTTGATTGGCTTCACGATTGACCCCAAGACCGTTTGCGTCCACTACATCTGGGCGTAGCATTTGCACGCCATCATGAACATTGGTCAGGGGTTTAATATCATCAGTGTTCACTTGTGATAGTACATCCATCATGGATAAGATTTTGCCAATATCTTTAGCGTAACTGTCGCACTTGACATCGTCAATGGCAAGGCGAGAGAGTTTGGCGACATTTAAGATATCAGTACTGGTTAGGGTATTGCTCATGATTAATCCTATTTGCTGACTTATTTAGTAGAAAAATGCTTTGGTATCGGTTGTATAAAATGGTGCTTATTGTAACATATCTTGATAATTGACAACATCTTTAACACTTATTTTGCTCAAAACTTGATCATAAAAATCCCAAAAAACCATGTGTCTTACTTGTTTTTGGGGTTTTTGGGTGTAAAATAAGGTATAATTTGAGCTTGTCGTGCTTTTTTAAGATTTTAAATGAAAGCTGGTTGGTCATGGGTACTGATAGATTAGAGGGTTTGGTATGCGTGTGATTTTGGCATCTACTTCGCCACGCCGTCAAGAGTTGCTAAGAGTGGCAGGTGTGGATTTTGATATCATGAATGCACCGATTGATGAATCTTGCTATGACAACGAGCGTGCGACAGATTATGCCATGCGTATGGTGCATGCCAAAGCGGATAGGGCGATTGAGCTGATGGGTGATGATGAAGCACTTATTATTACTGCAGACACCATTGGCGTGTTAGAAGATGGTCAGGTGCTGACCAAACCCACCGATAAAGACGATGCTTTTGCCATGTGGGCTAAGCTATCAGGGGCGACACATGAGATTTGGACGGCGGTGTGTGTCAGTGGTATTCAAGGTGGTCGATTGACTGCTAGGCAGAGCATGATTTGCCGTACTCAAGTCCACTTTGTGAAACTGAGCAATCAGATGATGGTGCGTTATTGGCAGACAGGCGAGCCTGCGGATAAAGCAGGAGCGTATGCCATTCAGGGCGGTGCGATGGCGTGGGTTAAGGAAATTAACGGCAGTTATACCAATGTGGTGGGGTTACCCCTTGCTCAAACGCTAGAGCTGATGACTCAGGTGGTGGATATGATGAAAACTGATTGTGCTAATTAAAACCAAAATATCACTCATTAAAAAACCAATCGTATTTAAATACAATTTACAAACAAACTTAAAAAGACCAATTAGCATGACCAAAGAAATTTTAATCAATCATCTGCCCATGCAGACACGCCTTGCTGTGGTACAAGATGGCGTACTTGATGAGATATACATTGAAAATCATCGTCAGCTAGGACAAGTTGGTGATGTTTATTTGGGAACGGTGGTGCGTATTTTGACAGGTATGCAGGCGGTCTTTGTGGATATTGGTTTGGCTCGTACAGCCTTTTTGCACATTGATGATGTGAAACAGTCCGCCCAAAAATCTAACTTTAAGATAGAGCAGTTATTTTATCAGGGTGAGCGTATCTTGGTGCAGATTATCAAAGGTGGGGTGGGGGATAAAGGGGTAAGATTGACCACGGACATTGCATTGGTCGGTCGTTACTTGGTCTATCGCCCTTTGGGTGTGGGTGTTGGCTTGTCATCACGCATTAAACCACAAAAAGAACGCCAACGATTAAAGCATGTGCTATCCACCCTAATAACACAAAAAGGCGTGATGGGGGGTGTCGTTGTGCGTACGGCAGCGACCAAGATGGATGAAGATGGTCTAGATGGGGATTTAAATCGTCTGTATCATCTTTGGCAGGCACTCAGCGATGGTTTCACCAAAGCTAAAACTCACAAGCTCAAACATCAGCTCATCCATCAAGAGCTACCCTTGCCTTTACGCCATCTAAGAGACAGTTCGCTTGATGATTTGCAAATTTGGGTGGATGATGAACAGATGTATCACAGTATTCAGGATTTTTTCTTGCAAATTGTGCCATCTGGTCTATCACAGCTTCATCGGTACGCCTACCATAAGCCACTGTTTGATAAGTACGATGTAGAAGAACAAATTCAGCAGGCACTAAAGAGTAGGGTTGATTTGCCTTTAGGCGGTTATTTGGTGATTGACCAAACCGAAGCCATGACAACCATTGATGTCAATACGGGTTCATATGTGGGTAAGCATTCGCCACAACAGACCATCTATCAGATTAACTTAGAGGCGGTTTGGGCTATTGTCAGACAGATTCGTTTGCGACAGCTTGGCGGTATCATCATTCTCGATTTTATTGACATGAAAGCACAGCACCATAAAGATGCGGTATTAAGCACCCTAAAGCACGAACTAAGCCGTGATAAGACGCCAACGCATATCATGTCCGTAAGTCCATTGGGGCTGATTGAGATGGCACGCAAACGAACCCATCAGAGCCTTGCTCAGCAGCTTTGTCAGCCTTGTGAGGCGTGTTGCGGTACTGGTATGGTAAAAAGTAACGAGACGGTTGCTTTTGAGATTATTCGCAAAATTGTGCAGACGATCGGGTGTTCTGCTCACAAGCCTATTGTCATTGATATTCTTGCTGCCCCAGTGGTGATAGACCATTTAGCTGTCCATGAAAAAAGCATGGTGCAACACTTGGAGCATACGCTCAATGCACAAATACAACTAAAAGTTGCCACCAACTATCATCAAGAGCAGTACGCCATCAGCCATCATTCAGCCATCATTGATGATTTTTAAAAGATGATGTTAAAATAACTGAAAAAATAAATGAGCCTGACATTGTTTTTGGTATGGTTAATGAGATAAGCCCAAAAGATTGGGGTATGTTTTTCACAAAAACACAAGAGCCAATAAGCGAAGAATATCCAATAAAAATATTGTCATTCACCCATAAAAACTGAATAAAAAACTTGCATTAAGTCATTTTTAATGTATAATATGGTTTCATTATATTTTAGCGTTGCGCTTTTTGATCCGCTTTATCGTGATTGAAAAGAATAAATTTGATAAAAATTGTTCTCTACAAAAATGATAGAGAATTAAAAAGGACAACGCCACAGCCGAAGCATCGTTTTTGGCACTATAACAACACCCCTGCTGTCTAGTATTTTTACATGACGGGCAGGGATTGGATTATTTTGTCTAAAAGCATTGCTTTTGACAAAAGAGTTGAAAAAAATGGTATAGCTGAAGTCATCTTGTGATGATGGAAGTTTTATAAAGCACTTAATTTAGGAGCTTGTTGGCATGGCTAACCAGAGAATCCGTATCCGACTAAAGTCTTTTGACCATCGTCTGATTGACCAGTCGGCACAAGAGATTGTCGATACTGCAAAGCGCACAGGCGCACAAGTTTGTGGCCCTGTTCCCTTGCCGACTCGTATTGAGCGGTTCAATGTATTGACATCACCACACGTCAACAAAGACGCTCGCGACCAGTATGAAATTCGCACCCACAAACGCATGATTGACATCGTACAGCCTACTGATAAAACAGTAGATGCATTGATGAAATTGGATTTGGCTGCCGGTGTTGATGTTCAAATCGCCCTAGGCTAATTGAACTTAACTGGTTTAATATAAACTATTATTAAAGTAAGAGGTCTAAAATGGCGATTGGTTTAGTCGGTAAAAAATGCGGCATGACCCGAATCTTTACTGAAGCAGGTGTATCTATCCCTGTAACAGTAGTCGAGGTTGACGCAAACCGCATCTCTCAAATCAAAACAGTAGACACCGATGGCTATAACGCAATTCAAATCACTACTGGTGTGCGTCGTGACAGCCGTGTAACTGCTGCCCAAAAGGGACACTTCGCAAAAGCTGGCGTAGCCGCTGGTCGTGGTGTTTGGGAATTCCGTGCAGACGAGAGCGAATTAGAAGGTCGTGAAGTCGGTGCAAACATTTTGGTAGATTTATTTGAAGTTGGTCAGCTAGTTGATATTACTGGCCAGTCTAAAGGTAAAGGCTTCCAAGGTGGTGTAAAGCGTCACAACTTCCGCACTCAAGATGCAACTCACGGTAACTCTGTATCACACCGTGTACTTGGTTCTACTGGTCAAAACCAGACTCCAGGTAAAGTATTCAAAGGCAAAAAGATGCCAGGACAAATGGGTAACAAGCGTGTTACTGTACAAGGTCTTGAAATCGTGTCTATTGATGCTGAAAAAGGTGTACTGGTTATCAAAGGCGCACTTCCAGGTGCTAATGGTGGCGATGTAATCGTCCGTCCGTCAGTCAAAGCCTAGTTGAGGGGATTAACGTGAATTTAAAAACTGTTACAGGTGCGGCGGTTGAACTATCAGAAACGACTTTTGGTCGTGAGTTCAATGAAGCCTTGGTACACCAAGTCGTAACTGCATACCTAGCTGGTGCTCGTCAAGGTACTCGTGCACAAAAAACTCGTGGCGAAGTTTCTGGCGGTGGTAAAAAGCCATGGCGTCAAAAAGGTACTGGCCGTGCTCGTGCTGGTTCTATCCGTAGCCCAATTTGGGTTGGTGGTGGCCGTGCATTTGCAGCAAAACCACAAGACTGGTCACAAAAAGTAAATAGAAAAATGTATCGCGGTGCAATGCAATGCATTTTGGCAGAGCTAGTACGCCAAGAGCGTTTGGTATTGGTTGACAACATCACTGTTGATGCACCAAAAACCAAAGGTTTGGTTGCAAAATTAGCAGAGCTAAATGCACCACGCGCATTGATTGTTACTCATGAAGTTGATGAGAATTTGTACTTAGCTGCTCGCAATATCCCACATGTAAATGTATTGGGTACTCGTGAGGTTGACCCTGTAAGCTTGGTTTCTTTTGATAAAGTTATCATGACTGTGGAAGCTGCCAAACAATTTGAGGAGACACTAGCATGAGTAACGCAAGATTATATCAAGTGCTAAAAGCCCCTGTATTCTCTGAAAAATCTCAGCGTCTTGGCGACAGCTTGGGCGTTCAAGTTTTCAAAGTTGACAGCAATGCAACAAAACGCGACATCAAACAAGCTGTTGAGCTAATGTTTGAAGGTGTTGAGGTTGTTAAAGTAAACACCCTAAATACTAAAGGTAAAACTAAGCGTTTTGGTCGTATTGTGGGCAAACGCTCTGATGTTAAAAAAGCGTATGTAACCTTAAAGTCAGGTTCAGACGTACAAATCGGTGCTGGTGAGGAAGTCACTAGTGAAACAGCGACTAACGAATAAGGATACAAGACATGCCTATCGTAAAAGCAAAACCTACATCACCAGGTCGCCGCTTTGTTGAAA
Source organism: Moraxella haemolytica (assembly GCF_030177935.1). NCBI lineage: Bacteria > Pseudomonadati > Pseudomonadota > Gammaproteobacteria > Moraxellales > Moraxellaceae > Moraxella > Moraxella haemolytica. The sequence goes on from NZ_CP089974.1 coordinate 355,847, forward strand.
AAGTAGTGCATCCACACCTTTATAAAGGTCGTCCTTATGCACCACTTGTTGAATCAAAAGCAAAAACTGGTGGCCGTAACAACAACGGCCGTATCACTACCCGTCATATTGGTGGTGGTCACAAACAACATTACCGTCTGATTGACTTTAAACGCAATAAAGATGGTATCGTTGCAACTGTTGAACGCATTGAATACGATCCAAACCGTACTGCACACATTGCTCTATTAAAGTATGCAGATGGTGAGCGTCGTTATATCATTGCACCTAAAAAATTGGCTGTAGGCGATCAGGTTCAATCTGGTGAGAATTCTCCAATTCGTCCAGGTAACTGCTTGCCACTTAAAAATATCCCAGTGGGTACTGTTATTCACAACATCGAACTAAAAATCGGCAAGGGTGCACAAATCGCTCGTTCTGCTGGTGCTGCAGTTCAGCTGTTGGGTCGTGACGGTGCTTATGTGATTGTTCGTTTGCGTTCGGGCGAGACCCGTCGTATTCACGCTAATTGCCGTGCGGTTATTGGTGAAGTGTCCAACACTGAAAACAACCTAAAATCACTTGGTAAAGCAGGTGCAGCACGCTGGCGTGGTGTTCGTCCTACCGTTCGTGGTACGGCAATGAACCCGATTGATCACCCACACGGTGGTGGTGAAGGACGCAATTTTGGTAAACATCCTACCAGTCCTTGGGGTCAGAAAGCTAAGGGTCTTAAGACTCGTTCTAACAAGCGTACTGACAATATGATCATCCGTCGCCGTCGTGCCAAGAAATAAAGGAAAAGTTTCATGCCTCGTTCATTGAAAAAAGGCCCATTTATCGATGCGCATTTGTTTGCCAAGGTTGAAGATGCTCTTGAGAGCAACAGTCGCAAACCAATCAAGACTTGGTCACGCCGCTCGATGATTCTGCCACAAATGGTAGGTCTAACCATCTCAGTTCACAATGGTCGTACTCATGTACCTGTTATTGTGAGCGAGCAAATGGTTGGCCATAAACTTGGTGAATTCGCCCCAACCCGTTCATATCGTGGTCATGGCGTTGATAAGAAATCTAAGAGATAAGGTGCTACCATGGAAGTAACTGCAAAATTACGTGGTGCTGCTATTTCGGCACAAAAAGTAAGATTGGTTGCGGACGAAGTTCGTGGTAAGCCAATTGAGCGCGCTTTGGATATCTTGACCTTTAGTAATAAAAAAGGTGCTAAACTGGTTAAGAAATGCTTGCAATCAGCCATTGCTAATGCTGAGCACAACAATGGCTTGGATATTGACACCTTGCGTGTTTCCACCATCTATGTTGATGAAGGCATTACTTTGAAGCGTATTATGCCCCGTGCCAAGGGTCGTGCTGACCGCATCAGCAAACGCACTTGTCACATCACTGTTAAAGTAGGAGCATAATCATGGGTCAAAAAGTTCATCCAATTGGTATTCGCTTGGGCGTTGTCAAAAAGCACAATGCAAACTGGTACGCAAGTCCAAAGCAATACTCAGAATACCTACTAAACGACTTTAAGGTGCGTGATTTTCTACGCAACAAGCTAAAAGAGGCAATGGTAAGTAATATTAGTATTGAGCGTCCTACGGGTGCTGCTAAGATTACCATTCACTCAGCTCGTCCTGGCGTGATTATCGGTAAGCAAGGGGCGGATATTGAAGCTCTGCAAAAAGAACTTACCAAAATCATGGGTGTTCCTGCACAAGTTAATATCAAGGAAATCACTCAGCCTGACCTAGATGCTCGTTTGGTTGCTGTTGGTATCGCCAACCAGCTAGAACGCCGTGTGATGTTCCGTCGTGCGATGAAGCGTGCGGTACAAAACAGCATGCGTTCAGGTGCTCAAGGTATTAAAGTTGAGCTATCTGGTCGTCTAGGCGGTGCAGAAATCGCTCGTACTGAGTGGTATCGTGAAGGTCGTGTGCCTCTACATACTCTTCGTGCTGACATCGATTACGCAGAAGTGCGTGCAGAAACCACTTATGGTACCATCGGTGTAAAAGTGTGGATTTTCCGTGGTGAAATTCTAGATGGCATGAACAGCGTCTATAACCCAGTGGTTGAAGAGAAAGCCCGTGCACCAAAACGCCGTGGCCGTACCAACAGCCGTCGTAATTCAGACAAGGGGTAAGCTATGTTGCAACCAAAACGTACCAAATTCCGTAAAATGCACAAAGGCCGTAATACAGGTCTTGCTCAACGCGGTAACACCGTTGCATTTGGTGAAATTGGTCTAAAATCTATCGGTCGTGGTCGCATGACTGCTCGCCAAATTGAAGCAGCTCGTCGTACCATTACTCGTCGCATTAAGCGTGGCGGTAAAATTTGGATTCGTGTATTCCCAGACAAGCCAATTACCGAGAAACCTTTAGAAGTTCGTATGGGTAAAGGTAAAGGTCCAGTTGAGTACTGGGTAGCTGAGATTAAGCCTGGTAAAATGCTATACGAAATCCAAGGTGTCAGCGAGGAATTAGCGCGCGAAGCTCTAACTTTAGCATCGGCAAAACTACCCTTTAAAACAACTATTGTTAAACGGACGGTTATGTAATGAAAACCAACGAATTACGCGAAAAATCAGTAGAAGAGTTGGCTCAATTGCTTGACGAAAAGCAGCTTGATGCATTCCGTCTGCGTATGGCAAAAGCTACGGGTCAGCTGGGCAATACTCACGAAGTTAAGGCAAATCGTCGTACGATTGCAAAAATCTTGACTTTGATTAACGAAAAACAAAGAGGCGACGCATGAGCGAGAACATCCAAACTCAAGAAGTTGGCGTTGTAACTGGTAAAGTTGTTAGCAACAAAATGGACAAATCTATTACCGTCCTTGTTGAACGCCAAATTCGCCACCCAATGTATGGCAAGCAAGTTCGCCGTTCTACCAAGCTAAAAGCTCACGACGAGAATAATGTTTGTCAAGAAGGCGATATCGTTCGTATCAAAGAAACTCGTCCTATCTCAAAAACCAAGTCTTGGACTTTGGTTGATGTGGTCGAGACTGCGGTAAAAATTTAAGTGATTTGCATTAAAAGTCATTTACTAGTATAATGTACATCTTTATAGATGTTCATCCATTAAATATGTACAAGCATTGTGCATATTTAATGGCGAATGGCTTTTATTGCTTTATTTATTATGGAGTAATGCGATGATTCAGACTGAAACAATGCTGGAAGTTGCAGATAACAGTGGTGCAAGACGCGTTCAGTGTATCAAAGTACTGGGTGGCTCGCATCGTCGTTACGCATCAGTTGGCGACATTATCAAGGTAACGGTTAAAGAAGCCATTCCTCGTGGTCGTGTTAAAAAAGGCGACGTGATGAATGCGGTAGTTGTGCGCACTAAGAAAGGTGTGCGTCGTCCAGATGGTTCTGTATTACGTTTTGATGACAATGCGGCGGTTATTCTAAACAATAACAAAGCCCCAATTGCAACTCGTATTTTTGGACCTGTTACCCGTGAACTACGTGGTGAACAATTCATGAAAATTGTTTCACTAGCACCTGAAGTACTGTAACCTTTTAGAGGCTATTATGGCAAAGTTACGCAAAGGCGACACCGTGGTTGTGATTGCTGGCAAAGATAAAGGCAAGCAAGGCACAATTTTGGCGGTTAAAGCAGACCGTGTAAAAGTTGAAGGCATCAACATTGTAACCAAACACCAAAAACCTAACCAAATGCTAGGTAAAGAAGGTGGCATTGTTAAGCAAGAAGCATTTTTACACATTTCAAATGTTGCAATTTATAATGCAGCAACCCAAAAAGCAGATCGTGTTGCTTACCAAGTAAACGAAGAGGGCAAAAAAGTCCGTATCTATCGTTCTACTGGTGAAGTAGTGGCGACTGCATAAGAGACCAAGGGTATATAGTAATGGCAAGATTAAAATCTTTATACAATGACGAGCTAAAGCAAAAAATCAAAGATGAGCTTGGCTTGGAAAATGTAATGCAAGTGCCAAAAATCACCAAAATCACTCTAAACATGGGTGTTGGCGGTGCGGCACAGGATAAAAAACTATTAGAAGGTGCGTTGGCTGACATGACCGCAATCGCTGGTCAAAAACCTGTAGTAACCAAAGCACGCAAATCAGTGGCCGGCTTTAAAATTCGTGAAGAATGGCCGATTGGTTGTAAAGTTACTCTTCGTGGCGAACAGATGTATGAATTCTTAGATCGTCTTATTGCCATTGCGATTCCTCGTATTCGTGATTTCCGTGGTTTTTCAGCAAAAGCATTTGATGGTCGTGGCAATTACTCATTGGGCATCAAAGAGCAGATCGTTTTCCCAGAAGTTGATTTTGATAAGATTGATCGCATCCGTGGTCTAGACATCACTATCACTACTACAGCTGCTAATGATGATCAAGGTCGTGCATTGCTAAAAGCATTCGGCTTCCCATTTAGATAAGGTAAATGTTATGGCTAAGAAAAGCATGATTAATCGCGAACTAAAACGCGAAAAAACAGTTGCTAAGTACGCCGAAAAGCGTGCAAAATTAAAAGCGGTAATCAGTGACATCAATGCAAGTGATGAAGAGCGTCTAGAGGCAATGCTTGCTCTGCAAACACTACCACGCAATTCTTCACCAGTACGCCTACGCAATCGTTGTGGCTTAACTGGTCGTCCACATGGTTATTTCCGTAAATTTGGTTTATCACGCAATAAATTGCGTGAGCGTGTAATGCAAGGTGATGTACCTGGCGTTCGTAAAGCAAGCTGGTAAGGAGTATCGCAATGAGTATGCAAGATCCTGTTGCTGATATGCTAACCCGCATTCGCAACGCACAATCAAGAAACAAGCCATCTGTTGCAATGCCTGCTTCTAAGCTTCGTAAATCTATTGCTGACCTATTGGTTGCAGAAGGTTACCTAGCTGGTGCAGAAGTTAGTGACATTGAGAATGGTAAAAAAGTTCTAACTGTAGAACTTAAGTACTACCAAGGAAAAGGCGTTATTGAGACTCTAAAACGCTACAGCCGTCCTGGTCTTCGTCAATACCGTGGTAAAGATGAGCTACCAAGTGTTCAAAAAGGCTTGGGTGTTGCCATCATTTCTACAAGCAAAGGCATCATGAGTGATCGTGCTGCTCGTGCTGCTGGTATTGGTGGTGAAGTAATAGCATTGGTTGCCTAATAAACAACTGATAAAATTACAAAAAGATAAAAATCCTTGGTTTACGCCAAGGATTTTTTCTGTTATAATAATTTGCTTATTTAAATAATCTCTAAGTTTTATGTACAAAACTTTTATTTTTATTTAAAAAAGCATGGTTTCATTGCCATCATTTGATGGCGTTTTATTATCATTTAAGGAAAACTCCTATGTCTCGTGTGGCTAAAGCCCCTGTAACGCTACCAGCTGGTACCAGCGTTACTTTGAACGGTCAGCAGGTTGAAGTTAAAGGCAAGAACGGTTCTTTGTTTTTACGCCTGCATGATTTGGTCGAGCTAAAACAAGAAGATGGCGTTGTTACGCTTTCTCCTATTGCTGACACTAAAGAAGCGTGGATGCACACTGGTACAGTGCGTGCATTAATCAACAACATGGTTCATGGTGTAAGTAATGGTTTTGAGCGTCGCCTACAACTTATCGGTGTTGGTTATCGTGCACAGGTTGCAGGTAACAAAGTAAACCTAAGCCTAGGCTTTTCTCATCCAATCGAGTATACGCTACCTGAAGGCGTTACTGCAGAAAGCCCAAGCCAAACTGAAATCGTTTTGAAATCAAGCGACAAGCAAAAGTTGGGTCAAGCAGCAGCAAAAATTCGTAGCTTCCGTCTGCCTGAGCCTTATAAAGGTAAAGGTGTTCGTTATAGCGACGAAGTGGTTCTTCGCAAAGAAGCTAAGAAAAAATAAGTAAGGTGAGCAAACATGTTCGATAAAAAATCAGCTCGTCTTCGCCGAGCGAAAAAAACCCGTGCACACATCCGTCACTTAGGCGTTAATCGTTTGACTGTCACTCGCACTCCACGCCATATCTATGCTCAAGTTATCTCACCAACAGGTGGTGTCGTTGTTGCTCAGGCTTCAACTTTAGATGCTACTCTTCGTTCTGGTGCTACTGGTAATGTTGAAGCAGCAAAAGCTGTTGGTGCACTCATCGCTGAGCGTGCAAAAGCAGCAGGCATCACTAAAGTTGCATTTGACCGTAGTGGTTTTAAATATCATGGCCGCGTAAAAGCACTAGCAGACGCAGCCCGTGAAAATGGATTGGAGTTCTAATCATGGCAAAAGTTGAACAAACTGACGGTTTGGTAGAAAAATTGGTTGTTGTTGATCGTGTAGCAAAAGTTGTAAAAGGCGGTCGTATCTTCTCTTTCACTGCTCTAACAGTAGTTGGTGATGGTAATGGTCGTGTAGGTTTTGGTCGTGGTAAAGCCCGTGAAGTGCCTGCTGCTATCCAAAAAGCACTTGAAGCTGCCAAGCGTAACATGATTACTGTTGAATTGGCAGGGCATACCCTACAACATCCAATCAACGCACGCCATGGTGCATCTAAAGTGTATATGCAACCAGCATCTGAAGGTACAGGTGTTATTGCTGGTGGTGCAATGCGTGCAGTTCTTGAAGTTGCAGGCGTTCAAAACGTATTGGCTAAGTGCTACGGCTCAACTAATGCAGCCAATGTTGTACAAGCGACTTTCAAAGGCTTGCGTGACATGGTTTCACCAGAACAAGTTGCCGCTAAGCGTGGTAAATCTATAGAAGAAATTTTGGGTTAAGAAGTAGGTAAGTTACGATGAAAACAATTAAAGTTACTCAAGTAAAATCGAGTAGTCATCGCTTAGCAAGCCACAAAGCTTGCCTAAAAGGTTTAGGACTACGTCGTATCGGTCATACTGTTGAAGTTGAAGACACTCCTTCAATTCGTGGTATGGTAAATCGTGTAAATTACATGGTTAAAGTGGAGGAAGCGTAATGGGTCTGCGTTTAAATGAATTAGCACCTGCACTAGGTGCAAAAAAGACCGCCCAGCGTCGTGGTCGTGGTATCGGTTCTGGTCTTGGTAAGACTGGTGGTCGTGGTATCAAAGGTCAAACTTCACGCTCAGGTTCAAGCATTCCAGCAGGTTTTGAAGGCGGTCAAATGCCGATCTATCGCCGTTTGCCAAAATTTGGTTTCACCAGCCAACTAGCACTAACTACTGCTGAAGTTCGTCTGTCTGAGCTAAATAAAATCGAAGGCGATGTGGTTAGCGTTGACACTCTAAAAGCTGCTAACATTATCCGTGGCGATATGAAGCGTGCTCGCGTCATCCTATCTGGCGAAATTAGCCGTGCTTTGACCTTTAAAGGTGTAAAAGTAACTAAAGGTGCAAAACAAGCAATCGAAGCTGCTGGCGGTAGCATCGAGGAGTAATGTCGTGTCAAAACATTCAGCGTCCAAATCAAATATTCCATTAAATCCTTTCGTGTTTATCCGTAAATACGACGAGCTTTGGAATCGTATTCTTTTTTTAATTGGTGCGTTGATTGTTTATCGTCTAGGTTCACATGTACCTGTACCAGGCATGAATCCAATACGCTTGGCTGAGTTTTTTGAAGCTGGTGAGAATACTTTTTTGGGCATGTTTAACATGTTCTCTGGTGGTTCTCTTGAGCGTATGTCCATTATGGCACTTGGAATCATGCCTTATATCTCAGCATCGATTGTGGTGCAGATGATGTCGGCTGTTGTGCCTTCTTTGGAAGCACTTAAAAAAGAAGGTGAAGCAGGGCGTAGAACATTAAATAAATATACCCGCCAAGGTACTTTGGCATTGGCTTTTGTGCAGGCGGTAGGTATGTCGGCAGGGTTAATTTCACAGAATCTAACTCTATCGACAGGTTCGAGTTTCTATATTCCTGCGGTAACATCTCTTGTTGCAGGTTCCATGTTTTTGATGTGGTTGGGTGAACAAATTACTGAGCGTGGTATTGGTAACGGTATTTCTATGCTGATTCTTGCCAGTATTGTGGCAAGTGCACCAAACATGATTGGAGGCATCTTTGCTAATAGCACAGGTGGCAGTAAGGAGCTTTTAACCGCTTTCGTTTTTGCCATTTTGGGTATTGCTGTTACTGCTGCTATCGTTTTTATTGAACGAGCTCAACGCAGAGTGCCAGTGAACTATGCTCAAAAACAGCAGGAAGGACGCAAGGTTTATGCTCAGCAGCAATCTCATTTGCCATTAAAAATCAATATGGCGGGTGTGATTCCTGCAATTTTTGCCAGTTCTTTGCTTATGTTACCAGCCAGTTTGGGACATTTTTCAACTCCAACTGAAAACCCAACGCTGTTCCAAAGTTTTATTCAAAATATTTCTTTGGTTTTGCAGCCTGATGCACCGCTTTATTTACTGCTTTTTGGTGGGATGGTTATCTTCTTCTGTTATTTTTATACAGCTTTGATGTTCAATCCCAAAGAGGTTGCTGAAAACCTAAAGCGTAGTGGTGCATATATCCCAGGTATTAGACCTGGACAACAGACCAAGCGTTATTTAGACTTTGTTTTAAATCGCCTAACATTTATTGGTGCAATGTATATGGCAATCATTTGCTTGATGCCAATGATTGTACAATCATCATTTGGTCAAGCCATTCCGTTAGGTGGTACATCTTTGTTGATTATGGTAGTTGTTTTGATGGATTTCATTGCTCAGATTCAAGCACATTTGATGACTCATCAATATCATAATCAGACTTTAATTAAATCGCCAAACAACCAATAGTTGGTGTACTTTAGGAGCATGACATGAAAGTTCAAGCATCAGTTAAAAAGATTTGCGGCAGTTGCAAAATTGTTCGTCGCAAAGGCAAGGTTCTAGTTATCTGTAGCTCAGAACCACGCCACAAGCAACGCCAAGGTTAATTGTTACAAATTAATCCTTGCAAATTAGTAGCGGATAATGTATTATCCGCTAATTGCCATATCAATCTGTTATTTGAACAGATTGTTAGAGTAAACCTAGCAAATACAATTGTATTTGTGCTAATGGAGAGAAGTTAATGGCTCGTATTGCCGGTGTAAACATTCCGGACAACAAACACGCTGTGATTTCACTAACTTACATTTTTGGTATAGGGCGTACTACAGCTAAGCAAATCCTTGCTACTGTTGGTATCAACGAAACCACTAAAATTGGTCAGTTGGATGATGTACAGCTAGATGCTGTCCGTGCTGAAGTTGCAAATTACACTACTGAAGGTGACCTTCGTCGTGAAATTTCAATGAATATCAAGCGTTTGGTCGATTTGGGTTGCTACCGTGGTCTTCGCCACCGTCGTGGTCTACCTGTAAATGGTCAACGCACTAAAACTAACGCGCGTACCCGTAAAGGTCCACGCAAAGCAATTAAAAAGTAACTAATTTAGGAAGCTAAAAGATGGCAAAAGACACCCGTAGCCGCAAAAAAGTGGCTCGCCGTTCGGTATCTGAAGGTATCGCCCATATTCATGCGTCTTTTAATAACACCATTGTAACCATTACCGACCGTCAAGGTAATGCATTGGCTTGGGCCACCTCAGGTGGACAAGGCTTCCGTGGTTCACGTAAATCAACACCTTTTGCTGCACAGGTTGCTGCTGAAGTTGCTGGTAAAGCAGCTCAAGAAACCTATGGTGTTAAAAATGTTGATGTCTTGGTTAAAGGTCCAGGACCAGGTCGTGAGTCTGCGGTTCGTGCATTAGGTGCATTGGGTTATAAAATTAACAGCATTAGTGATGTAACCCCAATTCCACACAACGGCTGCCGCCCGCCTAAGAAACGCCGCGTTTAAGGAGAAAGACACATGGCCCGTTATATTGGTCCAAAATTAAAATTATCACGCCGTGAAGGTACTGATTTGCAGCTCAAATCAGGTGTAAAGCCTTATGATGTGAAAACTAAGAAAGCTAGTCGTGCACCTGGTCAGCATGGCAACAGCCAAAATAAAACTTCTGAATACGCATCGCAACTTCGTGAGAAGCAAAAAGTAAAACGCATGTATGGTGTGCTTGAGCGTCAATTCTCAAACTACTATAAAGAAGCTGCCCGTATGCGTGGTGCAACTGGTGAAAACCTATTAGGCATGCTAGAGCGTCGCTTAGATAATGTTGTGTATCGTATGGGTTTTGGTGCAACGCGTGCAGAAGCTCGCCAGCTTGTTAGCCATCGTGCAATCTTGCTTAAAAAAGCAGGTCGTGATGAGTTTGTTCGTGTGAACATTCCATCAATCCAAGTACAAGATGGTGATGTAATCGCTGTTCACGAAAAGTCAAAAGAGCAATTGCGTATCAAAAATGCTATTGAACTTGCGACTCAACGCGGTATTCCAGAATGGCTAGAAGTTGATCACAGCAAACTTCAAGGTACTTTCAAAACTGCACCAGAGCGTAGTGAACTACCTGCTGAAATCAACGAAAGCTTGATTGTTGAGCTATATTCTAAATAATCCGAATTAATCATCGAGGTGACACTATGACAAATGCAACTGAGTTTCTAACACCTAGTGCCATTCATGTGGATGCGGTTAATGAAACGACTGCTAAGGTCACGCTCGAGCCGTTAGAAAGAGGTTTTGGGCATACGCTAGGTAATGCCCTTCGCCGTATTCTACTTTCTTCATTGTCTGGTGCTGCAGTTATTGAAGCAGAGATTGAAGGTGTGGATCATGAATATTCTACACTTGAAGGCCTGCAAGAAGATGTGCTTGATTTGCTTTTAAACCTAAAAGGTTTGGCAATCACACTGCATGACCAAAATGAAGCTTATTTGACTTTGGACAAGCAAGGTGCAGGTGTTGTTACTGCTGCTGATCTTGAGTTGCCACACAATGTAGAGATTGCTAACCCTGATTTGGTGTTAGGAACTCTTAGTGAGCGTGGTCATCTGAAGATGCGTTTGCGTGTAGTAACAGGTCGTGGCTATGAGCCTGCCAACCAACGCCGTGAAGATGCAAACTCTAAAGCAATTGGTCGCTTAAAACTTGATGCAAGTTTTAGCCCAATTCTGCGTGTTGCTTATGATGTTGAAAATGCTCGTGTTGAGCAGCGTACCGACCTAGACAAGCTTATCATTGAGCTTGAGACTAACGGTACCATCGATCCAGAAGAAGCAATTCGTAAAGCGGCAACCATTTTGCAACAACAAATCGCAATTTTTGTGGATTTGGAAGCAGAAGAAGTGGTTGAGCCTGTCAAAGAGAAAGAAGAGATTGACCCTGTGCTATTACGCCCAGTGGATGATCTTGAACTAACGGTTCGCTCAGCAAATTGCTTAAAAGCTGAAAACATTTATTATATTGGTGATTTGGTACAGCGTTCAGAAACTGAACTGCTTAAGACCCCAAATCTTGGTAAGAAATCATTGACCGAAATCAAGGATGTACTTGCGTCTAAGGGCTTGGAGTTAGGCATGCGTTTAGAGACATGGCCACCAAGCGATTTGAGAGTTGATGATCGTTTTTCTTATCGTAGCCGTTAATTTAAAGGATACTGACCATGCGACATCGTAATAGTGGCGTAAAGCTGGGTCGCACCAGCAGCCATCGTAAGGCAATGTTCCAAAACATGACTAATTCTTTGTTTGAACATGAGCTAATCAAAACCACTTTGGTTAAGGCAAAAGAGCTACGCCGTGTAGCTGAGCCTCTAATCACATTGGCGAAAGAAGATAGTGTTGCTAACCGCCGTTTGGCATTTAACCGCACTCGTAACAAGGTAATCGTTGGTAAACTATTCAACGAACTAGGTCCTCGTTACAAAACTCGCCCAGGTGGTTACCTGCGTATCATCAAGTGCGGTCATCGTGATGGCGATAATGCACCGATGGCATATGTTGAGCTAGTTGACCGCCCATAATTGGTTTTCTACTCAAAAAAATCCCAGTCTAGACTGGGATTTTTGTTTTGGTGCTTTAAATTTTAAATGATGAGACTTGGATTGTTATTTATGACGGTTGGGTGATTTGATTGGATTGAATTTATTGTATCTGCATTTACCGCTAAAATGTATGTCATGTATGTCAAAGCGATCTAATCTGATAAATCACTCAAATTAACGACTTCTATTGTTTGGATATTTTCAATCATATCAATATTGACCAGTACATCAATTTGATTGCTTAATACATCTTCAATGTCATAGGGGGTCTCGGTGTTCATCAATTGACCATCTAGGTCGCTGATGACCAAAGGTTCGCCAACAACATCAAGTAGGGAGGCAAGTGGTGTGTATTCGCTAAACTGTATGCCAATCAACTTCTTTTTGTTGAGCAGGTGCTTGGGTGTCTGCTTACTTGCTTCTAGAATAAATCGTTTGGCAGATGTGTCGCATGATTTGATTTGGCGAAATTGGGCATTATTGATGTTGGCGTAGTTTGTCGCATCGCTGATGTTTTTGCAGATTAGCGTTGATGGCTCGCTTTGTACGATTTGATTGATATGAGCAAGATGATTTGTTGTATGCTTAGCCTGAGAGTGTGTCAATAAAGCATAGCCTGATTCGGTTGGATAAGCGATAATTTTGCCTTCTTTTAATGTATTGGCGATTTGTTCTAGTAGTCTGGTTTGTGGATTTTTTGGGTGTAAATAAAGTGTTTGCATGACTTATCTCTTGTATTGTTAGTGAAAGTGGGTTGGTGTAAATCCTTGACAAAGGCGTAGCAATATCCACAGCAACCTTTTGGCATCTCTAGGCAGGGTGTTTGGCGTGCTTAGATAGTCTTGTGCCTTAGCATAAACATCGGTGGCAAAAGTGCTTTTACTGGTATCAAAATCTGCATTCAGATTGTCTTGAGAAACATAAAAATAGCGTCCACAGGCTTGATTGAGTAAGCACTCAATGGCTTGGGGCTTGATTTCTACTTGTTCAAAGATGGCTTGGGTCTGTTCATTTCGTCCGTCCGATTCATACCAATAACCAAAGTCATTGAGAGTGCGTCTTGCTTTGCCGGCGATACACCAATGACTGATTTCGTGCAGGCTACTGGCAAAAAAACCATGAGCAAACTCAATTCTTGCAGGATTTTTGTCGTCAGCAGGGAAATATTCAGGTTCGCCATCGCCCCGAACGAGCGTGGTGGGCATCATGCCAATGTCGGGTTGGTTAAATAAATGATTAAATAAACTGATGAGCCAGTCGGTGAGTGCCTTATCATCATTTTTATCGATACTCTGCCAGTGTGAGGCATATGTTTGCCATGCTGTGGCATCAATGTTTTGACTGAGTTTGGCAATGTCTTTTGTGAGAGATTCATCAAAAAACAACTGTTGCCATAGTGATTGAATGTGTATTTTTTGGTCAGATGGGTTGATATTAAGATTTGGGGATAATGTGCTAAAATCAACAGATTGCATAAAAAACACCATGAAATTTTGTTGTTTGTTATTATAGCATTATTTATTTGATGGGCGTTGAGGATAATTTTGTCAGTCAAGTGTAATCAAGCATTATAAAAATTATCGTGAAAATTTATTGATTTTATGAAATAATAAGGCAATACGAATTAGGAATTTATAATGAACAAGGCAACAAACCCATCTTTAGATTTGGCAAATAAAGAATTTCCTGCCAATATCGTGCTTGAAAAGTGGGCGGATATTGGTTTTGTGTGGTCTGGCGAGGTAGCGGTGGCGAGCTTTGAGCGTCTGTCCACTCATGTTAATCTAACCAACCAAACAAGACAGCATAAGAACCTGACCGTTCAGGTTAATTTACAAAAAACTTTAGGCATCTTGTGGCTAACTTTTGATGTTGTTGGTGAGCTTATCGTGTCCTGTCAGCGTTGTTTGGAGGATATGAATATTGACATAATCAATCAGTATCGTTTGGCGATTTTATCGCATGAGAGCCAAATTGAGCAGGTAAAAGACGCTGAATATGTACTGGTTGATGAAATCAATGGCGAAGGGGTGAGAAAAATGCTACCCATTCAAGATTTGCTTGAAGATGAGCTGCTGCTTGTCTTGCCACTATCGCCACGCCACAGCGAATGCGAGATGCCGATTGAGATGGTAGATGCCAATGACGATGATGAGATGGCGGATAACCCATTTGCGGCACTGGCTGCATTAAAAGGCAAGCTCAATTAAAAGATTATTTGGCATAAATTGGCATAAAATAGAAAGTTTTGTAATTTTTTGCGTTTATGCTTTGAAAATAGTGAAATTTTTTAGTATAATACAGCGTTTATTGTGCTTATTAAAGATGTCAAAGCAAAAGGTGCTATGCTTTGAGTTGTGTTAATGCAACGGTCATCCATAAAACGCACGACCATTTTTATTGTTTATTTGGCGATTTAGGTGTTAAATTGCCTTAATTTGACGAATTTTAGGAGCTATCATGGCAGTTCAACAAAACCGCAAAAGCCGTTCACGCCGCGACATGCGTCGTTCACACGACCGTATGGTAGTGAGCACTATCAGCATTGATTCTACTACTGGCGAAAAACATCTTCGCCACCATGCGACCAAAGATGGTTTCTACCGTGGTCGCCAACTGTTCAAGGTAAGCCAAAACAGCTAATCGGTAGATTATGATTGCAAAAGCCAGGCTGTATTGTTCATCAATACACTTGGCTTTTTTGTGCTTACGATGAGCAAGATTTCGTTATGTTATATTAAAAATTTACACAAAAATTAGTAAACAAATGTTTATTTTTTTATGATAAAATGCACATCAATTTTTATGTTAATTGTTTAAATGCAGTGATTAAAAATCCATAACAAGGTGTTTTATGACAGAAAATAATACAGCCAAACGCATTGCCGTTGTTTTTCCAGGTCAAGGTTCGCAGACTGTGGGAATGATGAATGAGTTGGCAGAGCATTTTTCAGTAGTTAAAGCGGTCTTTGATGAGGCGAGTGCAACTTTGGGTTTTGATCTCTGGGAGATCACTCAAGACGAAGAGCGTCTGCACAAGACACAGTACACACAACCTGCATTGGTGGCAGCGAGTGTCGCCATTTGGCGTGTTATCAGTGAAAAATTATCTGTTCAAGGTTTGACGCCTGTGTGTTTGGCAGGGCATTCTTTGGGTGAGTACAGTGCGTTGGTGGCAAGTGGCGTATTAAGTTTATCTGATGCGGTTAAACTTGTGCATGAACGAGGAAAATATATGACAGATGCGGTTCTTGGTATTGATACGCAGATGGCGGCGGTGCTTGGGCTAGATGATGAGCAAGTGGTTAGCCTATGCGAAGACGCAACCAATCAAGCAGGCATCGTCAATCCTGCCAACTTCAATAGTCCAGCTCAGGTGGTCGTAGCAGGTACAGAGGTGGGTGTCTGCCATGTGCTAGATGCGGTTGAGAATTTGGGTAAAAAAGCAGTCGCTCTTAAGGTATCCGTGCCATCGCATTGTGCGTTGATGAATCCTGCCACCGATAAATTAGCGACCTTGCTTGGCGAAACGACATTCAATCTGCCACAGATTCCTGTCATACAAAACCGCCATGCACAGGTTCATGAGAGTATCAGTGAGATTAAAACTGCCCTAATTGAGCAGTTGTCCATGCCTGTACAATGGGCAAAAACCATGCAAAAACTGGCGGATAAGCATATTGATGTTGTGATTGAATGTGGTCCAGGTAATGTTCTGTCAAATCTTGCAAAACGCCAAGCACAGCCAATCACCGCACTGCCAAGTGATAAACTGGCTCGTATTGAGAAATTGGAGAATTTACATGAGTAGAAAAATTGTTTTAGTAACAGGTGCAAGTCGTGGCATTGGTCGAGCCATCGCTCAGCGTTTCGCTGATGAGGGTCATTTTGTCATCGGCACAGCAACGAGCGAAAAAGGTGCTTGTGCCATTGAAGAGTATTTGAGTGAATCAGGTGGCATCGGTCGTGTGCTTGATGTGTGCGATGATGAAGCCATTGATAAACTGTTTGAAGAGATTGATAGCGTCTATGGTGGCGTGAATGTGTTGGTGAACAATGCAGGCATCACCAAAGATGGGCTTTTGATGCGTATGAAAAATGAAGATTGGTTTGATGTGCTTGATACCAATTTAACATCTATCTATCGCACTTCTCGCCGTGCGGTGCGTAGCATGATGAAGGCTCGCTTTGGTCGTATCATCAATATCACTTCGGTGGTGGGTCAGATGGGTAATGCAGGTCAGGCGAACTACGCTGCCAGTAAAGCAGGTGTTGAGGGGTTCACTCGTGCATTGGCACGAGAGATAGGCTCTCGTGGCGTTACAGTAAACTGTGTAGCACCAGGTTTTGTGGAGACTGACATGACCGAAGAGCTTGATGAGCGTCTGATTAACTCCATGCTTGATGCTGTGCCACTTGGTCGCATGGCTCAACCTGAAGAGATAGCAGTAGCCGTTACTTTCTTGGCAAGTGATGAAGCAAGCTACATCACAGGCGAGGTACTTGCTGTCAATGGTGGTATGTATATGTAAGGCATGATACAGTGATAATCAAATTTGGCATTCATCATGATGGCAATGACGATGGATAAAATCATTGACAAATGACGAGCTTGTGATTATCATTGAGTGCAAATTGTGAACATATGTATCCATAAAACTTGCACTATCGGCAAAAATGTTTTATGATATATACATTGAAAAAATTATTGTAAGATAAGTCGCTAAGCTCGGCATGGTGTCGATACTGGCGTTTATCCATTTCATTAAAAGGAAACTCTCATGAGCGATATCGAAGCTAAAGTAAAAGACGCAGTGGCTGAGCAACTTGGTCTAAATGTTGCTGACATCAACAATGAAGCATCATTTATGGATGACTTGGGTGCTGACTCTCTAGATTTGGTTGAACTGGTGATGGCATTTGAAAGCAACTTTGGTATTACCATTCCTGATGAAGATTCTGCTGAATTGACCACCGTACAAAAAGCCATTGACTATGTAACTGCTAAGCTATAATTGCCAAGCATCATGGTAAAGACTGCTTGGATTGAACCATGCCCTAAATCTTAGATAATAGATGATGGGCTAGGGTGTTCTTCAGTGGTTTTACTCAAGGCGAAAATGGGGACTAAGTTTCTTAATCAATAGGGCTTAGTCCTTTTAGTTTGGTTGTTAATCTTGCTTGATGGGTGTCTTTTATGAGTTAGTCTTGGGGTTATTGCTTTTTTGGGTTGTTGATTCATTTAGCCCATCATTGATACATAAAATATAAAACTAGCAACAAATCAGTCATAAAATTACAAGAATATATAAATATTTACAAAAAAAAGATTTCATTCCCCCCATGCGTATAATGGCACATAATAGGCTGGTAGAGCGTATGGGTTGTCCTAGTGTATTCTACCCACTTATATTTTATAGGCCGTGCTGACCGCAGGGCCGTTTTTTCATCGGATTATGGATCATTAAAATGTTAAAAAAATTGCGACCGCCATGGCGGTATTGGGTGCTAGTGTATCTGTGGCAACAGCTCAAGTAAATTCTATCTCTGGTTCTATGGACTTGCAGGTGGAGCTACCTGATGTGCTCGTATTGTATCACTGGCAAACTGTAGGTATTGAGTTTCATTCTGCCATCCGAAATGTGGCAATAGGTTGTGGCACTGGCATTGGTAATTTTGGTAGACCGGATATTGAAATTAAGGATAATGATTCAATAAATGGTGCAGATCTAACAGATGACCAACTAGTTACTACCAGTACCCCTAATACTAAAAGTGAAAACAAAATTTCGGTTACTCTAAAAGATGCGTGGGCGGTACGCAGTATATCAGAAAATGGCGTCAAATTAAGCATTTGGAATTCAGATGACACACATAAGAGCGATTCAGATCCAACTTCTATAGTTAAAACTGAAAATGTTAAGGTTAAAGGTAATGGGGGGTCTGGACCCTCAATTGATTTGGTAGACTCTAAATGGACTCCCACCAAAGGTGATATTACTTTTGACTTAAATTTTGAACAAGTAAAAAAACAGGGCTGCATAAATCAGATGGGCAGACTTTTCTCTTGAAACTGGAAGCTAGACAATAACCTCGATCCTAATCTATCCTGATTAACTTAAATAAAAAGCATCAAACACCGGTGTTTGATGCTTTTTATTCAAAGAGTTTGTTAAAATGCCAATGCTATTGTTGAGAGTTGGCACAGTTGATGAAGTAGATGAGTAACTGCTATGAATACCATACAACGCATAAAGTACATCCATATCGCCATCATGACCACCATCGTGGCGACACTTGGCACGACCAGTCACGCTGCTAGCTTGCAGACTACCGTAGAGCGAGACGCACAGGGTTCAAGATTGGTCGTGATACAAAAAGACGCACATGGGCGTGAGATAGACATGCCACCACCCCAGTTGGGCATCTCGCCACCGAGTATCAGCGTGATGGCTCACGGCAGAGTTGATGAGTCGGTTACTTTTTATAACTATGGCGAAGAGCCTAAGCTGATAGAGCTGTCTTTGCTAGACGCTGACGAACAGCTGACAGTCATAGAAGATGGGGCTAAGATACAAAGTTGGACTGTGGTCGCACCGCAGTCATTCACGGTGCCATCTGGGGGCTATCAGACCATTCGTCTGTCGTTTCGCCCACCTGCTGACCTGCCCAAAACAACCCATTATGGACTATTGGTCATCAATCAAAAAATCCAAAACCCCATCGTAGAGCAGACAGAGTCGTCAGTGGTGGTAAAAATCGGCTCGCAGTATCAGTTGCCCATTCGTATCATGCACCGCTGATGACAGATGATGGGTTGAGGCGTGGCTATGATAAATAGAGTACTTCGTGGGGCGATCATTGTAGCGATGACAGGGGCTGTGGCATTGCCTGCATGGGCAGGCGAGCTACAGTTGGTCGGTCTAAAGATTAACCACCAAGACAAAGGTGGTATTGATGCACTGTGGCATGATGAGCGTTATTATGTCAGTGTGTCTGATTTGGCTGTGCTTGACATCACCACTGACGACCAAGAAGAGAGTATGCTATTTAAGACACCGCTTGGAGAGGCGAAGATTGCTTTTGATGAGCTGGTGTATCATGATGGCTTGGCGTATATTTCGTTTGATTCACTAAAGCTACTAGGCATTACGGCAGAGTATCTGCCATCGGATTTACAGATTCATCTGATGGTAGCAACCCTACCCAAAAAACAACCCGCCCCAAAACCACGCCCCATTGTTCGCACACGCCAAGTGTGGCAGGATTACAGGGCTTGCAGATGAACACTCAGCTATCAGGTCGTACGAACAACGATGATAAGGTGCGTATCATCATCAGCTAGATGCTTTTGGTTATGCACTGGGCGGTACTTGGGGCGTATCAGTCAGTAAAGACAATGACGAAAAAACCAAACTTGATAATGCCTACTGGCTAACATCAACGCCCAAGACGGCCATCAGACTTGGTAGCACCAATACCGTGTTTAATACCATCACAGGTCTGAATGTGGCTTTTAGCAGTGCCAATATCGCAAGAACATCTAACAGGTCATGTAGATGGCAAAACCAGTATGCTGATAGACGCACCTAGCCATGATTATCAGCACATCAAAGGTGTGGGTGTGGCAGGCGGTCTGGCAGAACTTCGTATCAACGGCAGGACGGTGGCTCGTGTACAAAGTTTGCTTGATGGTCGGTATGAGTTTTTAAATCTGGATATGTCAGCCATTGACCGCCACAGTCTGATTGAGGTGGCGATATTTGACAATCCGCTATCGGCTGTGCCTATGCGTGTAGAGCGTGTGTCTTTGGGCAAGCGTTATGGCTCAGTGGCGACCAATGAGCCATTGGTGCAAGCCGGTGTTGGTCGTCTGGGCGTGTTTGATGAGCATAGCGAACAGACCGCTTACGCACACCTTGCTTATGGCTTGCATAATAAACTTAGCCTAAGAGCAGGGCTAAAGCATCAGCAAAATCAAGATAACGACTGGCAGGTGGGGCGAACATAGCACCGAACCGCTACACCAACATAGATGTGGACTATCATCGTGATGGTAATGTTCATGTAGATGCTCGCTACGAGAAAGAAGTGTGGCGAGCGAACTATCGCTACGCTCGCTCCACTTATGATGACCGCCATCATCTAGGACTGTATTACACCCCCAATGAACGCACGCACATATCAGTTACCCAAGATGGCGATAATACCAGTTCATATGCTCGTTTTCATCTAAGCGATCGGTTAAGTCATGACTTGCAGTATCAGTCGCATAATGACTATTGGCGTTATCATGCTAGCTATCGCCATCTACAGAGCCGATTTAATAGCAATGATCAATACAGCGTTGATCCGCATAAACACCATTTGTCATCATCGCTACGCCTAACAGACAGAACCACGCTACAGTCAGGGGTGTATGTAGGGCATAGTGGTAATAGCACGCATGACAACAAGCGAGCCTTTGGTATTGAAAGTAGCTTGCAACACCGCCTATCTAACCATCAATCGCTGTCTGTGGGTGCGTCTTGGCATAACTTGACCAAAAAAGACAATGTTGCTTTGCAGTTTTATTGGCAACACCGCACAAAAAAAGGCATTGATATCGGTGCAAGCTATCGCCATGGCGGTAATGCTTGGCGTGGGTCTTATGAGAACCGCATCGGCAAGGTGGATCTTAGCGACACTAAGCGTAGTGAAGGCGAATGGTTCTTGCGTATTGGCCTAAATGCCTACAAACCCCCTGCTAGCTTGCCAAAATTGGGCAGGTATGTCGCCAGTGGCAATGCTGGTGGGCAGGCGGTGATTACCTTGTTGCATGACTATGAAGATTTTAAAATAACGCCTGATGAACCGATGTTCTTTAATGTGAATAACAAACTGACATCAGCCAATCTGCTGTCTAGCACCAACAAAAAAAGCACCTATCTGATAGACCTACCCAAAGGCGTGTATGAGATTGAGCTAGACGGACGCAACATACCGATTGAGTACGCCTTGCCAAATAAGGCGGTGGCAAAGATAGATGCACGCTTGCCTACCCATATTCAGTGGCAGATGACCCAGTCCTATGGTATTCGTGGTCGCATTTCGGTTGGTGGCGAACAGGTGCAAGCATGGAAAGATGATAAAATCATGACTCATACTAAGACCGATAAAAATGACTATTTCTTATTAGATGGACTGCCAAAGGGTAAGTATATCATTCGTGCTGATGGTCATACCCCTAAGCAAGTGGTCGTGGTAGATGACTATGTTCTTGGCGTGGTGCTAGACGCAGCATCAACTGAAGCGAGATATCGATGAACAAGCTAACAGATTTTTTAACACTTCCTGCAACATTTTCCCCAAAAAAATCAACGATGATATGGGGTGTATTGTCTTTTTTGACGATGTCGCAGGCTTATGCAGGGGACTGCTATAGTGATCCAGATATTGATAATGGCAGGGTAATCAGCGGATATGCCGAAGTTGGCAATCATAATGGTGTTACAATCTATGGCTGTTTTCGTGATATCAATTTGGCAGCACTGCAAAGAAAAATCAATGTATCTGAGAATGTGATCATCAGGGGAGATAGTCAGGCAATCGGCGTGGGGCGAACCACAAAAGTGGCAGACTTTAGCGTAAGCTCTGTGGAGGTGACCGGTCCTGATTTTCCTGACACACCGCTTTCACAGAACCATGTCTTTAAAGAGGCGAAAAGTTTGCGTGATCCGTTACAAGAAGCGTTTCATTTTGCTACTTTTGCAAGAAACGCCACCCTTAGAGATAAGAGTAGGAACCGAGATTTTCTTAACGAATGTTGTCAAGGATTATCAAGACCTAATCATGGTAATTATCGAGGAACCATGAGAGACTATCTGGTCCAAAATGCTCATCGGTTTACGGTCAATGGTCAGCCTGCCAGCCCTGTTATTCCGCCACAACAGATAGACTTCTTTACTCATAAAATTGCCACCAAACAGGTTGAGGTTGGTAACGGCGTAAGCATGACGGTTGATTTTGTATCCAGAGCACGAAATGGCTTTTTTTATGCCAAGGCAAGAGGAGGAGAGGGTTGGGTTTATTGTCTTCTCACCGTAGGGGTGCAGGCGAGCGTGGATCTAAACACTGCCAAGCCAGGTGTTCATACATTAAACATCGGCTATAATAGTGGTAATTAAATCACTTAGTAATCATCTTCATCATGATGGTTGCTAAGCGGTCGGTAAAGGTTGGGTGTTTTTTGTTTGGCAAATATGGGCAGAACCAGTATAATGTAGTATAATGCATCAATTTTTACTGTATTCTTGCTGTATCTAAACCATATTTAAATAGGAGACACCATGAAGGACCTTGACATTTGCACTCGTCTACAGCAATCTTTGGCTCGCCCACAACTGACTGATGATTGTATTTGTCATTTTATCTGTGTGGAAGGGCTGTCTCGCCTTCAGCTAGAAAGCATCCTTGATAAGGCGATGGGATATTTTGATGGTCATGGACGACTGATTAATACCGATGAGTTGGTCGGTAAGACAGTCATGAATCTGTTTTTTGAAAATTCTACTCGCACACGCACCACATTTGAGGCAGCACAAAAAAGACTCGGCGCTAATGTACTTAATCTTGACATTGCCAAATCAAGTGCCAACAAGGGCGAGAGCCTGCGTGATACACTATGGAACCTAGAGGCGATGAGTGCTGATATGTTCGTGGTGCGTCATTCATCTAGTGGTGCGGCTCACTTTATGGCGACTGAGGTTACACCAAATGTTGCCATCATCAATGCAGGCGATGGCTGGCACGCCCACCCCACCCAAGCCATGCTTGATATGCTGACCATTCATCGTGAATTCTGCCTAAAACATAATAAATCGTTTGACGAGCTGTCTGTTGCCATCATTGGCGATATCAAGCACAGCCGAGTGGCACGCTCGGACATCTCGGCACTGACCACACTTGGGGTAAAAGACATTCGAGTGGTTGCTCCGCATACGCTATTACCAAAGGGCATTGAGCGGTATGGCGTAAGCGTCTTTGATAATATGGAAGAAGGTCTGGCGGGTGTTGATGTCATCATTGGGCTTCGTATCCAAAACGAGCGTATTGGCTCGCCGTTACTGCCATCAACTTCAGAATATTTTAAGGTATATGGCATCACTGAGGATCGTGTCAAACTTGCCAATCCAAATGCCCTTGTCATGCATCCAGGTCCGATGAATCGTGGTGTTGAGATAGCGTCAAGCGTGGCTGATGGTAAGCAATCTGTGATTTTAAAGCAGGTCAATAATGGCATCGCTGTGCGTATGGCGGTGATGGCAATGGCGATGCATGGACAGCAGTCATTAAGGGGTGTTTAGGGGGTTTTATCTCTGATGGCATATTTATATAGAGCGTTTCGCAGGCAGGACATTTAATTTTTTAGGATAAAGATTAGGATAAAGATAATGAAAAACCTACTCCCAAATGATTGGCAATTTAATACTGAGCTTCTAAAAGATACCGATACTAGCAATGCATGGCTTATTCCACCGATTGTCGATTTGTGTGCACGCCTGCGTGAACCAGGTCATCAGTCGCATGGCACATTGGCAAGCGAGGGTAGGGCGGCAAGAGAAAACGGCATTTTGCATATCGTATTACCACCTGATACCAATCCTGTGCTAGAAAGTGGGTCATTATTAAAGGGTCTGCGTGAAAAAGCCTTTCAAGATGGCGGTGTGTATCTGCATATTTTGGGGGCATTGACGCAAGGGCTAGATGGCAAGCAACCAGCCAATCTGTCAGGGCTAAAGCATGGCGGTGCTATTGGTGTTACCAATACCGCCAAAGGATTTGATTCTGATTTGGTCATGCTTCGTACTTTGGAGTATGCTTCTACTTTTGATTTGAAAGTGTTTTTTTATCCTGATGAGCCAAGCCTATCTACTGGGGGTGTGGCACACGATGGCTATATCGCTTCGTTTCATGGGTTGGCAGGCATTCCGTGGCTAGCTGAGACCATCGCACTATCAAAACAACTTTTGATGGTGGAGGAGACTGGGCTTACAGCTCATTTTAGCCAGATTACTTGCCGTACTTCGGTAGAGCTGATTCGTTGGGCAAAATCTAAGGGCTTGCCGATTACCTGTGATGTCGCCATGCATCAGCTTCATCTGACCGATGACGACATAGAAGGGTATAATGCCCACGCCTATGTTCTGCCACCACTTCGCTCTAATACCGATCAGCAGGCACTCATCAAGGGACTGCAAGACGGTACGATTGATGCCATCTGTTCTCATCATGAGCCACTATCAAGCAGTGCCAAGCAAGCCCCATTTGCTGAGAGTATGCCAGGTATTAGTAATTTTGATACCTTTGTTTCGCTTGGGTGCAAACTGGTGGCGGACGGTATTTTGACCGCTGAGCAACTGGTGGATAAAATCTGTCTCAACCCTGCCAAGATTGCAGGCATTCAAGACTACCAAGCTGTTGGTGGTGCGGTACTCGTAGACCCAGCCCATGCTTGGACGGTAAATAAAGACACCATGCTGTCAGCAGGTAAGAATACGCCATTTTTGGGGCAAAAGCTGACCGGAAAAGTGGTGCAGACTTTCTTTGATGTGTGATGTTGTTGCCATCATCATTAAAAAACCGCTCTGATGTTGAGCGGTTTTTGTTTGGGTTGTTTAGACTGACAACAGGGGTGTTTGCTATTTTAGCCCTTGCTTGATGTCGTCTTTGGTTTTTTTACCCTTACCAAAGAAATGACGGGCTTTTTTGATTAGCCGAACAGCTTTGGTCAGACGACTTTCGGTGAATGATGCTTTGCCATTGGGGATAATCATGGTGTCGCCATCGTTATCTATCTCACGGTGGGTACTGCTAGAAAAGCCGTCTGCATCGCTCTTGGTGTCTGCATCTTCATCAACAATGCGCACGATTTTGTCTTTTTGACGCAAAGGAGTGCTATCAAATAGATGTGACAGTCTGACATCTAGCTCGCCTTTAGCGGTGCGTTCAATTTTGGTCAAGTTTTTATAAATCTCAACAAACCAAGGGTCGTAATCCGCCGCCTTTAGCATATCTAGTTCATCTTTGATGGGTAAAGGATAGGGTAGAGTCTTATAAAATTGCCATAAACTGATGCTACTTAAGTCTGTTTTTAGGACATATTCATCATTTTTGGTGTGGGTGATTAGATCAGCGTCAACCAACTGCTCAAGATATAAGCTCCACTTTGGCAACTCACGGCGACCTAGCACTTCACGCAATTCATGCTCGCTGACGGTTTTGCTTTCTTTGTAGCGTTTGTAAGCTAGGTTTAGCATATCAAGCAAGCTAAGGAGTGGGTGGCGTGTAGGCACTTCTTTGGTATCAAAGATGGTCAATGTATAGCTAATCTGCACACCAAGCAAGATAATGTTCCACGAAAGATAAATCCAAAGTAGAAAAATCGGCAAAGCGGCAAATGCCCCATAAATCGCTTCATAGCTAGTGAAATTGGTCATCACAGTGCCAAATACTCTGCGTAAAATCTCAAAGAGTGCCGCAGAGATGACACCTGCGATGGCGGCATTTTTTAGGGGAACTTGAGCCTTTGGAATGAACCAATACATGCCAATAAAGCCTGCGGTGGTAATTAGCACAGAGATGATGTATGCCCAGATTGACCAGTTAATGCCATAACCGGCAATTTGACGATTTAAAAAATCCACGCTTTGAATGGCACTAGAAGCACCAAATGCCACACCAAGCACAATCGGACCTAGTGTAATGAGTGTCCAGTAGCGAATGATGCTTGCTGTACCGCCAGTGCGTTCTTTGACACGCCAGATTTGATTAAAGGCGGTTTCTATGGTGATGAGCGTCATGATGGTGGTAATGAATAAGCCAAGTACACCCACAACGCCCAGATTGCTTGATTTTTCAGCAAAGCTATTAAAATACTCGCTAATTTGTGCACCTGATGATGGCAAAAGGTTGTTATAAATCATTGACTGTAGCTGTTCTCTCATGTCTGATAAGGCAGGTATGCTAGAGAACACCACCAAAATCACGGTTAAAATCGGCACAAGCGACAGCAGTGTTGTGTAGGTTAGGCTAGCTGCTTTTTGAAGGCAGTCGTCTTCGTTAAAATGCCGAATTAGTAGACGCAAGTACATGAACCAGCCATGATGAGCAAAAGGCAGTTTGTTTAAAAAATTCGTCATAAATCATTCCGTGTTCGCATTGCTGTTACAAAAAATTATGATTGATTAGTGTAACAAATATCTGATATTTTTAAAGTATTTTTTGTAAGATGTGGTAAATTTTTGCTAGTGTTGGGTGTGATGATTGTTAAATTCTGATTGATTTGGCGTGTGGTTTTTAGGCTTTTTGCGTTATAATGAATGACGCAAAAAGCCTGATGGTCTGATGGTGGTCTGGTTGTTTCATCGCCTAAGATTTTGCTTGAATGAAGGGTGGTCAGACAAGGTAAGCTGACAAAAATTGATGGAGAGAATAATGAGTGAACATTATATTTTGGTGCTATATGATACCAATCAAAACCGCACAAAAGAACTCGCCTACGCCATTGCAGAGGGGATAATGAATGCAGGCGTGAGTGTCAAGACACGCCGAGTGCCAAAAGTTTCAGCACGCACAGAACAGCTTGACCCTAGCATTCCTGATGATGGAGATTTGTACTGTACGGCAGATGAGCTGTCAGGCTGTATGGGGCTTGCGGTGGGTAGTCCGACTCACTTTGGCAATATGTCAGCTAGCATGAAGTACTTTTGGGATAACACGGTAACCCAGTGGTTATCAGGTCGTCTGCAGGGCAAGCCTGCGTGTGTCTTTAGTAGTACAGGTACGCTACATGGAGGCAATGAGGCGACTTTATTGAGCATGATGATACCGCTTTTGCATCATGGTATGCTGATGGTGGGCTTGCCTTATGCACACGCAGAGCTGAGTCGTACTACTCGTGGTGGAACGCCTTATGGGGTGACAAGCGTGGTTGGGTCATCGCACGAATTTGCCATGACGGCAGATGAACGAGTGCTGGCGATTCATCAAGGCGAGCGACTGGCTTGTATTGCTCAAAAGTTGATTGATTAACAACACCAATTAACGCCAGTCATATATCTGTTCTACAGACAATTAACCAATCACATTCACCAGACATCTTATTTGACATGAAAACCAACAAAACTCAAAAATCCACCAAACCCATCAAGCCTATCCACATCAAGCTCATCGCCTGCTTGTGGGCTTGGCTTGTTTTTGCCATCATTGGCTATCCTGTGTTGGTGGCGGTGGCGACAGGTGTGTCATTGGTGAGTGGTGTGCTGATACAGATGCTAATATTGCTACCTGCTTTGTTCTCTACCCCCTATGTCTTGCGTGGTAACTCGCCTTATGCGTTGATTGTGGTGAGTTTGGTACTACTTGTCTATTTGGGGATATCAGGTGTTTTGGTGTTGATTGGTTATTATGAGTCTGCTTCTGTATTGATTTGGGGTGGGCGACTGGTGGAATTTGTGCTGATTGGTGGAGTTTTGTATTATTTGTTTGTGTTATTAAGATGTCTACCACCCATGCATCGGCAGTGAGTGTATGGATTGTAGGCGTACTGTTTTTGATGCCATTGGCTTAAGTATACTTGCTTGATGAAAGCTAAAAAATCAAAGCCTTTAAGGGCTTTGATTTTTTTTGTTTGGCTATTTGTTTAGCCAGAGTGCATGACTTGGTAGGGTTTTAGTTGAATTTGGTTAGCTCCATTGAGATGGATTTGCCATCGCTTGTTTGGCTGACTTTAACAGGTAGGTAGCTTAAGCTTGGGGCGAGCCAAAAACTGGTGGTGCGACCACGACCATCATGCACACGGTCAATTCTAACGACTTCATAAGTGCCAGCAGGGACGGTGATTTTTGAAGTGCCAGATTTTTTGAATTTGGTGGTTTCTATGCCGGACTTTTTGACTAATGAATAAGAGCCTGTAAACCTACCATTGATGAGTTCGTGGCGAATTTGGGCTTCTAGGCTTAGGTCGTCATAGGCTTGCTCACCCATCTTAAAGGTACTGGTTTTGCCTTTATAGGTAGAATTGACGGTTTTTGTGCTGTTATTAAAGGTAATATTGTGCGTATTTCCCAAGCCCAAAAATTTCACCGACATGGATGAGCTTGATGGGGCAATCTTATTACCTGACAGGTTAAATTTTGCCGATTGGCTAAGTGTGGCAATGCCTGCAGCCAGTCCTTTGACGCTATAGTGATAGCCATTGCCAGATTTGGTGAGTGTGCGAGTGGCGGTGCCGTTCTTGCCATGAGCTTTGATGGCATAAGTCGCTGAAAATTCTGACAAATCAGCTGCATAAGCCGTAGCACCGCTGATTGATATACCTAGCCCTAAGATGGCGATATAGGTGTTTTTGCTTGTTGTTGTTAATTTTGTAAATAAACTCATGAATGATTCCTTTTTAATTTTTACAATCTGTGATGATGGTGTCATATGATAATAGACAAGAATTGTTACAATTTCAAGATAAATGTGTGAATATTTTGTAGATTATCTTAGTGATATTTTTGTTGAGAACAGCGATCAAAGTTCAAGCCGATGGCAATCAGTGATGCTAATGATAGTGAGTTGTTATATTATTCATTATTTTTTATGAAATGATGATGTTGTCGTCATGTCATTATTTTGTTATAATATAGCTATTTTTGTTGTTTGTCTTTTGTGGTGATTTTGTTGATGATTAAATCTTTTTTTAAATATTTGGGTTTTTTGTTGTTGGGTGTGGTATTTGTTCTAGGTTGTGGTTATTTATATTTAATCTCAAAACAAGTCCAACAAGGCGATGTTACTTGGCATTCTTGCTATCGCCCCAGTTACTGGTCGTGGTTTGTGATACCGCCATCTGTCAAGTTACAATGTGCAACCGTTGTTGTGCCTGTAGATTATGATAAACCTGATGGCAAAACTTTTGAGCTTGCACTGACTCGCCTGCCTAGCCAAACACCCAATCCGATTGGTGATTTGTTAATCCTAAATGGTGGACCAGGAGGGCATAGCCTAGACATGAGCGATACACTCATTGCTGATGATGAATACGGTCAGCGTATCAAAGATAATTTTAATCTGATTGGCTACACTCCCAGAGGCATTGCTCCTGCCAGTCCTGTCATTAGTTGTGGTCAAGCCACAGAAGATGATGATGCCAAAACCTATCTGGATGCCTGTATTGCAGAGATGGGGACGGATATTTTACCGTTCATCAGTTCAAGAGAGGTCATCAAAGACTTGGACAACATTCGTCAAAAGCTAGCACAAGAGACTTGGTCGATGATTGGTTATTCTTATGGCACTAAACTTGTTGCCAATTATGCCAAATACTACCCAACCCACCTAAGAGCAGGCGTTGCTGATGGTGTGGTGGATACCGCTGAATCTTTGACGACTATTTTGATTAACCACAATAAGCAGGCACAGGCAACTTTTGAGGATTTTATGGAGGCTTGCCAAGAGGATTGTCCTTTTGCTGATAAAAGCAGTCAAGGCTTTATTCAAGCCCTAAAAACTATAGAAAATAAAAATCTAAAAGACGCCAAAGACAACCCAATTGATGCTGCAAGCCTACTTGGTGTGTTTATTGAAAATCTAAATAATGGAGATAACTGGGCGGATTTACGCACGATGTTTGCACAATTAAATGAAAATAAAACAGATACTTATAAGACGCTGACCTTGTATAGTGAGCTTGGTAATATTGGCTTTAATGAAGATGCTTTAAGTTTGATTAACTGTGCTGACTCTGCCCCAAGGCTTAGTAGGGAGGACTATCTAGGCTTTGCCAAACAGCTTGATGATGTCGCCACCTTTGATAATCTTGAGACCAAAAGTGATGAGGAATATCTAGATGCTTGCTATCATTGGCAATGGCAGGCAACCGATGCCCAAGATGAGCATCTGGTCAATGACCAAACGCCAAACTTGCTATTCGTCTCTTATGAACACGACCTAGCGACACCGTATGCCAATGCCAAGACGATGGCACAACGCTTTGACGATCCGCTCGTTGTGATTTTAGGTAAGCATGGGCATACAGCCAGTCTATTTGGGGCGAATGCTTGCGTGGATCAGCATGTTAGTGATTATCTACTAAATCCTAAGATGGACTTTGGCAAAAAGCTCTTGATGTGCTAAGCCCAAAACGCTTTGGTAATCAAATGTTGCGGTGCTGATTGATTGCGATAATTAAGTTGATTGCATCAAAAGCACCGCATTTCTTAAAAAGTGTGCAGTATAAAAGACTTTGGTTAAAAAAATTTTTAAATTTTCCCTTGAAAAACTTTGTGCATAACACCATTTTTTAACCGATCCATTTTGATGGTATCGCAAGGCAAAGCTGACACTGACCATATTGCCTTGTCATCTTTATTATATCAACAAAAAAACTGGAGAAATTCTTATGTCAATCCGTCCTTTATATGATCGCATCGTCGTCCGCCGTACCGAAGAAGAGCAAAAAACTGCAGGCGGTATTTTACTTCCAGGTTCTGCCCAAGAAAAACCGCAACAAGGCGAAGTCATCGCTGTGGGCAATGGTTATCATGTTGAGAATACTGGACTGTTCTCAAATGGTGTGCGCCCTTTAGATGTCAAAGTGGGCGACAAAGTATTGTTTGGTCAATATGCAGGTCAGGTCGTTAAAGTTGATGGCGAAGAGTTGCTAATCATGAAAGAATCTGATGTGTTGGGTGTGTTGGAATAATTGATTTTCCGCCACTTAAGCTGTCCACACAGTAAAAAACCGTGATTTTTCCAAGCTGATTAAAAGCGATTTGGTAGCTTAATGGTTTTTTAGTTTAAATTGTAAACAATCGCATTTCAATAATTTAAGAGAGTATTAAAAATGGCAAAAGATGTAAAATTTGGTGTATCTGCCCGTGAAAAAATGATTGATGGCGTAAATATCCTAGCAAATGCCGTCAAAGTAACCTTAGGTCCTAAAGGTCGCAATGTCGTGATTGACAAGTCTTTTGGCACGCCAACCATCACCAAAGATGGCGTAAGCGTTGCTAAAGAGATTGAGCTTGAAGATAAGTTTGAAAACATGGGTGCTCAGTTGGTGCGTGAAGTAGCATCAAAAACCAACGATGTGGCAGGTGATGGTACAACCACTGCAACCGTACTTGCTCAAGCCATCTTAACTGAAGG
This sequence comes from Moraxella haemolytica, assembly GCF_030177935.1. Lineage (NCBI taxonomy): Bacteria > Pseudomonadati > Pseudomonadota > Gammaproteobacteria > Moraxellales > Moraxellaceae > Moraxella > Moraxella haemolytica. The sequence goes on from NZ_CP089974.1 coordinate 386,862, forward strand.
CATGAAAACTGTCGCTGCCGGTATGAACCCAATGGATCTAAAGCGTGGTATTGACAAGGCAACTCGTGTTGCCGTTGAGCAAATCCATGCTTTATCTACCCCTGCAGATGATTTTAAGGCGATTGCTCAAGTTGGCTCAATTTCAGCCAACTCTGATAGTAAAATTGGCGAGCTTATCTCAGAAGCCATGAAAACTGTCGGCAAACAAGGCGTGATTACTGTAGAAGAGGGTTCAGGCTTTGAAGATACCTTAGAAGTGGTTGAGGGTATGCAGTTTGACCGTGGTTATATCAGCCCATATTTTGCTAATAAGCAAGACAGTCTAACTTGCGAATTTGACAACCCATTTATCCTACTGGTGGATAAAAAGATTTCTAATATCCGTGAGATTGTGCCACTATTAGAACAAGTCATGCAAACTAGCCGTCCGCTACTGATCATCGCCGAAGATGTGGAAAATGAAGCGTTAGCAACGCTTGTGGTGAATAACTTGCGTGGCGGTCTTAAAGCTTGTGCAGTAAAAGCTCCTGGTTTTGGCGATCGTCGCAAAGCCATGCTACAAGACATTGCTATCTTGACTGGCGGTGTTGTGATTTCAGAAGAAGTTGGCTTAAGTCTAGAAACAGCAACGCTTGAGCATTTGGGTACAGCCAAAAAAATCACTGTGGGCAAAGAAAATACAGTGATTGTTGATGGTGCAGGCGACAAAACTCAAATTGACAGCCGTGTAGATGCCATCAAACGCCAAATTGAAGAGTCTACTTCTGATTATGACAAAGAGAAGCTACAAGAGCGTGTTGCTAAGCTCTCTGGCGGTGTTGCTGTGATTAAAGTTGGTGCAGCCACCGAAACCGAGATGAAAGAGAAAAAAGACCGTGTTGATGATGCCTTGCACGCCACCCGTGCAGCTGTGGAAGAGGGCATTGTACCTGGTGGCGGTGTGGCGTTGGTGCGTGCATTGACGGCATTGGCTGACCTAAAAGGCGACAATGACGACCAAAACGCAGGCATTAACATTCTAAGACGCGCAATGGAAGCACCGCTTCGCCAAATCGTAACCAACGCAGGCGAAGAGGCTTCTGTGGTTGTGAATGAAGTGAAAAATGGCTCTGGCAACTACGGCTACAATGCAGCGACTGGTAGCTATGGCGATATGCTAGAGATGGGTATTCTTGACCCTGCTAAGGTAACTCGCTCAGCCCTAGAACATGCCGCATCTGTGGCAGGTCTGATGCTAACCACCGAAGTGATGATTACTGAGCTACCAAAAGAAGAGCCAGCCATGCCAATGGGTGGCGGTATGGGTGGCATGGGCGGTATGATGTAATCCTTGCCAGTCATTCAATAAAACCTTCCAAGCGTGAGCTTGGGAGGTTTTTTAGATTGATTATCATGATTATAAAAGGCGTGTTGGCATTCGGTTTTTTAAGAGTTGTTATTGTCTTTGGATTTTAATAAAACAATGGTTAAATCCTACAAATTTACTATGATTTTTGTTGTTAAAATTTGCTATAATAAAGCAAAATCAATAACACAAAATAGCCAAACCTATGAGCCAACTGAATCGCAAACCTGAACTTCTATGCCCTGCCGGCACCTTTAAAAATATGCAGTACGCTTTTGCTTATGGAGCAGATGCGGTATATGCAGGGCAGGCACGCTATTCTTTGCGAGTACGCAATAACGACTTTGATGAAGACAATCTAAAAAAAGGCATTGACTATGCCCACTCTTTGGGTAAAAAGTTTTATGTGGTGGTGAATATTCAAGCCCACAATGCCAAATTAAAAACTTTCATTGAGGACATTCGCCCTGTTATTGAGATGAATCCTGATGCACTGATCATGTCGGACGCAGGCATGATTATGATGGTGCGTGAGCATTTTCCCCATCAAGACATTCATCTGTCAGTACAAGCCAACGCCGTAAACTGGGCGACGGTCAAGTTCTGGAAACAAATGGGCGTGAGCCGTGTGATTGTTAGCCGTGAATTATCCTTGAAAGAAATTGAACAAATCATCTTTGAGGTTCCTGACATGGAGATTGAGGTGTTTGTTCATGGGGCGTTATGCATGGCATATTCTGGACGCTGTTTGTTGTCAGGATATATCAATAAACGAGATGCCAATCAAGGCACTTGCACCAATGCGTGTCGTTGGTCTTATAACACTTATAAGGCAACCGAAAATGAAACAGGCGACATTGTGCCTGTCATGCAAGACAGTAAACAAAATGCCATCTCTAATGCCGAAGTATTTATCCCTAACCAAAGCGAAAACAGCATTGCTAATGTGAATTTAAATAGCGATGTGGTCATGGGCGATGAGTATGTGGAGAAACCGTCTGATGAAGTGGTATTATTGGAAGAGCAGGGTCGCAAAGGCGAATTGATGGCGATGTATGAAGATGAGCATGGTACCTATATCATGAACTCTAAAGATTTGCGTGCGGTGGAGCTTGTGCCAGAATTAACACAAATGGGCGTGCATTCATTAAAAATTGAAGGGCGTACCAAATCACATTATTATGTGGCTCGTACCGCACAAGTCTACCGCCGTGCCATTGATGATGCCATTGCCGGCAAACCATTTGATACCAGTTTAATCACTGCCTTAGATGGGCTAGCAAATAGGGGTTACACTGAAGGCTTTTTAAGACGGCATGTGCATTCTGACTATCAAAATTATGAATACGGCTCATCAAAAACAGACCACCAACAATTTGTAGCAGAAGTGCTTGATGTTACAGACGATAAACTAACTTTGACCGTCAAAAATAAACTCAGCGTGGGAGATGAGATTGAGATTATGACTCCGCAAGGCAATATCGTTTATCGCCTTGATAAACTATGGGATAAAAAAGGCAATGAAATAGATGCCGCCTTAGGTTCTGGCTGGATATGCCAAATTGATAATCCTTTTACTGAGTTGGGTTTTGATGTGTTGCAATTTGCCCTTGTGATGAAAACAGTAGATGAGCCGGTTTTTACTTAAAAACAACAACGCCATGATTTTTTATTATGGCGTTTTTTATGAAAGAACAATATGCCAATCAAGAAAAATTATGAACTCACCAACACATGAAATCACCCCATACTTAAAAGATGATCTTAAGTCGTCCTTTTATATCTTGCCAATTTTTATATCATCAAGTAGGCTTTAGATTTGGTGGGTGGTGAATGATATGCTATAATGACCCAAAATCAAAAACTTAGGAACAACCGATGACCACCCAAAACCGAATTAACGAAATCCAAGCCATCTATAAAGAGTGGCTGACTGTCTTTGAAAGACTACAGACCGCCAAACAAGACTTGGCAAAAAGTGCCGAACTGATGAGTCAGTTAGAAGATTTTTATTTTGATGGGCAATGGCGTGAGATTTATGAAGCCATTGAAAACGGCGAAAACTTTGATCTGACAACAGATGGCGAATACAGTGTGATGAGTGAAGATACATTATGGAATGCCTTTAATGATCAACAAGATCTATTGTGGGATAATTTACGCTTTGCTGTGAAGCACCTTGATAAAAAAGATGATTAAGGCAACCGATAAGCTATTTTAATGGCACTAAAAATCACCACCGATTGCATCAATTGCGACATTTGTGAGCCAGAATGCCCTAACGAAGCCATTTTTTATGACCAAAAAGGGCAAAAAACCTATGTCATCAACCCAGACTTATGCACCGAATGCGTAGGCTTTTATGAAGAGCCGACCTGTGATAAGGTCTGCCCGATTGACTGTATCATCAAAGATGATGCTCGCTTGGAAACCACAGACGAGCTGATGGCAAAATATAAGCGAATTTGGGGAAAGTAGTTTGGCTTGGTTGATTTAAGTCTGACGAACTGCAGTGTGGTCATTGTCCCAAAAAAACTCTAATAGAACTCTTGTATTGACAAATGTCGCACACTGATGATACAGTTAAATATCAACACCAATGCCGTTTTGTATTTTAATCAAGAATGTATTAAGCACTGATTTGATAAAGGGCAAAAACTTTTAATAAATAATCTTAGGAGAATGTGATGAGCAATGACAGACTACAAGGCAAATGGCAGCAGCTAAAAGGCGAAATCAAGCAACAATGGGGCGAGCTGACTGATGATGAAGTTGTCAAGTTGGACGGCAAGACAGACAGTCTTATTGGTGTGCTTCAAGAGCGTTATGGCAAGGCAAAAGATGCCATCGCTCAAGAAGTCAATGAATGGCTTGATAAGCTTGATAATGATGACAAGACAACGCCTTGATGTGTCTTAACAGTCTTGCTTGGTTTTGTATACTAAGCAGTCATCAGATAAATCAATCAAAACCTCAGCTGTATCTACAGATGGGGTTTTGTTTTTTTGTGCTTAAGTGATGATTTACCCAAAAATATTGCCGATATTTTTTTGTTATAAAAACATAAATGATAGCAATTTTTATTTGCAAATTTATTTTTAGTTATGTATAATTGTTAATACTTACTTACCAAACGCTAAAATTTTGTAATGTATTTAGAATTTTGGCACTTTATTGTTTTTAGACATCATAAGGTATGATATGAACAAGACTCTTAAGCGTCTGCCACTTGCTGTGGCTATATTAAGTGCACTTGGCACACAGTCTGCTGTTGCTCAAGTCTCTCAAGATGAGTCGTCAGTTGTATTGGACACCATTCATGCAACGCTGGACCGTCAAGGTGCTAAGGTTAAAACAAATGTTGTAACCTTGCAAGAAAAAGATAAATCTACTGAAACAGACTTGCGTGGCTTGCTAAAAGAAGAGCCTGCCATTGATTTTGGTGGTGGTAATGGTACCTCTCAATACATCGCTATTCGTGGCATGGGTCAAAACTCGGTAGATGTTAAGATTGACGGTGCTTATACCGACAGCCAAATCCTTTATCACCAAAGTCGTCATATGCTTGACCCATCAATGGTGAAAATTGTCAGCGTTCAAAAAGGTGCTGGTTCAGCATCAGCTGGCATCGGTGGCACCAATGGAGCGATTATTGCTAAGACTTTGAGTGCTGATGACCTATTAAAAAATGGTCAAAATATCGGCTTTAGAGTAGGAGCGGGCTATAGCTCTAATGATGAACATTCTTATAATGCGGCTGCTTATGGTAAGTTGGACAATGTTGATTTTCTATTAAGTGCAAACAAAGTTGACCAAGATGACTATACAGCAGGCAAAGATAAGAAAATTGCCTTTACTGCCCTAGATAAGACTAGCTATTTGGCAAAAGTCGGAGCAAATTTTGGTAATCATCGTTTTGAACTTAGTCATCTAAGTCAAGAAAACAAAGGTGTTCGTCCAATTCGTGAGGAATTCATCAACTTTAATACAGAGTCGCAAGATCCTCAATATCGTAAAGTGAAGACCGAGAATACCAACTTGCAATGGAATGCCAAGAATTTGGGCGTGGTTAGTGGGGTAGATGCCAATGTGTATCACATCGTCAATTCTCGCTACACTACAGACGATAGTAAGGCAGGCTACGCAGGAAAGTTAGCGGGTTCAAGCAAGTCTAGGATTGACACTAAAGGTTTGAACATTAATCTTGATAGCCAGGTCAATGATGATGTTCTGCTAAAATATGGTGTAAACTACCGCCAACAAGAAATCACGCCAAACCGCTACAAAGCTGGCATCGTCAATCAAGAAAAAACAGATACGGGCGTGTATGTAGAAGCAATTGCTGATATTGGTAAGTTGACCGCTACAGCAGGGCTTCGTTATGATCATTTTGATATCAAAGATATGACAGGTGGGCGTGTTAAAGGCGATAATTTAAATCCAAGTGTTGGTTTAATTTATCAGGCAACGCCAAGTCTTAGCTTTAGTGCCAACCACAGTTATGCCACTCGTAGCCCAAGATTGTATGATGCTTTGACAGCTCACGGATATCGTGCTGTGGTTAAAGTAACCGACAGTCTAAAAGCAGAAAAAGCTCAAAACACTGAGATTGGTTTCAACTTCAATCAAGGCAATGCTTTTGTTAATGGTAGCTATTACTGGCAGAGTATCAATAACCTGCTAAAAAGTGCAAGTAATGGTAGCAAGCATGAGAATGGCACAAGTATTGATGAAATGAAAAATGTTGGCTATGCCAAAAACAAAGGTTATGAGTTAAATGCTGGCTATAAATGGCAAGGTCTAACCGCTCGTGTGGGTATATCGGACAGTAAGCCTGAATTCTACAGTTCGCAAAACTTTAGCAACCGTGAATATGCATCACGACTCGGTCGTACTTGGACGGCAGCTTTATCTTATCGTTTCGCCCAACCGAACCTAGAGGTAGGCGTGCGTCATCGCCGTGCTGATGATGTTATTGGTGATTCAGCTTGGACAGGTAAAGTTGTTAGTACTGACCCAAGAAAAAATCACGACCCTAAGAAACTGCGTCCTGGCTACAATACCACAGATGTGTTCGCCAACTGGAAACCTTTAGGCAACGACAAAGTCAATGTTAATATGTCGGTTAATAATATCACTGATGAATATTACACTTCGCATATTTCTAGTTCTGGTGTGGCACTTCCTGCTGTAGGTCGTGAATACCGTATTGGCGTGAACTTCACTTACTAATCTGAATAGTTTTTTAGGTTTTTTCTCCACCCACCCTGTTATTAACAGGGTGGTTTTTTATTTTATACTTTGATAAAAAATATAGACCGGTCAAAACCTATCTACGATTTTTGGGCGATTAAAAACTCATACCTGCCAGAGGCGGTAATAAAGATGGTGTGGTCTAAGGCGGATTTGGGATTAAGTTAGGCTAAGATAGAGCTGATTTTGTGGGTGTTTGGTCTTGGCTGATTGATGAAGTTAAACCAATCAATCATCTATGCTATCTAGCACATGAGCCACTGCTCGAGGATGTGCTTTGTCATAGACACGAGTAAGTGCTCCAAAATCAACTTGGGTGTAAATCTGAGTGGTACTGATATTGGTATGACCAAGCATCTCTTGAACTGCACGCAAATCACCGCTTGATGACAGCATATGTGAAGCAAAACAGTGCCTGAGTAAGTGCGGGTGCAGATGTTGGGCAATGCCTGCATTGGTGGCACAGACTTTTAAGCGTAATTGTATGGCTCGGTTACTAAGCCTTGTGCCATGTCGCTCACTGATGAATAAGGCGTCCGTGCCTTCTTGCCACAGAGTGCGATGCGGTAGGTAAATCTTTAGGGCATCGATGGCTTTTTGACCTACAGGAGCTAAGCGTACTTTATTACCCTTACCCAAGATGCGTACCATGCCTGCACGCAGGTCAATATCACCAACATCAAGATTGGAAAGTTCGGACAGACGCAAACCGCTACTATACATAAGCTCAAACATTGCTCTGTCTCGTATCCATAGCCTTGCTTTGTTGGCATCGTCAGGCATGGGTTGGTCAAGCAGCTGCATCATCATGTCCACATCACCAAGTTTTGGCAATGGTCTAGGCTGTGCTTTTAAGCGGTAGCCTGTGGTGGGGTTATGTTTGATTTGACCTGATTGAATGAGATGAGCGTAGAATTTACGAATGGCGGACAGCTCTTGTTTTGCACTGGTGGATTTGATATTGTCTTTTTCTAGGCGTTGGGTGATATAGCGGGTTAAATCCTTTTGATCAAACAATAAGTAATCGCCTTGTAGTCTGACATCTTTTTCTATGAAGTTCATGACACGCATCAAAGTGGTGGTATAAGCGGTGATGGTGTGTGCTGAATAGTTTTGTATTGATAATACATCAAGCCATGCCTGAACGATACTCCAATTTTTGGGTAGTTGGGTATCTTGTTCGGCAGGGGGGCTGATGAGTTGGTTTAGTAGGTTGTTTAGACGCATAAGATACCAGCGATACCAAAGGTAGAAAACCTACCTTTGGCAGGGTTAATCAATCAAGGCTATCATGATGAGTAGTCGCCTGTTGTATTGGGTGCTGTGCTGATGCCTGCTTGGGCTGATAACCCATCTGGGCTAAATACGCCCTCAAAGACAAAGGCGGTCGGACCTGTCATCATGACAGGATAGCCTTCTTGCCAGCGAATGGCAAGACTGCCACCGTACAGCTGAGCACGAATATCTACGCCTTCATCAAGCCAGCCTTCTTTGATGCCTGTTACGACTGCCGCACACGCCCCTGTGCCACAGGCTTGGGTCTCTCCCACCCCTCGTTCATAGACACGCAGGCGAATGTGTCTTTGATTGACGATTTGCATGAAGCCAACATTGACATGCTCAGGAAAAGCCTTGTGTGACTCAATTAATTTGCCAAGTCGTTCTACATCGGCGGTAAGCACATCATCAACTTTAATGATGGCATGGGGGTTGCCCATGTTGGCGATGTAAAGTTCAATCGGTTCGCCATCAACATTTAGACGGTAGCAGTTGCCAATTTTGGTAATGGCTTGGGGGGTAAAAGGAATCTCGTGTGGTTTAAATTTTGGTTTGCCCATGCCAACTTGTACCCAGCCATAGCGGTCAGTGGTCAGAGTGATGATACCGCTGGCGGTCTCAACACGAAGTCTTTGTTTAAAAGATAGTTTGCGAGCCTGTATAAAAGATGCAAAGCAACGAGCACCATTGCCACATTGACCAACTTCTGTGCCATCGGCGTTGAAGATACGATATTTAAAATCCACATCAGGGCGACTTGGTGGCTCAACAATGAGTAGCTGGTCAAAACCGATGCCCAGATGGCGGTCTGCCAATAGACGCACCAGTTCGGTGGTGAGAGTCATGCGCTGTGTTACTAGGTCAATAACCATAAAATCATTGCCTAGACCGTGCATTTTGGTAAATTCGATTAGCATTGTTATCCCTTATGTCTTTAAAGCATCAAGATGGGCATTCCTTACCTAAAATCTATCCATATATAGCATGACTATCTTATCATGATGTATCAGAATTTGCCTAGTAAATTTCACAAATTTCAATGAACTGATGAAAAACGGTAATAATCTGGTTTTTTTATTGATTTTTGATTTGGTCATTCATCAAAAAAAGCACTCGCTCATGAGTGCTTTTTGGATTGATGGGTGGTCAGATGGATTCGCCACGCCATAGGTCTTCAAGCGTCTCTCGCTCTCGTACGATGCGATGCGTGCCATTGTCAACCATAACCTCAGCAGGGCGTGGACGACTGTTGTAGTTACTTGACATGGTAAAGCCATAAGCTCCTGCACCTGTTACTGCCAATAAGTCGCCCACTTCTAGGGCAAGATGACGGTCTTTGCCTAAAAAATCGCTTGACTCGCACACTGCACCAACAATATCCCAAGTCTGTGCCTGTTTGTTGTCATCAAGGGCGGTGTTAATGATTGCCATGACTGATTCATAAAGAGCAGGGCGAATGAGTTCACTCATGGACGCATCAACAATGGCAAAATTTTTGTGATCAGTGGGCTTTAGGGCAATGGTACTGGTCAATAACACCCCTGCATTGGCGGCGATGTTGCGTCCAGGCTCTAGGTGTAGCCCAAGATTATATTTTGCTTGTAGGCTAAGTAGCTTGGGGAGCAAAGCTTCGGCAAACTCATGCACACTAACAGGGCTTTCGTCAATATAGCGTACGCCCAAACCACCACCAAAATCAAGATGTTTTAGTTTAATGCCACGATTGGCAAGCTCATCAATCAGCTCAATCATCTTATCTAAAGCATCAACAAAAGGTTTGACCTCGGTTAGCTGTGAACCGATGTGGCAATCAATGCCGATGATGTCAAGATGGGGCAGGGTTTTGGCATATTCATAAGCACTGATGGCAATGTCATGTGAGATACCAAATTTATTATCTTTCATGCCTGTAGAGATATAAGGGTGTGTTTTGGCATCAACATCAGGATTGATGCGTAGAGCGATGGGGGCTTTTACCCCCATGCTTTGAGCGACTTCATTGATGGTATCAAGCTCGCTCATGGCCTCAACATTAAAGCAACCAATACCAGCTTGCAGGGCTTGAGCAATGTCGCTTTTGGTTTTGCCAACACCAGAATAAACGATGCTGTCGGCTTGACCACCTGCTTTTAGCACACGAGACAACTCACCGATTGAGACGATATCAAAGCCAGCCCCTGCTTTAGCAAGAGTGGATAGTACTGCAAGGTTGGAATTTGCCTTGACTGCATAGCAGATATGCACATCGTTTAAAGCACTAAAACTCTCAACATAAGCAGTATAATTGGCCAATAAAGTGTTCTTAGAATATACATAAAGCGGTGTGCCATACTGCTCTTTTAGGGCATGGGCATTCACGCCATCAATGTGGAGTATGCCGTCTTGATAGTCAAGGGCAGGCAGGGCATCAACAAGTTGGGCGGCGTTAATATGAAGCGTGCCATCGGTGGTTTGGCTTACCGTACTAAAAGTCATCATACATTCTCAAAAAAAATAAAAAGTAATAAAATAATAAAAGTGATCGGAGTTGGCAGGTTATTTGTATCAAGCGTTAATATGCCGATAACTAAGTGAGAGTATTTAAGCCGATTAGTAATCGTTTGGGCTGGTGGCGGCTGATTGTTCTTGGGTTTGGGTAGTTGGGATTGTTTGGGGTTTTTCGGGTAAGTATAATGCCCCTTTTTGACCACAAGCAGTCAGGCTGATGGCAAGAAGTGTGCAGAGTAAGGTAGGGATTAAAGTGGCTTTCATGGTTGATTTTTTTGTTACGAATTGAAAAATTATTTTACCTAAATTTTAACCAAATACCAATTAATTTTCAAAAAATTAGTCTAAGATGATGAATTTAAAGGAAAAAAGTTGGTGGTATCTTGATAATCACTGACAGGGTTTGGTAAGATTTGCTAAAGACTTTTGGGTGATTTATTGCTATAATGCCAAAGAAAGCATTTGGCTTTCTTGGGGCTTGTATTCCTAATATTTGGCGATACAAGCTCTAAGATTTTCTACCCATCCAAATTCAGGATAAGGAAATAAATAATGTCATTAAATAATCCAACCTTAGTGCTTAACTGCGGTTCTTCATCTATTAAATATGCACTCATCAGCGAAGATGGCGAAAGCCGTATCGAAGGTTTGGCAGAAGCATTGGGCAATAGCGATGCTCGTATCAAGCACAAAGACCTAGATGGTAATAAAACCCAAATCAATATTCCAAATTCAGGTGCTCATGCCGAAGCTCTACAAATCATCTTAAATGACCTAATCAGTGAGTATAAGCCTGTAGCGGTTGGTCATCGTGTGGTACATGGTGGTGATAAGTTTAAATCAGCGACCATCATCACCCAAGAGGTGCTAGAGGCGATTGAATCACTAGCGACGCTAGCACCACTGCACAATCCTGCTAATGCAGCAGGCATCAAGGCGATATCTGCCATCTATCCAGATTTGCCACAGGTGGCAATTTTTGATACTGCGTTCCATCAAAGTATGCCTGAGCACGCTTATCGCTACGCCATTCCAAAGGAATTGTATACCGAGCATCAAATCCGTCGTTACGGCTTTCATGGCTCATCGCACGCCTATGTATCAAGCCGTGCTAGCGAGCTGACAGAGGCGGCAGGCGAGCATGGTTGGATTGTGGCTCACTTGGGTAATGGCTGTTCTGCTACAGCGATTTATGATGGTAAGAGCTTAGATACTTCTATGGGTATCACGCCGTTAGAGGGCTTGATGATGGGCACTAGATCGGGGGATATTGACCCAAGTATGCACATTCATTTGCATCGCACCTTAGGTCTGTCTATTGAAGAGATTGATACACTACTGAACAAAAAAAGTGGTCTGCTAGGCGTTTCTGGCATATCAAATGACATGCGTAACCTTGAGCAGGCTGACGCAGAGGGCAATGCCGATGCTTCATTGGCACTGGATATGTTTGCTTATCGCACCGCCAAATACCTACTTGGTCTGACCGCTGCTTTGCCAAAACTAACAGGGATTGCCTTTACAGGTGGTGTGGGCGAGAATGGTACTGCCATGCGTGAAAAAATCATCAGTCATCTAAAACACATCGGTGCAAAAATTGACAGCGATAAAAATGCAGCCTTGAGATTGGGTGCAGAGGGTAGTTTTCATGCTGCAGATTCCACCTTTGAGTTTTGGGTAATCCCAACCGATGAAGAATTCCAAATCGCCAAAGAGACGAAAGTTGCTTTGGGTTTGTGATTGGTATTTTTAAGGAATGATTATGACGACAATTTTATTAGTACCAGTACAAGATGTTAATCTTGACGGCTTGATTGCCAAAGCGGACAAAGTTGCCTTTGATCCATTAGCGACTTTTGGGCAGTCTGAGTTTGAATCCGCCTTAGCAAACAAAAACTTGGACGATTTGCTTGAGCTTGTATATGCCAAAGTTCAAGAAAATGGCGATGACATTCAGCTAGTGAAAGGCATCAGCCTTCAGCATTCGTACGCTAGCCGTGTGAATGGCGACTTGGCAAAAGCACTTGATGCTGATGTGATTTTGGTAGGTGATAATGAAGCACTGTTAAATATTGCTAAGGCAGAGTTTGCTGAGCGTGTTATTGGGCAAGTGAGCGAAGATGGTGAACTGACGGCTCTTATCAAGCCAAGCACTCGTGCAAAAAATCTATCTCCATCAGCATTTCGCCATGAATTGGTCAAAAAAGCACAAGCCGCCAAAAAACGCATTGTCCTACCAGAAGGCGATGAACCACGCACCATCGAAGCTGCAGCGATTTGCCAGTCTCGTGGCATTGCTCAATGTGTGCTACTTGGCAATCCTGACAAGATTCGTGCGGTGGCGGACGAGCATGGCGTAACTTTGCCTGACGACATAGAAATCATTGACCCCACAACCATTCTTGATAAATATGTTGCTCCGATGGTAGAGCGCCGTAAGGGTAAGATTGATGAAGCAGGTGCAAAATCTGCTTTGGAGGACTCTGTTTATCTAGGCACAATGATGCTACAAGTTGGCGATGTAGATGGTCTGGTTTCAGGTGCGGTACATACGACCGCAGATACCATTCGCCCAGCATTCCAGCTGATTAAGACCGCTCCTGAGTACAGCTTAGTATCGAGTGTGTTTTTTATGCTACTGCCTGATTCTGTAGTGGTATACGGCGACTGTGCGGTCAATCCAAATCCGACTGCCGAGCAGTTGGCTGAAATTGCCATTCAATCAGCAGAATCCGCCAAAGCCTTTGGCATTGACCCAAAAGTTGCACTCATCAGCTATTCAACCATGAACTCTGGTGCAGGCGAGGATGTGGATTTGGTTAAAAACGCTCTGACCATCGTGCGTGAAAAAGCACCAGATTTAAAAGTAGATGGCCCTTTGCAGTTTGATGCAGCTTGTGTGCCATCTGTGGGCAAACAAAAAGCTCCTAATTCTGTAGTAGCAGGCGAGGCAAATGTCTTTATCTTCCCAGATCTAAATACAGGCAATACCACCTATAAGGCGGTACAGCGTACAGGTAATGTAATCAGTGTAGGTCCAATGCTTCAGGGTCTTAATAAGCCTGTCAATGACTTGTCTCGTGGCTGTTTGGTAGATGATATTGTTTATACCATCGCCTTGACCGCCATTCAGGCCATCGATGCTTAATCGGCTTTGATGTGAATCTGATAAAAATCCCTGCTACATGGCAGGGATTTTTTGTTTTGTGATGATGTTGATTGGTTGAATGATGGATTATGTCCGTTCAGCTCTTTTAAATACCCATTCGTCATCACTGCTTGCGTTTTCATCAAAATAATAGCCGTCTGTATCAAAGTTTTTGAGTTCATTGGGGTCTGTGATATTGTGTGTACAGGCATAGTTTACCATCATGCCACGAGCTTTTTTGGCATAGAAACTGATGATTTTATATTGCCCATTTTTTTGATCTAAAAATTTTGGTGTGATGATGGTGGCGTCTATTTTATTGGGCTTGACTGCTCCATAGTATTCGGTGGAAGCAAGATTGATGAGTACATTAGAACCACTTTGTTGGATACGCTCATTGATTAGGTCGGTGATGGTATCACCCCAGTATTGATAAAGGTTGTCAGCGTTTGGCGTTTTTAATTTTGTGCCCATCTCCAAGCGGTAGGCGAGCATATTGTCAAGTGGTTTTAGCAGTCCGTACAGCCCTGATAAGATGCCTAAGTGCTTATTTAGGTATAAGATTTCATCTTTATTTAGTGAATAAGCGTCCAAACCTGTATAGACATCGCCATCAAACAGATAGACGGCTGGTTTAGCCAAGTTATTAAAAGGGTATGCCCAATCGGCATTTCTTGCGACATTAAGCTCGGCAATCTTAGCAGAGATGTGCATTAATTCTTGTAAGTCTAAGACATCTTTGGTTTTGAGTGTCTTCATTAAATCAATGGCGTGCTCAATCAAAGAAGGCTGGCTAAGATGGTCGCTAACATCAATGGGCAGGGCAGTTTTTTCATCTAGGTTTTTGGCAGGAGATAATAAAAAATACATGGGCAATCCTATGGGGTGCTTGTTGTGTTACTTGCTTTATGTTCTTGCTTTATATTATAGGTAAAAACCATCAAAATACAAAGTTAAAATTGCCAATTCATGTATTTGGGTGCCTTATCATTGATTGCCCCCATAAAATCTGTTATGCTAAATTGGCACTGATGAATAAGATTGATATGAATGAATAAGGAGCGGTTATGACGGATTTTGTTTTATTTCGCTTGATGCCTACTACGCAAGGCAAGGCGGTTGCTGTGATTACATTGAACAACCCAAAAGCTCTAAACGCCCAGAACCTAGCGATGGTCAAGCGTACCCATGAGCTGTTAAATATGTGGCGAGATGATGAGTCGGTGGCGATGATTGTGCTACATGGAGCTGGCGAGAAGGGGCTGTGTGCAGGAGGTGATATCAAGGCACTGTATGGCGATACGGACGGTACAACTGCTCACGAATTTTTTACGCATGAATATGGGCTGATGTACGCCATGCACATTTATCCTAAGCCAATTTTGGTATGGGGGCATGGCATCACGATGGGTGGCGGTATGGGGCTGTTTACTGCATCTAGCCATAAAGTTGTTACCCAAAATACGCTGATGGCAATGCCTGAGGTGTCTATTGGATTGTTTCCTGATGCAGGAGCGTCTTATTTTTTAAACCATTTGGCAGGCAAGGTTGGGTTGTTTTTGGGCTTGACAGGTGCAAGGTTTACAGGGGCGGATGCTTATGCTTTTGGTGTGGCGGATTTTGCGGTTAGTCATGAGCGATTTGACGATGTATTAACCCATCTTTGCCAAATTGACTTTCAGGATAATGCAACCAATCACCATTTGTTATCAGCTTGTTTGAATGAATTTCACGACATCTCTATCCTAGCAGACAGCGGATTGTTAAATGCGTTTGATGACATCAATACACTGATGAATGCAGGAAGTTTGGCGGATATTGATAAGGCTTTAAAGGATTATCAAGGTGATGATGAGTTCATTAAATCTGCCATAGCACTGTATAATCATGGTTCGGATACAACTAAGGCGATTACCTTTAAAATTTATCATGACCTAAAAACTGGTAAAAAAGACCATTCATTACGCCAAATCTTTGACCTAGAGACCATCATCGGTACTGCCTGCGTAGAAAAGGGCGACTTTAAAGAGGGTGTGCGAGCCTTGCTGATTGATAAAGATAAAAACCCAAATTGGCGATATACTCTATCTGATATGCCGACTGGCTATATTGATGAGTTTTTTGGGGAGGCTTCATGCAATTAGCCTGCTTTTCAACTTATCTGTTCGTCCCTGCCACTCGCTTAGATAGAGTGGCTAAGGCTATGGATAGTGGTGCGACCCACATCATCATTGATTTAGAGGATGCTGTAGAGTCAAGCCATAAAGCAAAGGTGCGTGCCAACCTAAAGGATTTTGATCGCCAAAGTAATCGGCCGTATTGGTTGCGTATCAATGCGGCACATACTTATGATTATGCTCATGATATTGAGCTATTAAATGATCTAAATCATGTGCAGGGCGTGCTACTACCAAAGGCGGAATCTGCCTTGTCTGTTACCGCTGTGCATCAGGCGACATCGTTGCCTATCATTGCTGTGATTGAGACGGCTAAGGGCGTATTAAACATTCCGCAGATTGCTACCGCTACAGGGCTATTTGCCATGACTTATGGCTGTTTGGATTTGAGCAAGTCGTTAGGCTTACTACCAAAAACGCCATCAGCGAAAGTGGTGTTTGATAAAATCCGCACAGAACTGCTACTGCATTCGGTTGCCAATCAGTTATCCGCACCGATTGAGACGATTTTTGCAGATTTTCATGATGGGCAGGGTGTGGAGAGATTTGCTCGATATGCCAAAGAGTTCGGTTTTGGCGGACAGTTGCTCATACACCCAAATCAAGTTATCCCTGTACAGCGTGCCACCGCCCCTAGCGATGAGGTGATGAATTTTGCCAAAAAAGTATTGGCGACACATAAAGAAACAGGGCGGGCGGTGTTCTCAGTTCAGGGTGAGATGGTGGACTTGCCTGTCATTGATTGGGCGAAAAAACTGCTAGGGCTACCACCAGATAAGGCATCAGTTGATTAAAATAAACCACCTATTTGTATCAAGCACGCTCAGTAGTTAAGGCGATGGCTTGTGTGATATCAGATAGATTGGCACTCACCATCAGCAGTCTGTCCACACCCAAGGCGATACCACTGCATGGCAGCAAATCATCGCAGGCACGCACCATGTTCATGTCAATCGGCATGATGGGGCGACCTAATCTCTCTCGCTCAGCGTTGTCTGCATAAAAGCGTGCCAGCAGTTCATCGCTTGATGCTAGCTCATCGTAGGCGTTGGCGATTTCTATGCCGTTGATATACAATTCAAATCTTTTGGCGACTAGAAAGCCCTCATCATCATGGGCGGTTTTGGCAAGAGCGGCGGTAGCAGGCGGGTAGTTTGTTACCAAAGTTGGTGCATCTTTGCCCAAATGTGGCTCAACCAAATGACTAAATAATAAATCAAGCCAACCTTGTCTGTCATCACCCATGTCTAGTGTGATGTTGTGTGCTTTGGCACAATCGCGCATCTTATCAATACTGCTTAAAAAAGGGTGGATGCCTAGTGATTCAAAACTTTGGCGGTAACTTATTTTTTTGAGTGCGATGGGTTGATTAAATACCAAGCTGATGAGCTCCCCAAGCTCGCAGGCAAGCTCATCAAGCCCAAAGTGTGGGCGATACCATTCTAGCATGGTAAACTCAATGTTATGTTTATGACCACTCTCATTATCTCGAAAGACAGGGCATATCTGATAAATCGGTACTTGCCAAGTGGCAAGTAGGCGTTTCATCGCAAACTCTGGTGAAGTGTGTAGATAGCCTGTTGTTGCCTTACCTGCTTGATGAAAATTGACGGATACAGAATCAATGAATACATCGGTGTTGCCTGCATGAGACAGTAATGGGGTGCTAACTTCAAGGACGCCTTTATCGGAAAAAAACTGGCGAATCTTGGCAAGCAGGACGGCACGCTTTTGGGCGTGGACTAGGCTTTGGGTGGGTTGATATGTCATGATGAAAATATTGATTTAAAAATATGATTTAGTATTGCCATTCGTGGCGTAGAGCATAGTGCTTGCGTAGGGCATCAAAATCTTGGGCGGATACACCGTCCTTATTGACCGCTCTTAGACTTTGGTCATCTTTGTATATATCATAAAAATATCTTAGCGTGCTTTGACTGTCTTGTGTGACACTTTTTTTAAAGTTTGCCCAATGATAACAATTAGGTGGTAGCAAGGCTTCAAGGTTTTGTATGATTGGTAAATCAAATGCTTTGCAAAAATCTTGATAAATCATGTCTGTACCACGCATTTTACCTTCAATCGTATAGCCTGCGATGTGTGGTGTAGCAAGGCTAATCTGATTAAGTAATACCGCATCAATGCTAGGCTCGTATGGAAAGACATCTAAGGCTGTGCGTAGCTTTTTGTCGGCAATGGTAAGCAGTAAATCCGCCTGATTGATAATCTCGCCACGAGCGGTATTAATCAGTATGGCGTGGCTTTTTAGGTGAGATAAGACGGTTTTATCAAATAATTGATGCGTTGGATAATCGCCTGTGTGGGTGAGTGGTGTGTGTATGGAGACGATGTCGCTTTGTGCCAACAGTTCGTACAATTCGCTGTTATTTAACTGTGATTTTGGTAGATAAGGGTCATATCCTAATACCTGCCAGCCCAAATCCTGTGCGTATTTGGCAAGGGTGCTACCAATATTGCCAAGCCCGATAATGCCAAGAGTGGTGGGTGTGTCAATCGAGTGTGAGCGTAGGTGCAAGATGGCACAGATGACATATTGAGCGACCGAGTGCTTGCTTGATCCTTGAGCATTGGCAAAGCAGATACCCTTACGGTGTAGATAATCAATATCAATGTGGTCAGTGCCGATGGTTGCTGAACCGATAAAGCGAATCTTACCAAAATCGCTGATGGTTTGTGGGTTGATGGGGGTTACCGACCTAACAAATAAAGCGTCAGGCTGGTGTTCATCAAGAGCGACTTGATTAATGCAACGCCCTTTCATTTTGATGAGACGAATGTCATGATGAACAAGATAGTTATCTAGATTGGCAATATTTTCATCAGCGATGATGGTAATCATGGTGTCAATACTCTTATCTGGTTGCTGGCTAATGACCATCATCTGGTGTGTGCTTAGGATTGGTATCAACCAAAAGTCCTGCACCATCACCTACAACGAGTTCGCCATCTTTTTTGGCGAAGATTTCATTTTTGTGCTGACTTACCCATTCACGCCATACGGCAAGTCCAATGGCAAGCACCACAGGACCGATGAATAACCCCACAAATCCGAACGCTGTCAATCCACCAAGCACCCCAATAAAGATGATGATAAAAGGAATCTTGGTTGCACCACTAATTACGATAGGGCGAATCAGATTATCCACCCAGCTAATCACCAATATTCCCCATAAGCCAAGTCCGATGCCTTCGGTGGTATGACCCTGCGACAGTAGCCATAAAGCGACACCACCCCAAGCAAATGGCGTACCAAAAGGAATGAGTGCCACCACAAAGGTAATGACGGTAAGTAAGATGGGGTTTGGTGCTCCTGCTATCGCATAGCCCACTCCTGCTAGTAGGGCTTGTACCACTGCTGTAAGACCGATACCATAAATGACAGCCTGTGTTGTTGCTCCTACAGAGTCAATGTAGTTATCAATGCGGTCGCCGATGATGTTTCGCATGGCTTGGCGAATTTGCTTCATTAGAATATGACCGTCTCGATAAAAGAAAAATAAAGTCATTAAAGCCATGCCAAGTTTGGCAAGATTTTTTAGTATGGCATCAAATGCCATCTTGCCATAGTATAGATGCGACTGCACCCATGTACGCACTGCTGTCATTGATGCTTCTGGGTCTTTATTGATTTCCCATAGGATATTTTTAATCTGCTGACCGATGACAGGTAGGTTTTTGATGTTGTTGGGTAAATCAATGTAGCCTGCCTGCAAGCGATGAATTGCCATGCTATAAAAACTGATGACTTCTTGCTGTAAGAAAAAAACACCTGCCACCAGTGGTACGCCGATTGCCAAAGAGATGCCAACCGTCATAATGAGTGCACTTAGCGTTGGGCTAAGATGAACCTTTTTGTGAAAAAATCGGTACAAGGGAAAGGTGATATACGCCAAAATCGCCCCCCAAATGGCAGGCGAAATAAAAAACTTGACTATCTGAAAACATAAGAGGATTAAGATGGTAAGCAAGGTTAGGGCGAGTAGGCGTTGTAGTGCGACTTCTTTGGTCCAAGTTTCTAGCATGAGAGTGTGTTTAGGTGGCAAAATATGAGTTTTATTATGCCAAATTTTTTGTCATTGTGCTTGAGGTTTTTGTGGTTTTTTGCATATTTGTGTTGCTAAAATTTAAGTGGTATCTTGAAGCTGAATCAACCTTTACCACCACTGCTGATTACCAGTCTATTTAGTCCATTAGCGAAGGCCTGTTTGTCTTTATCGCCATAAGGCTTTTGACCGCCCATCTGTTTTGGGTCTAGTACGCCTGTTCCACGCAAGGTTTCCATGAAATCTCTTGCGTTTAGTTTGGGCTTGATGTTGTCTAAAGTGAATTCTTCGCCACGACTGGTTAAAACCTTTGCTTTTTTGCCCAGTACATCGTTAGCAAGTGGAATGTCGCTTGTGATGACCAAATCGCCTTGATTGGCATTGCTGACGATATATTCATCGGCTTTATCAAAACCTTGATTAACCACAATCATGTGCAACCGGGGAGATGGGGGTAATTTAATAAAGCGATTTGCCACAAAAATGGCTTCTACACCTGTGCGATTGGCAGCCTTAATGATGAGTTCTTTGGCGATGATGGGGAGTGCGTCTGCGTCTATGTAGATTTTCATGGTGCGGTGCTTGGTATGATGTCTGGTACTAGCTTGGTAATGTATGCTGTGGCGTTTGATGACTTGATGGGGTTGTCAGCCTGTTTTATTGGCTCATGACTACAGATAAAGTATGAAATAAGCCTTTGTCGTCTGATACAACATACAAATGACTATAAACAGGCAATGACAACACGCCAAAAGCAAGGCTAATTATCGTTAGTTGGGTCTTAGTTATCCAGACCTAGCTTATTTGGTAGCAATGACACAACCTTTGCTACTGTCTCGTCTAGTTGGTCGCTGTCGGTTGGCATGATGGTGATGTGGGCGATTTTACGACCTTCTCTTTCATCTTTGTGATAGTGATGAAAGTACACGCCATCAATAGCAAGGATTTCTTGTAAATTTGGATAGCTGCCAATCACATTGAGCATCACAGATGGCTTAATCATGCTGGTATCGCCAAGCGGTAAGCCTGCCACTGCACGCATGTGATTTTCAAACTGGCTACACACCGCCCCTTCAATGCTGTAATGCCCAGAATTATGTACTCGTGGGGCGATTTCATTGGCAATCAGTCCGTGTTCTGTTACAAAGAGTTCTAAGGTTAAAATACCGACATAGTTGAGATGTTCAAGCAATTTTTTGATGTTTTCTTGGGCTTGACTGGTTAGGTGTTGGGCGTCTGGGGCAGGAGCGATGGTTTTGGCAAGAATGCCATCTTTATGGATATTTTCTACAAGAGGATAGTAGCGAATCTCACCACTTTGTGAACGCACAGCGATGATGGAGACTTCTCGACTAAAGTTGATGAAGCCTTCAGCGATGAGTGGGGCAGTCGCACACGCCTGACCAAGCTCGCCCCAAGCGGTGTTGATGTCGTCAGCTGTCTTGATGACAAATTGTCCTTTGCCATCATAGCCACCCCGAGAGGTTTTTAGTACTAAGGGTAGTCCTAGTTCATCACAGGCTTGTTGTAATTCGTCTTGGGAGTTGACCGCCAAAAATGGCACGGTAGTGATGCCCAGTTTATTGAACAGATTTTTTTCGTTTAGGCGGTCTTGGGCGATGAATAATGCTTGTGATGGTGGATAAAGTGTCTGCTGTTCTAGGCGTTGGGCGACATCTAAAGGCGTGTTCTCAAACTCTAGGGTAACAAGGTCGCACGCTTTGGCGAAGTTATCAAATTGGGCGGTTGTGTAGACTTGCCCTGCCAGTGATGCAGGCGGATTGGGTGCGTCTTCTAAAAATACCGTCTTGATGCCTAAGGGGCGAGCAGCATTACCTAGCATAAGACCAAGCTGACCACCACCGAAGATGCCGATGGTGCGAATGGGGGCGAGTGTTGTCATAGTAAACCTTTTAACCTTGTGCGTAACTTGTTTGTGGTGTTGATGATTGCTTGATTGTTTAACGGATAAGTGACTAAATATTAAGCAAAATCGCCCCTAGGTGGGACGATTATTTGTGTTTTAATTGATAATGCCAGGCGTTGGGTTATCTAGGATAGATTGGGTCTGCTTGGTGCGAAATTCACTTAACTTTTTGCCCAATGCTTCATCAGTGATGGCAAGCATTTGCACAGCGAGCAATCCTGCATTATATGCACCTGCCCCACCGATGGCAAGCGTACCGACCGAGACACCACGAGGCATCTGAACGATAGAAAGCAAGCTATCCCAACCTGAAAGTGTGCTTGATTTGACAGGTACGCCAAGCACAGGCAAATCTGTTTGGCTAGCACACATACCTGGCAGATGTGCTGCACCGCCTGCCCCTGCGATGATGATGGACAGCCCACGAGTTTTGGCTGATTTGGCATAGTCAAAAAGCTTGTCAGGGGTGCGATGTGCTGAGACGACCTGACACTCAAAAGGCACGCCAAAGTCGGCAAGTACTTGAGCGGCTTCAATCATGGTTGCCCAGTCTGACTGACTGCCCATGATGATGCCAACTTTAGGTATGCCATCTGGCGAGGCGATGGGTGCAGGTTGTGCTTGGCTAGACATATTTTTTTCCTTAAAAATGGTGCTATGAAGCGATTTATTATATCAAAGTTTTACACAAAGTTAGCGAAAAATTGATGTCATTCATGCCAAAGGGGATAAATCGCTGTTTTTGGTGAACGACTTGGCAGTGTGTTGTATTAACCAATAAACTGTACAAAATTATTTAAGCTAATGGTAGGGTTGTCTGTGTCAAATTGATAAGCGGTTAAATACCCATCTTTACCTGCCGAATAGTCAGTGCAGACAACTTGAGAAGATAAAGGCAGGGGTTCGCCTGTCAGCCAATAATGTCCGATGATAATGGGTTTGGTTGTGCTTAGATAAAAATCAATCGGACAGACCAAATCATCAGGTAGGTCGGATATGTCGCAGTTACTGGCAGCAGATAACTTAACGATGGGCTGTTTTAGGTCGTTCTCCCACCAGCGAATGCGGATATCTTGTCTAAGATGACCCATGCTATCTTTGATGTAGATGTCATTAGGTAGTGTTGTCTGCAAGCCTGCCAACAGTTTTAAGATGTGGTGGTGAGTCTCTTTGGGCAGTTTTTCAAAGTTATTTTGGCTTAGTCGCCCATTATACAGATGGGGAGTAAGTGCTTGAATAGCACGGGCATCATAGCAGGCGTGAACGACAATGAATGCATCAAATTCAAGCCAAAGCGGTAACTCAAAAAAGCGAGACAGCCAATACCGATGGCGTGGCGAACCTTCGCCAACAGCGTCCAAAAAAGCCCGATGTACTTCATTTTGGCGTGGGGTGGGTGTATAGATTTGCTTGCCTGCTTGATCGGTTGAGGCATAACCGATGGCATTATATTCATGATTACCCATGACGGCTAAGGCTTGATGATTATCTAGCATATCAAAAACAATGCTTAGCGTCTCAAGCTGTAATTGCCCACGGTCAATCAAATCGCCAACAAATATCGCCATGTGATTGGGCGGGGCGATGTGGCTTGTGCCATCATGCTGGTAGCCAAGCTGACTTAACAGCCCTTGTAGCTTGTCTGCTTGACCATGTATGTCGCCAATAATGTCGTAAATCATATCAAAATATATCAGCCAAATTGTTTTTTAAAGATTTATTGTTCAATACCAATGCAAAAAATCACGCTTTAAGCATTATTATCAACACTGCTATAAACAGTATTCTATCTGATCACACCGTTAAAAGTTTGGTCTTAATAGGGCATTTATAAAGTGCAGTAACAACGCAGGTTCTATAGCGATGGTGGCGATGACACCAAAGGCAGCACCGAATAGATGTGCTGAATGGTTGGTGTTACCCATGCCACGGCGGTCAGCATAGAGACTATAAGCGGTATATAGTACAGCAAAAATAATGGCAGGGATTGGTAAAACACCAAAGAAATACAAAGTCTCCCACGGTGCAAACAAAACAAAACTAAACAGTACCGCTGATACTGCCCCTGATGCACCAAGGCTTAGGTAGCGAGTGTTATGTTTGTTTTTTAGATAAGTGGGTATGATGGCAACGATGACGGATAGCACATAAAATGCCACAAAACCTAAAGAGCCAAACTTGGCGATATAAAAACGCTCAATCACACGACCAAAGAAGTACAGCGTAAACATATTAAATAATAAGTGCATGCCATCGGCATGAATAAAGCCATGCGTGATAAAACGGTCATATTGTTTAAAACGACTGACCGAAATGGGGTCAAAAATCAGCCGTCCCATGATGTTTCTGTTTTGCCATGCAAGCAGGCTAATGATGACGGTAATGGCGATGATAGCGGTGGTATGGTTCATGTGGTGTTACTGGTACTGGAAAATAAATTGGCTAAATATTGGCATAATGATAAAAAGACTGCCAAGTAGAAAGAGCATAAGTAAATAGTATAAGTATAACAGGTTAAATCAATTTGGCAAATTGCAAACTTGCAATACCAAAAAACAAGCCAGATAAGCTGATGTAGCCAAAAGATATTTAGATAACCAATGGAGTGCGGTACAGCTTTTGTGTAAAAAAAGCGACTTTATATTGAGATTGATGATAGTTTTGTTTGAGTATTGTTGCCAGCCCTTTATTATTGGCGAAAGTTAAGTCACAATAGCGATATTAAAAAATTTGTTCCTGCACAGTGTATTTTTAGCGGTGTGTGGAATTGTTTGTTAAATACACTAATAATATGAATACGCCAAATCAATCCACTGGAGTTTTTATGAGTCTTATCAATACCCTTTCCCAATCGGTTACTCCGCATGTTTTAGCAGCGACTGCAACTCACGCAGGCGATAATACCACCAAATCAAAACTACTTTCTGCATTCTACGCCATCTTTGTCTCACGCCTAGCAGATGAAGCTGTATATAATCGCCTATTGGCACTAAGTCCTGTGGATTTAGATAATGGTCGTACTGTTTTTGATGTGGTGTTTAATGACAACGATGTCAATCACGCCACCAGTCTCAATGACAAACTAGCAACCGAGTTTAACCTACCTGCAACAACCGCCAGTACCTTAACCGCTGTATCAGCACCACTTATCCTACAAAAGCTAAAAGAGCTGTCGGGCGCTGCTGTTTTGCCAGTGTTTTTAAAAGACAATTCATCTGCGTTTAGCTCACTTGTTCCATCATGGGCGTATGCCTTATTGCCTGTTGGTTTATTTGGTGGAAAGAGCGTTGCAAGCCAGTTGGACGCCAAGCCTGTTGAGCCACAAAAAGTCGCTCCTGAAACCATTGCAGCCAAACCTGTAACAACCACGCACATGGGGCATGATGAGCAAGAAAAGGGCGGTTTCTTAAAGAGCTTATTACCAATCATTGGACTAATCATTTTGGCAGGTCTGGCATGGTTGCTACTACGCAGCTGCCAAGACAGACCAGTGCCTGTAGCTGCCCCTGCTGAAAAACCAGTCGAGTCAGCTCCTACAACCACTGTGGCAACAGATGCTACGCCTGCCACTTTAAATATTGCTGTTGATGAGACTGGCGATGCCATCTATTCATGTCATGGTCAGGCAGGTACAGAAAGTGTTCTTGGTAGTATCCGCATCGCCATTGCAGGTGTGTTTGGTGTTGATAAATGCAAGTTACAAACAGCAACTGGCTATTCTGATACCATGCCAACAGCAGAGCATCTGCCTGCCATCTTGGGTTTAATGAAAGGTGTGCCAAGCTCAAGCGTGAGCATCGCTGATAAGGTCATTCGCTTTAATGCAGCTAATGAAGCCGATATTCAAAAGTTAATTGATGGTGCTAAGGGTATTTTGCCGACTGACTTTACTGTAGAAGTAGAGCCAAAACTTGATATTGCGGCGGCTGTGGCAGAAAGTATCAATTCAGCTAAAGAGATTATCTCTCGACTTGGCGATAAAACAGCGACTGATGATATTATTCGTGCTTTAAACCTACAAATCATCAACTTTGAGGTTGATTCAGACGAAATCCCCGCCGAGAACAAAGAAATCCTTGATTTGGCAGCCATGAAAATGGCAGACCTGCCAGAGCTGACCCTAAAAATTATCGGTCATACTGACAATCAAGCATCGCATGAATATAACAAAACACTATCAGAACAGCGCGCTGCCGCTGTCCGTGATTATCTGGTATCAAAAGGTGTGCCTGCTGAGCGTCTTAGCATTGAAGGTGCCAGTTATGACCACCCAGTAGCCTCAAATGCTACCGAACAAGGTCGCTTCCAGAACCGCCGTATTGAGTTTACTTTATCTCAAGCAGGCGAGCAAATTGCAGCAGTGGGTAACGCACCCACCAGTAAAGCAACCAAAAAAGCACAAGCCAATCAAGCATCAGAGGCTAAGACTGACAAAAAATAATTGATGGATTTGTCCATGACTTGTTAGGCTTAAGGGCTGAATTTAGAAAATTAAGTTTGGAAAATTCAGTTTGGGTGATTTGTCCAAGCAATCAAAACCAGATGATGTTAAACTATCATCTGGTTTTTTATTGATTTTATAAGCGTGTTGGTTTAATTGGTGATGGAAAAGTTGGTTTTGTTTAATAAGCCGTATGGGGTGCATAGTCAATTTCGTAAAGAGCATGACCAGATGCAGACTTTGGCGGATTTTTTTGATGATAAGAGTTTGCGTGTCGCAGGGAGATTGGATAAAGATAGTGAAGGTCTGCTTATCTTAACCAACAGCGGTGGTATTAATCATGCCATCACCACGCCAATGCACAAAGGCGGCGAAAAAAAGTTTGGTAAGACTTATTTGGTGCAGGTAGAGAATAATCCGACTGCTGAGCAGATAGCACAGTTAGAACAAGGGGTTGTGCTAAAAGATGGTAGGACGCTACCTTGTCAGGTGCGACTGCTAGATGAGTTGCCCATTAACCTATGGGAGCGAAACCCACCCATTCGTGAACGAAAAGCAATACCAACGGCATGGCTTTCCATTACCATTTATGAAGGTAAAAACCGCCAAGTTCGCCGCATGGTTGCTCATGTGGGTCTGCCGTGTCTTAGGCTTATTCGTTACCAGATTGGCGTGTGGTCGCTGGCTTGGGGTGGCTGTCAGCTCGGTGTGGGCGAATCTTATGAAATTACCATGGATAAACAAACAATGGCTTGCTTAGGTCTTAGCACCCTTGATAATGGCTCATCAAATCCCAAAAATAAGCCAAGCGGTCGCATAAAACACAACAAAAGAGTTACCGCTTCTCACAAAAGGCACAAGACAAATAAAGGTGCTTATTCATCAAAACCTTTAAAACCGTCCGCTTTATCGTAAAGTGGACGGCTTGAAAATCAAGTTTAACCAAGCCATTGGTTTGGACGGTTTTCTTGTAATGTAAATTGACGATATTCATAGGTGTCGAAGCCTACTTCAAATATCATCAACTCATCACGGCGAAAGGCGTGTATGCTGACACTTTGGTGGTGACAAGATTGATGTTTGCTTGCGGTTTGTAGCTGTTTTTGGTTGGCTTTGATACCATCTATGGCGATGATGACATCGCCTGTAGATATACCTGCCAAACTTGCTGCACCGTGACGCACCAAATGCTTGACGGTCAATCCTACACCAGATTCATCACAAGTCATACCCCAAGGCTTTTGGGTGGTTTGAGCTTGAATGGTGATGCCAATGTCGCTTAACATCTCTTCAATTGGCAAGGCGACACGACCAACCACATAATCATCAAAGAATGATTGCCATACCGCATAAGGAATAAAGCCTGTGATGACCTCGCCTAAGTTTTCATGTGTCATGCCAAATCGCTTGTTATCTTGGGCAAGGGCTTTTTGATAGAAGGCTTTAATGACATCGAACAAGCGATACTTTCCATTTGAGTGCTTAATAAGGGTTAAATCAAGCAACAAGGCAATCAGTGTCCCTTTATTATAATAACTGACGCCCTGATTGGTGTAGTTTTCATCAGCACGATATAGCTTAATCCACGCATCGAAGCTAGATTCTGCAACGCTTTGCAAATCCCTACCTTCAGTCTGATAGTAGCGATTGATTGCTGCTGTTAAGCGGTTTAAATAAGAGATTTTGTCAATCACGCCAGAGCGTAGCAACATAAGGTCATCAATATAACTGGTAAAGCCTTCAAACACCCATAATAATGGCGTAGGAGCTTCTGTTTGCAGGGTTGTTGTCATCATGACATCAGGTCGCACAGTCTTAACCCACCATGCGTGAAAATATTCATGGCTACACAGACCCAAATACCGCTGATAATCATCGCTTGGTATGGCAGGTTCAAAGGCGGTGGGCAGGTCGGTGCGTGGGCTGACTAGGGCGGTTGAATTGATGTGTTCTAATCCACCATAATCACTGCCTGTAATCATTGTCATGAAGGTATAGTCATTAAAAGGGGCTGTACCCAGTTCATCTAGGTAGGTTTGGCAGATTTTGGCGACATCTGTTTTTAGACGCTCAAGATTGCCACGATGCTTGCCTGCAATAAAGAAGCGGTGTGATAAAGCTGTGCCATGCTCATCATGCACCACAAAATCAAACTCATCTTGACTGGCAATCTCAAAAGGATAATCATAGCATTCAAAGGCGGTTATGGGAGAAAGCTGGTAAGATACCAAATCATCATCACTATGCTTGGTATGACCAAGACCGCAAGCAAGCGTTGCGTTGGGGTTTTTGGCATAAAAAGCATTTGGCACTTGCAAGGTGATATTGGCAAGATTGTTTTCCTGCCCTTGCACCATGAGTAAGAGTGAGCTAAAGTTACCAAACAAGCGAGTATTATCAACAAAAGCTGCACGCACTGACAAATCATGACAGTAAACCTCGTAATGCACCTTGACCTCATCGCCTGCCTTGATGTGGCTCAGCTGATAGCTGTTTTTGGATAACTTGAGAGAGTCGCACAGTTTGCCGTTATGTTCATACTGCACCAAAGTGATGTTTTTACTAAACTCACGAATCATGTAGCTACCTGCTATCCAAGTGGGTAGCCACAGTATCGGTGCATCCTCGCCCGCCACAAAACTTAGTGATACATCCACCAAATGGGCGTAAAAACGGCGAAAATTAACTAAATAGTTCATCTTTATTTTCTCATGATGGTTGGTTTGGTATATCATAGCATTTTTGGTGTGAGCTTAAAAGTGATAAGCACAAAAGCAGGTTTTTGCAATTTTACCAAACAATTTGCCAAAAGTCTGTTATAATGGGTGGGAATATGTTTGTGGTAGTGATGCCACTATCCAATGAATCTTTTTAAAGGAAAACTTTTATGACAGCAATCAGCAAAGACACCATTGTTCAGTTTAACTATA
The DNA here is from genome assembly GCF_030177935.1 of Moraxella haemolytica. Lineage (NCBI taxonomy): Bacteria > Pseudomonadati > Pseudomonadota > Gammaproteobacteria > Moraxellales > Moraxellaceae > Moraxella > Moraxella haemolytica. The sequence goes on from NZ_CP089974.1 coordinate 415,912, forward strand.
CCCTCACCAATGAACAAGGCGAAACTCTTGACCAGTCTCGTGGCGAGCCATTGGCTTATTTACATGGTCATCATAACATCATTGCAGGCTTAGAAGCTCAAATGGAAGGTAAAGTTGCTGGCGATAAATTCGTTGTTACTGTTGCTCCAGCCGATGCTTATGGTGAATACTTGGCAGAAGCGGTGCAATCTGTACCTCGTGCTAACTTTCAAGGTGTGGATAATATTGAAGTGGGCATGCAATTTCAATCGCAGACTGATGATGGTCATGTGATGCTTGTTACCGTTAAAGAAGTCACGGACGAAGAAGTGGTGGTTGATGGTAACCATCCGCTAGCGGGTCAGACGCTAACCTTTGATGTAGAGATTGTAGAAGTGCGTGCTGCTACCGCAGATGAAATTGCTCACGGTCATGCACATGGTGTGGGCGGACATCATCATTAATAAACTGACTGATTAGCAAAACACCCCAAACACTAATGGCTGTTGGGGTGTTTTTTTATTTAATGGCTGTCTATGTTGTTCGTGGCAAATGGTTTGTTTGATTGTCGTAAGTCAATGGGTGGTTTAAGCTGATATTGGTGCACTGGTTCTCTTAAAATAATAAAAGCTCTTTAGAGACGAAGTTTACTTTGCTCATACACCCATGGACTAAGTGGTATCCAAGGCCCATCAAGTACGCCAAGCAAATAAGATTGCTTATTTGGATTGAAAAGTGGATTTGATGATTTTGATTGAAATAAAAAACCCGTCCAAATAGGACAGGTTTTTTGAGCTGATTATTAGCCCCCAAAGTCATCAAGCAAGATATTTTCATCTTCTACGCCCAAGTCTTTGAGCATTTTGATGACAGCGGCATTCATGACCGGTGGCCCACACATATAGAACTCACAGTCTTCTGGAGCCGGGTGGTCTTTTAGGTAGTTTTCATACAGAACATTGTGAATAAAGCCTGTATAACCTTCCCAGTTGTCTTCTGGCATTGGGTCGGACAGGGCGACATTCCAAGTAAAGTTTGGAAATTCTGCCGCTAGACCATCATAATCCTCAACATAGAACATCTCACGCTTGGAGCGAGCCCCATACCAAAAGCTAATCTTGCGGTCAGATTTTAGGCGTTTTAGTTGGTCAAAGATGTGCGAACGCATCGGTGCCATACCTGCACCACCACCGATAAAGACCATCTCTGCCTTAGTGTCTTTGGCGAAGAATTCACCATAAGGACCTGATACGGTAATCTTATCGCCTGGCTTTAGGCTAAATACATAAGATGACATCTTACCAGGCGGAATGCCTTCGCCACCACGAGGTGGGGGACTGGCGATTCGGATATTAAATTTGATGATGCCTTTTTCTTCTGGGTAGTTTGCCATAGAGTAGGCACGAATCACAGGTTCATCAACTTTTGAGGTGTATTGCCATAGGTTGAATTTATCCCAGTCTTCATGATACTCTGGGTCAATGTCAAAATCTTTGTAATGCACGGTATGTGGTGGTGCTTCTAGTTGCACATAGCCACCTGCACGAAATGGGACAACCTCGCCCTCTGGGATTTTAAGGGTAAGCTCTTTAATAAAGGTTGCCACATTGTCGTTTGAGATGACCTCACATTCCCATTTTTTAACATCAAAGAATTCAGGGTCAATCTCAATCGCCATGTCTTGCTTGACCGCCACTTGGCACGCCAGACGCATGCCATCACGAATCTCGCCTTGGGTAAAATGACCTTCTTCGGTAGGCAAAATATCACCACCGCCAGAGATGACCTTACAGCGACACTGACCACAAGTGCCACCACCACCACAAGCTGATGATAGGAATATGCCTTGATTGGCAAGGGTCTGTAGAAGTTTACCGCCTGCTTCGACCGAGATGTTATTATCAGGGTTTTCGTTAATATTAATGTTGACATTGCCTGTACTGACAAGCCGACTGCGTGCGATGAGAATCACCACCGCAAGGCCCATAATAATGGCGGTAAACATTATTACGCCAAATATTGCTGTTCCAAATTCCATTCTTTTCCCCTTATAACGACATACCGCCAAAAGACATAAAGCCTAGCGACATCAGTCCTACGGTAATAAAGGTAATGCCAAGACCACGCAAAGGTGCTGGCACATCAGAGTACTTGAGCTTCTCACGAATACCTGCCAGTGCTGCAATCGCAAGTGCCCAGCCAGTACCTGCACCCACACCATAGACGATGGACTCGCCAAAGTTATAGTCTCGCTCCACCATAAACAGTACGCCACCCATGATGGCACAGTTTACGGTAATCAGCGGTAGATATACACCCAGTGCGTTATATAGGCTTGGCATGAATTTATCCAAGAACATCTCCATGATTTGTACTACCGCTGCAATCAAGGCGATATAAGAGAGTAGTCCTAGGAACGATAAATCCATGTCAGGATAACCTGCCCACGCAAGTGCTCCATCTTTTAGTAGGAATTGATACAACAGGTTGTTCAGTGGTACGGTGATTGCCATGACCACGATGACTGCAATGCCAAGACTGATCGCTGTCGAGACTTTCTTGGAGATGGCGATGAATGTACACATGCCCAAAAAGTAGGCAAGTGCCATATTCTCAATAAACACCGAAGTGATAAATAAATTTAGATAGTGTCCCATTAGTGTGCTCCTCCCTTAGAATTTGGCTTGATGACAAATTCGGCAGGCTCAACTTGATTTGGTTTCCCAAGACGAATGATGGCAATAAACAGAGCGATGATAAAGAATGCTGATGGTGGTAGAAGGAGTAAGCCATTTGGCACATACCAACCGCCATCAGTAACTTTGCTTAAAATCTCAATGCCAAAGAGCGAACCATTGCCCAGTAGCTCACGAATCACTGCCACAAAAATCAGCACTGCTGAGTAGCCAAGACCATTACCGATACCATCTAGGAAGCTAGGAATTGGTGGATTACTCATGGCAAAGGCTTCGGCACGACCCATGACGATACAGTTGGTGATAATCAGACCAACGAATACCGATAGAGCCTTGCTGGTGTCATAAGCGACTGCCTTTAGGATCTGATCAACCACAATCACCAACGAGGCAATGACAACCATCTGTACAATGATACGGATAGATGATGGGATATTGTTGCGAATGATTGAGATAAAAAAGCTAGAAAATGCCGTTACCAAAGTCAAGGCAATACTCATAATCAATGCGTTTTTAATACTGGTCGTAACCGCCAGTGCCGAACAAATGCCCAAAATTTGTAGTGCGATGGGGTTGTTATTAAATATCGGCTTGGTTAAGATTTCTTTGGTGTTAGCCATTTTATGCCCCTCCTTTTTTCAGATTGTCCAAAAATGGCTTATAGCCTTGTTCGCCAAGCCAAAATTGTAGCAAGTTATGCACACCACGACTGGTCAAAGTCGCACCACTCACACCATCTACATAGTTTGGATTTGGCTTGGGTGTGCCTGCTTTGACAACGCCTGTAGCCACTTGACCGTTCTCATTGTAGGCTTGCTTGCCTACCAGCTGATTACGCCATTTTGGCTCAGCCACAAGTGCACCTAGACCTGGGGTTTCTTTATGCTCATAAAAGCTAATGCCCTTAATGGTGTTCAAATCACCCTCTAAGGTCAAAAAAGCGTACATCGTGCCCCAAAGACCGTAGCCGTGCACAGGCAGTACCACAAGCTCTGGCTTGCCTTCTGTATCAGGCTTGACATAGATCTCGGCAAATTTTGGAGTTGCCTTGATGCCTGCTGGATCTTCTGTTAACGGATTGTTAAGTTTTGGGTCTTTAGAGGCTGCATTGGCATCATAAGCACTAACATCGCCAATCCCCATAGATGATAATTCCTCACTGGTGGCGTATTTGCCTGTGGCAAGGTTGACTAACTTAACCTCAAAGTCTTTAAACTTATCATCAACTTCACTGCTTGTGGCAGTTACTTCTGCCAAACCACCTGCAATCAAGATGTTCTTGTTGCGGTCAAGGGCTTGGTTGGCTTGTTGTTTTGGTTTTAAACCAACAGCGACTGCCGATACCAAAATCGAGCAGACCAAACACAAGATTAAGGCAACCATTAGAGTCTGACCATTACCGCCTTTTTTTGGGGTCGGAGCATCTGCTTGGTTGTCTTGCACATCTTCGCTTTGAGCAATACTAGATTCTTGGTTGTTCGTCTTTAACACTGCTTCGTCATTGGCATTTTCGTCTGCTTTTACCTCATCTGGTAGAGAGTCGTTGGTTTGACCACTTGGTGTGATAAGGTCGTTCGCCCTTACTTTATCAATATCATTTTGAGACATAATGCATTCTCCGTGCTGTTTGGCGTTTGATGTTGGCTTGGGTTACAAAGTAATCAAACAAAGGTGCAAACAAGTTAGCGAATAAAATCGCCAGCATGATACCCTCTGGGAACGCAGGGTTAATCACACGAATGACCACTGTCATAAAGCCGATAAGTAGTCCATACGCCCAGCGTCCTGTGTTGGTGTGTGCGGCGGATACGGGGTCAGTTGCCATAAATACTGAACCAAACATAAATCCACCAACAACCAAATGCCAATGAGGTGCAAGACCCATCATTGGATTCTCACCGCCAATCATATTAAAGATAAAGGCAGTAACCACAAGACCGATGATAGAACCTAAAATCACTCGCCAACTGGCGATTTTCATATAGCAAAGTACGATACCGCCAATAATGATCGCAAGGGTTGAAACCTCGCCAATAGAACCTTGCATTTGCCCTAAGAATGCTTGACTCCAAGATAGGGTATTGCCATAAGCATCAACAAATTTGTCCGCTGTGATACCTACTGCTGCTTGCCCTAGTGGGGTTGCACCAGAAAAGCCGTCCACAGCTGTCCATACCGTATCGCCTGACATAGATGCAGGGTAAGCAAAATACAAGAACGCACGCCCAGCCAATGCAGGGTTTAGGAAGTTTTTACCTGTACCGCCAAAGACTTCTTTAGCAACGACCACACCAAAGCTAATGCCAAGTGCAACCTGCCATAGTGGCGTGTCTGGTGGTAGCGATAGGGCAAAGAGTACTGAAGTTACAAAGAAACCTTCGTTCACTTCATGCCCACGCACGACTGCAAAAATAATCTCCCACAAAATACCCACCACAAAGGTTACGGCATAAATTGGCAAAAACTGCATCGCTCCATAAGCAAAAGACGCCAAAATGCTATTTGGGTCATAGCCAAAAAGCCCTGTAATAATGGTACGCCAGCCATCAGGAGTAATGCCAGCGTGAGCCATGTAGGTCAATGCTTGAAAGCCGACATTGTACATACCCCAAAACATCGCAGGGAAAGTACATAGCCACACGGTAATCATAATGCGTTTTAAGTCAATGCCATCACGGACATGAGAGGCACTATAAGTTTGAGAGCTTGGTTGACGAAAGAAAGTGTCAAACATCTCAAAAATGGCATAGTATTTTTCGTATTTTCCGCCTTTGGTAAAGGACGGTTCCATACGGTCAAAGATATTGTGAATAAATTTCATCGCTTCTTTTTCCTTGTTGTTATGTCCTAGCCTTCAGCTTCAATACGAGTTAAGTTATCACGCAAAATGTCGCCAAACTCATATTTTCCAGGCGATACAAAAGTGCATAACGCCAAATCTTCTTCATCAAGCTCCAACGCTCCAAGCTCCACTGCTTTTACAATATCTTCTGTGATTAATGCACGCAGTAGCTGGGTGGGTAGATAATCTTGAGGCATTACTTTTTCATAAGAGCCAATCGGCACCATTGCACGAGGTGAGCCGTTGGTGGTGGTAGTAAACTTGTATTTCTTGCCTTTGAAAAATTGCGATAAGTAGATTGGCAAGAATGAGAAGCGGTTTGTTCCCAAAGTAAAAAAGTGCATGGTAGGGCGTTCAAAACCTTCCGCTAAGACGGATACTTGATTGTGAAAGCGACCTAAATGAGCAACAGTAGAGCTGTACTTACGACCTGATAACACCGAACCTGAGATGATGCGATTTACCTCATCTGTCAGCTCGCCACGAGTCAATTCTGCCAAATCTGCTCCCCGAGTAGTGCGAATTAGGCGTGGGTTTTTGACTGCAGGGCCTGCCAAACTGATGATGCGGTCGGTATAAATTTTACCTGTGGTAAATAGCTTACCAATAGCAATCACATCTTGATAACCAATCGTCCAGACTTGTACGCCACGAGCCAGTGGATGTAAAAAGTGAATATGCGTACCTGCATTACCCGCTGGGTGTTTGCCTGTAAAGCTGTGATATTCGGTGCTGTTAGCGACATTGGTTGCTTTGGCTGGGGCTGTCTGACCATGGCAGACAAATGTCTTTGGTGATAAGGTTGAGATGATTGCTAAGCCGTCATTGAATGCCTCAATATCAGCATTGATGATGTCGCTGGCATCGGCACATAATGGGTTGGTGTCGGTGGCGGTAACAAAAATCGCTGACGGTGTGCTGTCAATTTCTGGTGTGCGACTAAATGGGCGAGTACGAAATGCTGTCCACTCGCCTGATGCAACCAATTGTTCTTTAACAACTTCTGTATCAATAGATGCCAAATCTTTAGAAGAATAGGCGTTAAAAGTGATTTCTGGTGCCGCCGCTTCATCAACAGCGATGACGATGCTTTCAAAGACACGACGCTCGCCACGATTGATGGCCACCACATGACCACTGGTTGGGGCGGTGTATTTGACACCTGCACGCTTTTTATCTTCAAACAGCACTTGTCCTTTGGCAACAATATCGCCTTCCTTGACACTCATGGTCGGACGCATACCGATGTAATCATAACCGATAAGGGCGACTTGAGTTGGCGTGTGCTCACTAATCTCTTTGGCGGGTTCGCCCATGATGGGCAGGTCCAAGCCTTTTTTGATGGTAATCATAAGCGCATACTTAAATTAAGACCAAAACACACCAGCACAGGCAAATCCAACATCAAGTATTGTTGTGGCTGCCCAAAGGCTGGCTACCAAAATCCTAAAAACATCCAAAACTTACTGGCGTGGTCATGCCAGCTGGTAAGTTGATTTTGTCTGAAGGTGTGTATGTGTGGGTAAAAGTGGGTATGTGCTTTATTGCTAAAACTTTACCAAATTGCCCCAATTCATACAATAATCCTATCAATTATACGCTAAATTATCAAAAATTTACAGAGTTTTTAGTGATTTGGCTGTCAAAAAGTTCATCAAATCCATGATATTTAATGATTTTTCAGTTAATCTAAAATTTTTGTATAAAAAATTAAAAATATTGCCTAAATTTATTATTATTTGTTACAATCGCAGGGCTAATCATTTTGGTTGTTTTTTGTTATTTGAAAAGAAAAAAGAGTGTCTTATGTCTATGTTAATTATTCCTGCAATCGATCTTAAAGATGGTAAATGTGTCCGTCTCAAACAAGGACGCATGGAGGATGATACGGTATTTAGTGATGACCCTGTTGCCATGGCGACACAGTGGGTGGCACAAGGGGCAAGACGCTTGCATTTGGTGGATCTAAACGGGGCGTTTGATGGCGTGCCTGTACATAAAGAGGTGGTTGCCGCCATCGCTAAAGCTCATCCACAATTGCCCATTCAGTTGGGTGGCGGTGTACGCAGTCTTGAGACCATTCGCCATTATCTAGAGGTGGGGCTAAACTATATCATTATTGGCACCAAAGCTCTTGAAAATCCTGAATTTGTTGATGAAGCTTGCCGTGGGTTTGCAGGGCATATCATTGTTGGTATTGATGCTAAAGATGGCTATGTGGCGACACATGGCTGGGCAAATGTTACCGATACTCGTGCCACCGACCTTGCCAAGCGATTTGCTGATGCCGGTGTGTCGTCCATCGTTTATACCGATATCGCCAAAGATGGCATGATGCAGGGTGTTAATATTGATGAAACAGTCAAGCTTGCTAAATCTTGTGGTTTGCCCATCATTGCATCTGGTGGGGTAACTAATATGTCAGACATTGAGCAACTAAAGCCTCACAGTGAGTATTTGCTTGGGGCGATTACAGGGCGTGCCATCTATGAAGGGACGCTGGATTTATCAGAAGCACAGACCTTTTTGGATAAATAAGCACAATAAAAAAGAGCGAGATGATTCGCTCTTTTTTATTGGACGGCATTTAGTTGTTTTGATGAGCATTCAACACCCAAATTGTGCCATTGCTAAGTAGTGGATAAGCAATGCCTTGTGTCAACAATTCTACTCTACTGGTAATGGTTTAATAACTGTATTAAAAGTTAATAGATCAACTTGACTTTGAAATCAGGTGATGAGCAATATAATCATCCCCGCTTATCCTGCAAATGCCAAAATGATGCAATGGCTCGTGTTAATCATAGTACGGCTTTTTCAATTTTGTGATATAAAAGCAATGTATGGCAAAGTGCTATAAGTACAGCTAAATCATCCTTTTGCGAAAATCACTGGGTGACAAACCTGTAAGCTGCTTAAACTGTCTACTAAATGCACTGTGGTCTGTATATCCGCACTGAATGGCAATCTCAATCACCGATTCATTGGGGTTTTGTAGTAATTTGACAGCTTTTTCTAGACGAATTTTTTGCAACATTTGCTGTGGTGATAGATTTAATACTGAACGAAATAGTCTCTCCAGTCCAGAAATACTAAGTCCTGCTATGGTTGCAAGTTTATTGATGGTAATTTTGTGCTCAGCATTGTCTTGCATATAATTAATGATTACTGCAAGCTTTTCATGGGCTTTTAATTTGTAGCTATTATCCTTGTCAATATCAATGGAAACACCGACCATTGCTATGATTTCATTTGTTTTATTATAAATTGGGATTTTGTGTGTAATACACCAACCTAGCTTGCCAGATGGATAAGTATGTAGTTCTAACCTGTCTACGATGGGAGAGCCTTCCAAAACTTTTAGGTCTTGTATCATATACTCCCTCCCTTGTTTGTCGCCAAACATCTCAGTAGGAGTTCTGCCAATAATTTGTGCATCATTATTGACATCTAGCCTAGTTTTTAACGTTTGATTCACCGCCATGTATTGTGCTTGAGTGTTTTTTATAAAAAACACTGTTGAGCTTAGCAGATCAAGAAGGGGAATGATGGCTTGGATACTGGTGATGAAGCTATCAAAATCATTAACCAGATATTGGATATCGGCACTATTTTTATTAAACCCTAGTATTTGTAATTGGGGTAAGGCGTATGTGTGCATGCTTTTTGCTCCAAAGTATGGTGCATTGTATCAAATCTGAATGATTGATTGTATGCAAATTGTGCTAAATTCGGCGTTTTTTTAAAGAAATATATCAAGCTTGGTTTTTAAAAAATCACTAACATAAACTCAAGGATTAATTGAGGCATTAAAACAGGAATAAGATTTATGAGTCATCAAAATTTTTCTCTACACCTAATTGACTCGCACACAGGAGGTGAGCCTACACGCATGATTTATAAGGGATTCCCTGAATTGATTGGACGGAGTGTTGCTGAGAAGTTGAAGGATTTTAAACAAAATTATGACCATCTTCGCCGATCTATTATCTTGGAACCTCGTGGTAGCGAAGTGATGGTTGGTGCCTTGCTTGTGCCGCCAAGTGATGATTCTGCTGTGGCAGGTGTTATCTTCTTTAATAATGAAGGATATCTTGGCATGTGTGGACATGGCAGTATTGGCGTGATTACTTCTTTGGCCTATCAAGGGAAAATTGGTGTTGGCGATCATCGATTAGAAACTCCAGTTGGGATTGTTACAGCAACACTGCATGAAGATGGTAGTTGTAGCATTCGTAATGTGCCATCTTATCGTTACCGCAAACAAGTGGCGGTAAATGTACCTGACCTAGGCATTATCCATGGTGATATCGCATGGGGTGGTAATTGGTTCTTCTTAATCAATGATCATGGGCAAGATTTGCAACCTTCAAATATCAAGCAATTAACGCAAGTGAGTCTAAAAATTAAATCAGCACTTAAAAATCAGGGTATTACAGGTGATGATGGTGGCGAGATTGATCATATTGAACTGTTTGGCAAATCTAATATCGCTGATAGCAAAAGTTTCGTTCTTTGTCCAGGTGGGGCGTACGATCGTTCACCCTGTGGGACAGGCACTAGTGCCAAAGTTGCTTGTTTGGCTGCTGATAATAAACTTAAGCCAACCACCATTTGGCGGCAGGAAAGTATCATTGGTAGCGTATTTTTGGCAAGCTATGAGCTTGGTGATGATGGCTATAATCAATCTGAAAGCGTAACAATTATCCCAACAATCAGAGGAAGTGCGTATATTAGTGCTGAAACCAAACTTGTAATGCAGGCGGATGATCCATTTCGTTGGGGGTTTTAAAATGAGTGAAATTAAGACTGATGCTGATTTTTATATCATTGGTGGCGGTGTGATTGGATTGTGTACGGCAATGCGATTGCAGTCTCAAGGTCAGTCTGTGGTAATTTTGGAGGCTGGTACGGTAGGTACTGGTGCTTCTTTGGGCAATGCAGGACATATTGCAACGGAGCAGGTTTTTCCCATTGCAGATCCAAGCGTTATTAAGCAACTACCCTCAATGCTCTTTGATCCGCTTGGTCCGTTGAGATTGGATTGGGCTTATTTGCCAAAACTGTTTCCGTGGGCAATCAAGCTGTTGTTATCTATGAGAGATGAGTCATTTCAAAGAACTCATGAGGCGTTAAAGCAGATAAATGGTGTTAGCCTATCTGCTTGGCAGAATTTTGCAGACAAGTGGGGCTTGGATAAGTGGGTTCATACTCACGGCTCTCTGCTGACAGCTGAATCCCAATCTTCTTTATTGCAACTAAAGCAACATGGTGAGAAATTAGCTGCTCTTGGTGTGGCAAATGACTTTGTTTCTCAAGATGAGCTGGCAGAACGAGAGCCTGCATTGGCAAGCAATCAATTAGGTGCGTTATTTTTCCCTAATACCGGTCATATCAGTAATTTAGAGGGGGTATACAAAGTATTGATTGCTCACTTTGTTGGGATGGGTGGTGTCATTTGCGAGAATTGTAAGGTCAATAAAATTGACGCCACAGAACAGACTGTGCGTTTGATAACTACTAAGGGTGAGATTCTTGCTCCGCACATTATAATTAGTGCAGGAGCATTCTCAAAACCCTTGGTAATGCAAGCGACAGGCGTTGAAGTTGCACTGGATACAGAGCGGGGCTATCATTTGATGCTACCCAATGAATCAAGCCGTCTTTGCGTGCCCGTAACAAGCATGGACCGTCGTTTTATTATGACGCCGATGTATGCAGGACTTAGATTGGCGGGTACGGTTGAATTTGCAGGGCTTAAAAAGCCGGCCAATATGCAGCGTGCTTATAACCTGCTTAAGCTTGCCAACCCCATGTTTAAGCAAAATTTAGATGATTCACAATCTGAACCTTGGATGGGATTTAGACCTTCTACAGCAGATTCATTACCTGTTATTGATAAGCTTGGAAGGGTCTATCTGAATTTTGGACATCAGCATTTGGGGCTAACACAAGCAGTGATCAGTGCACAACTAATTAGTGATTTGTACTTTAATCAACCATCAGCTATTGATCGCAATCCGTATAAGCTAGAGCGATTTGGTCGCTCTAATATAGGTGATTTGATTGACAGTTAATTTAATTAAACATAGCTAAATTAAGGAGAAGCTATATGAATATCCATGGTATTTTGGTGCCAATTGTTACTCCATTTGACAAAAATGGTGCAGTGGATGTGCCAACATTGCAAAAGTTGGTTACTTCTTTTATTGACAAAGGTGTGGCTGGTATCGTTGCTTGCGGTACAACTGGTGAATACTACACCCTATCACAAAAAGAGCGTGAAGTGGTAATGACAACCATCGCCAAGCATGCCAAAGGCAGAGTCAGTCTGATTGCTGGGGTGAATAGCTTGTCAACTGACCACACCATTGAGCTTGCTCATCAAGCCAAGGAGATGGGTTGTGAGGGGTTAATGCTATCAGCAAACCCATATAGTCTGCCGGAACAAGCAGGCATTATTGCTCATTTTGAAAAAGTGGCCGATGCGGTAAAACTGCCAATCATTATGTATAATTTTCCTGCTCGAGTGGGTGTGAATATTGAATTTGAAACTGTTGAGCGTTTATCTAAGCATCCTTACATTGTGGGCATCAAAGAAAGTAGTGGTAATTTTAGCCACGCACTTCGTATGCTACAAGCTAAGTTTGAAAATTTTGAGATTGTTTGTGGCTGTGATGATCAGCCTGTTGACTTCTTCTTTTGGGGGGCAAGAAGTTGGATTGCGGGGGCTGCTAATGTCTTTCCAGAAGAGCAAGTTGCGATTTATCAAGCTGCTTGCAATGGCGATTGGGATGAGGCACGCCGTATTATGACAGAGATTTATCCCGCCATTCATTCAATGGAATCTGGCGATTATAATCAAAAAGCCAAAATTGGTTGCTTGAAAGGTACAATTGATGTTGGTGGCGTACGCTTGCCATTGGTTGATGTTCGTGATGAAGATAAACAAGCGTTTTTATCATTGTTAAATGGTTAAGGTTGTGTATTATGATGGCAAAAAATAAAGAAGCTGTTTTTGAGGCAGCAAAGCAGGGTGCATTGTATGCAGGCAATTTAATTGTTGATGCCAGTCCGTGTCAAGCCACAATGCCAAACACTACTCCAATTGACAACAGTGTCATTGGTAAAATTGACGATGCCACCGAAGAGCATGTCAATCAAGCGGTGGCATCGGCTCGTAATTGCTTTAATAAAGGTACTTGGAGGGATAAGCATCCTGCTGAACGAAAGAAGATTATGCAAGCATGGTCGGCCCTACTAAAAGAACATGTCGAAGAATTGGCGGCATTGGACTGTATTGATGCAGGCAAGCCAATTAGTGAGTGCATCAATACCGATATGCCAGCAACGCTAGATACTTTTGATTGGTATGCTGAGGCGATTGATAAGGTTTTTGGCAAAGTTGCACCAACGGATAATGGTGTTGTTTCATGGATTGTTAAAGAGCCGATTGGTGTGGTGGGTGCTGTACTACCATGGAACTTTCCAGCTCAAATGTTTGCATGGAAAGTAGCACCTGCACTCATCATGGGTAACAGCGTTATTGTAAAGCCTGCTGAGCTTACCAGTCTTTCAGCGTACCGCATGATTGAATTGGCTTATGAGGCAGGTGTACCAAAAGATGCCCTGCAGATGATCTGTGGTCGAGGTGAAGTGGTGGGTGCTGCTATTGGCAAGCATATGGATATTGATATGGTATCCTTTACTGGTTCAACCGAAGTTGGGCGTTTATTCTTGCAGTATTCGGCACAAAGTAATCTTAAAGAGATTGTTTTGGAGTGTGGGGGTAAAAGTCCGCAGATTATCTTTGAGGATGCTATCATTGATGAAAATATGATTAACAATGTACTATCTGCAGCATTTTGGAATATGGGTGAAAACTGTAGCTGTGGCTCTAGATTGTTGGTGCATAGCAGTAAAAAGCAGCTTCTACTTGAAAAGTTGATTGAAGGCTTGTCTGCTTGGAAAATTGGCGACCCACGCCATGACGATGTTGTCTTAGGACCCATGATTGAACAAGCACACTTGGACAAGGTGGTTCATTACCTAGAAACCGCCAAATCAGAGGGGGCGTCACTGGTAACGGGTGGCAATTTGCTTTCAGACTTGGGTAGTGGATGGTATATCGAGCCGACGATTTTTGATAATGTGACTGCTGACATGACTTTGTTTAAAGAGGAGGTATTTGGTCCTATTTTGGCTGTGACGACATTTGAGAGTAAGGAAGAAGCTATCAATTTGGCGAATGATAGCAGTTACGGTCTAGCTGCATCGTTCTATACCCAAAGTCTTAAGTGTGCATTGACGGTTGCCAGAAAAATACAAGCAGGCACAATATCTATTAATGGATTTTCAGAGGGTGACATCACAACCCCATTTGGTGGCTATAAGCAATCAGGATTTGGTGGTCGAGATAATGGGATTGAGGCGTTGGAGCAATACTGTCAAACCAAGACCATTTGGGCGATTTGCTAAGTAATAAGGACATTCAAGACCCTACCATGCATTAAATGCAAAACCTTTGGGATGTATATTCCATTGGTGGGGTTTATACAACTCAAGGAAATGAATATGGAAGATTTCATCAATACCGTAGTAGGTTATATTTGGAGTGATGCTCTGGTGTATCTGGCTTTGGCTGTAGGCATCTACTTCACCATCGCTACAAAAGGTGTGCAATTTCGCTATCTAAAAGAAATGATTCGTCTATTGTTTGATAAGAATAATTCAGATCAAGGTGTTACTTCATTTCAGGCGTTTTGTATGGCGTTATCTGGTCGTATTGGCGTGGGTAATATTGCTGGCGTAGCTACTGCGATTGCAACTGGTGGTCCAGGGGCGGTTTTTTGGATGATTGTCATGGGACTGTTGGGCGGTGCCAGTGCTTTTATTGAATCTACTTTAGCACAAGTCTATAAAGAAAGCTCGGATAAGCAGTATCGTGGTGGCTCGCCTTATTATATTGAAAAAGGCTTAAAAATGAAGTCTTTTGCGATATTTGTCGCCGCTGTAGTTTGCCTATCGTACGGTGTACTTGTACCAGGCGTGCAGGCAAACACCATCAGTGATTCATTCAAAACCGCTTTTGGATTATCGCCCATAGTGACAGGATTGATGGTCATTGTGCCTTTGGCTTTTATCATTTTTGGTGGCATTAAGCGTATTGCTAGATTTGCCGACAAAGTCATTCCTTTTATGGCAATCTTCTACATTCTTATGATGTTGGTGATTTTAACCTTTAATGCCGTTGCCATTCCTAGTATGATTGCTTTGATTGTAAAAAGTGCGTTTGGTATGGATGCTGTGTTTGGTGGCATCGTTGGTATGGCAATTTCTTGGGGTGTTCGCCGTGCAGTCTTCTCTAATGTTGCTGGTGCAGGCGAGGCGACATTCAGTTCTGCTGCTGCAGAAGTTTCACATCCTGCTAAGCAGGGTCTCGTACAGGGATTTTCTGTCTATGTGGACACAGTGCTTGTATGCACCGCTACAGCATTGATGATTTTGTCAACAGGCATGTATAATGTTCAAGGTCCAGATGGCACTATGTTGGTTGAAAATATGCCTGGTGTTGCCGCTGGTACAGCATTTACCCAAGCGGCGGTTTCAACGATTTTTGCTGACTTTGGACCAGCATTTGTTGCATTGGCTATATTCTTGTTTGCCTGGACCTGCTTGCTTGCCTATTATTATATTGCCGAGACAGCCTTGGTATACTTGGATAATCAATTGCGTTATCCTTATTTAAAAACTGTACTTAAGGTCGTATTTTTGATAATCTGTTTCTTTGGTAGCGTGCAATCAGCAGGTATGATGTGGGCATTGGGCGATATTGGTTTTGGTGTTATGTGTTATTTAAATTTCATCGCCATTCTGCTGCTAAGCAGAGTAGCTTTCAAGGTTCTAAAAGACTATGATAATCAGATGAAGCAAGGCTTAGATCCAGTATTTGATCCCAGAAAGGTGGGTATTGAAAATGCAGATTTTTGGGTGGAGTATAGCGATAAACACCGCTGATGAATACCTAAGATATGTATCATTGAATGGGGTGTTATTAAAAACAGCACAATAAATACCTTCTCACTACAATCCCCACCCTATTCTTTAATGGATATTTTCCTGTTTGCAGAAAAGGGAATATCAAGTGGGGGTGGGTTGAGTATAACCCTGCAAGAAACTCCCAATAAACTTCTGTATTTTGTGTTTGATTGGTCTTTGATAATAGTGTAAGGACTGTTTAACATGACTAAACAGTCCTTCTGATACCTTATCAAGTCGTTTTTGCATGGTGGTTCTGACTGATAGGTTGTGCCTCTTAGCAAGCTGTTTATAAGTTTATTTTCCTTGTGTGTATTCTTGCCAAATTTGATCATTGCTGATGTCAGCTCTCTCAACAAAATACCAAAAAACATTCCTACGCCGTCTTTCTTGCTTACCTTGTTTTTTACCATTGCTCTTGGTATTTGTAGAGTCATGGTTATGGCATGTTTTTTAATTTCCATAAAACCTATTTAAAACCATATGGCATCAGACTTTGAGTGGGACAGAGCAGAGATTTTGTCTATTGATTCTGAGCATTCAACACCCAAATTGTGCCATTGCTAAGTAGTAGATAGGCTTGATTATCATTGGAGAGAATTTTGATGATTGGTGCTGGTAAGTTATCAGATAAAGATACAATATCGCCCTCGGTGGTCAAAATACTGATTTGACGATAGCCTTTATGGGGAATGAGAGCAAAATTGTTACGACCTGCCACCAAATTGGTATCAAATTCACCAATCGCATGATTAGAGTAACCTTCGCCCAAGACTTTTTCATTCAGTTGATCGCCAGATTGTGTGTATTTGACCAACCGTCCGACCAAATGGGGCATTTGTATGGCATAAAGATTATCACCAAACACAAAAGGTGACTGCCAGCGATTGTTTGATAAAGGCGTGCTTTGGGCAATGATTTGTAGTTGGTTATCTACATTGCCAATAACAACCGTGCTTGCTCCATACCCACCACCTGCAATGGTTGTTACCAAATGATTGCCCTTGCTGTGAGGTAAAATCTCAAAGATATTTGCCTCAAAAACCAAGCCTCTAACCGTTAAGGGCTTGCTAAGCGGTGTAAGACTATGCCGTTCTAAAAATTGCACCTGCCTTGCCTCAATATCATCGCCTAGTACGCCATGCCGATAAGTTCTGCTGTCTGGGTGGGATAGGACGGCAATGTGTCCGTTGGTATTATCGCCTGTAAAATTGATTTGTACAGGGCGAGCGTCTGGCATGACAGAACCAAAGCGAGCAACTGCTTGTACACGATTTCCTACCACTTCAAGGCGAACAAGGCTTGCCGTACCGTCATCATGAGCCTCCACAGCAATGGTTGCCAAAGGTAGCATGAGCATGGCGGAGTGGGGCGATAGGCGAATGGATGAGTGGTAACGCTGTCCATTTTGGATTAGGTTAAAGTAACCATCTTTGTCGGCAAAAGCCACTTTATCAAACTTTGCCACAGCGGAGACGCTTGATGATACGCCCTTAGCAAGTTTGATTGGTTTGTCTGGGTGTGGCACTTGCCAAAGCTCGGCTTTGTCATTGATGATGAGTGGACTGGTGTCATCAACAAGGGTGATTTGTTTGGCAACTCCCACTTCAGATAAATCAAGCTCGCTGAACGCATAAAACCGCTCACGCATGGACTGACTGGTTGAGCTTGTGTGTTCGGTGCTGGGTTTGGCACAGGCGGATAAGTTTGCCCCAAGTAGGGTAAGACTTAAGGTTAGGGCGAGTTTGCGAAAATGATTCATTTTACTGCACATCCAAAGTTTTAATGAGTTTTCCTGTATGGTCGTAGCGTTCAGCTTTGGTGATTTTGCCGT
Organism: Moraxella haemolytica; assembly: GCF_030177935.1. NCBI lineage: Bacteria > Pseudomonadati > Pseudomonadota > Gammaproteobacteria > Moraxellales > Moraxellaceae > Moraxella > Moraxella haemolytica. Next base: position 433,301 of record NZ_CP089974.1, read on the forward strand.
ATTGATAAAGTATTCGACTCATCGTTGTGCCTGTTTCATGATGAATACTCCAATGACTTTTACGGTTAGGTTGAGTGGTTTAGGATTTTTTCTTTTTACCTTTACTGGTTTTGGTTTTTTTGGGTGTTTTGTCCGTCTTTTCTACCAATACAAAGTCCACCTGCAACAAATCCATATTCACGCCAGCAACCTTAATCAAAAGCTGTTCGCCCAGTTTAAAGATGCTACCACGCTCGCCAATGAGTGCTTGCTCTCGCTCATTGTATTCATAATACTCAGCTGATAGATTTGAGATGTGAATTAGCCCATCGATAAATAGATCATTGAGTGTGATGAATAGCCCAAAATTTGTTACGGTGGTGATTGTTCCCATAAATTCATCACCCAAGTGCTTTTGCATATAATGGCACTTCAACCATGCCTCTACATGGCGGCTTGCCTCTTCAGCACGGCGTTCGGTGATGGAAGTTTGTTCACCTGCTTCATCTAAGGTTTTATAAATCGTGTTTTTAGATTTTTTTCCTGTTGTTTTATCCTTAATGGCTCGATGGAGCATAAGGTCGGGATAACGGCGAATTGGACTGGTAAAATGGCTGTATTCATCATATGCCAAACCAAAATGACCGATATTATCAGGGCTATAATTTGCCTGCATCATAGAACGCAGTAGCATAGAGTGAATGCTTTGGGTATCAGCTCGTCCTTCGGTCGCCTTGATGACTCGTTGATAGTCAGCATGACTGGGCGATTCATCAGGGAAGGATAAGCCAAAGGATTTAAGATATTCAGAAAGTTTGGCGGATTTTTCATCGGATGGCTTGTCATGGTTGCGATACAAGGCAGGTAAATCGTGTTTAAGAGCAAAATTTGCCCCACAAGTATTAGCAAGTAGCATCATCTCTTCAATGAGTTTGTGAGCATCGCCACGAGTGCGTTTTTTGATGTCTTTAATGTCGCCATCTTTGCCAAAGACGATGTAACTTTCCGCTGTTTCAAACGCCATTGCACCACGCTCGGTACGCTTTTTATCCAAAATTTGATAAAGTTGATACAGGGTATCTACCGATTTACACACAGCAGGGTTCTTGACCAAATCATCAGGCAAGGTCTCATTGGTGGGGTCGTCAAAATAAGCATTTACTTGATTATAAGTCAAGCGAGCTTGCGAATGCATGACAGCAGGATAAAACTCATAGCCTGTTACCTTGCCTGCTTTAGATAGCTTAATATCCGCCACCATACAAAGGCGATCTACTTTGGGGTTGAGTGAGCATAGACCGTTAGACAGTACCTCTGGGAGCATGGGAATTACACGGTGGGGAAAATACACGCTTGTGCCACGCTCATAAGCATCTATATCAAGAGGCGACTGGGGGGTCACATAGTGGCTGACATCAGCGATGGCAACCACCACACGGTAGTTGCCTCCTGCCCGTTTGCACGCATAGACCGCATCATCAAAGTCTCTTGCATCCTCGCCATCAATCGTGATGAGTGGCAAATCTCGCAAATCCACTCGCCCTGCACAATCTGCTATAGTTGGCTCACCATAGCTGTCTGCTTGTTCTAGTGTAGCTTTACTAAACTCAAACGGTATGCCGTGATTTAGTAAGGTGGTCTCAATGATTAATTCACGGTCGTTTAGGTGGGTTAGAACCTCACTGATTTTGCCTGTGGCGTATTCTTGATAAGTGGGCATATCAATAATTGCCACTTTGACGCTATCGCCCACACCCACGCCAAAGCGTGCCACCTCATCATCGGTCAGTGTGATGGGTTGATGACTATTTGCTCCTGATAACTGAACAAAGTAGCCGTCATCATCACGCTGTATGACACCAACAAACTCAGTACTGGCTCGGCTGATGATGTTTGTAATGCGAGCCTCTGGGTTGCCACGAAATTCGCTTGCCACAGCCTCTACCACATCACCATCAAAGACCACACGCATTTGTTTTTCATGGACAAATAAGTCAGGCATGTCATCTAGTGTGATAAAACCAAAGCCTTTAGGATTGGCGATGATTCTACCCGTTACGGTGGTAGGCAAGGGTGCAATGCTAAAATGAATGCCATCAGTGCGTTCTAATTGCTTGTCTCTTAGCATTGCTTTTAAGCGGTTGGTTAGGGCAAAAAATCTCTCTTCGTCGCCCAAAATTTCAAAATGTAGTCCCAAACTTTCCATTGTGGCAGGTTTGCTGTCGTTATTTAATTGGGCAATGGTTTGTAGGATAAGCAGGCGTGAAGGAATGGGGTTTTGGTATTTATTTGCCTCATCGTGGGCATTGGGGTCGTTCCAGATAGGTGTTGTTTGATTTTTTTTCATAAACTTCTCATCAAAATTTTTACAATTTTACTAAAAATAAAATAGATTTTCGTTTATCATATCACACTTTTAAGGGAAATTTTTAGTTAAATATGATGGCTACAGTATTTCAAATTGATGACGCACGCCGTGCTGAGCAGGGTGGTTATGTCAGTCAAATAGCTCGCATTGAGCGTGAGCTGTTTTTTGATGCTTGGGACAGTTTGTCGGTCTGTTCAATGCTGTCGCAGTTTGGGGTTGGGCTTTTGATCGCATTGAATGATGAAGATGAAGTGGTGGGTTATTTGATTTATCAGATTGTCTTTGAGGTGGCGGAGGTCTTACGCATTGCGACAGATATTGGTTTTCAAAAACAAGGCATGGGCAAGATGCTTCTTGATGAGTTTGATGTGTTGTGCAAGGATAAGGGGGCGGAAAGAATACTGCTGGAGGTGAAAGCTGATAACACCTCTGCAATACGCTTATATACAAGGCAGGGTTTTCATCAGATAGATGTTAGAGTGGGCTATTATAAAGATGAATGGGGAGTGGTTGATGCTTTAATCATGCAAAAGGAGTTGTCATCAGCCGAGTATCAATAACCATCAATATGAAAAAATGGCATAAAAATAGCAAGAGTAAATATTCTTGCTATCTATGCTCTTTTGCTAAAGCATGGTCGGTTATTTCTTTTTGGCAGGACCTAATAGCATGCCCATTTGACGACCTTCAACTTTAGGGGCTTGTTCCACAGTTGCTACTTCTTCGGTGTCTTTGATGATGCGTTCTAGCTGAGCCTTACCAATTTCTTGGTGAGCCATCTCACGACCACGAAAACGGATAGAAACCTTGACTTTGTCTTTATCTTCCAAAAATTCCACAATCTTGCGTAGCTTAACCTGATAGTCTGCTTCTTCGGTGCCTGGTCTAAGCTTGATTTCTTTAACTTGGGTTTGCTTTTGGTTCTTTTTGGCTTCTTTTGCTTTTTGTTTTTGGTCGTACAAATAGCGTTTATAATCCATAATTTTAGCAACGGGTGGCTTGGCATCAGGGACGATTTCAACCAAATCCAGTCCTTCGTCGCTGGCGGCTTTTAAAGCAGTTTTTAAATCTACCACACCCAATTGCTCGCCATCTTCTTTGACTAAGCGAACTTCTTTGGCACGAATATCTTCATTGATATTTAAACGGTTTGACGGTTTAATGATGGTTACTCCAAAAATAAAAAACCACCCCATTATACTTAAGCAATAATAAAATTGCAAGAGTTTTGTCCTAATGTCGGACTTCCACTACCAATGTACTTGTTGCGATTTCATCAATCAATTCATCAAGGGTGGCTTTATTTTCTTTGTCTAGGTTGGCGTCCCATTCATCAAGAATGATGACACCGACATCGTTTTTGTGATTTTCAATCTCAATCAGCTGTGAAAATAATTTTTGACCGGTTGATTTTTGATCATTTTGACGAAAAAACAAATCATGACTGACAGGCAGATAAAAAGCCCTGCCTGACAACCGTGTCTTTAAGTGTAGCAACAGACTGCTTTTGCCAGCACCATTACACCCCCTAATCGTCATTCTGCCAGTTGTTGGCAAATCACTCAGATCAAACTCGCTTAGTGGAATGTCGTTGATAACCATCCGCTGAAAATCAATCCTGCTTAATACATCGACATCAGGTGCATTTAAAGAATGCTTCAAGCCAGTCAATTTGGCTTTGATGCTAGAAAAATTGGTCTGATGAAAAACAAGTGCTTGCCCCATTTGCAGAAGCTGGATTTGTCTTGGTAGTGTCGCCACCAACAACGCCAAAAATACATAATCTTCATGATTTTGAATGAACAGATACGAAATAAAACCCAGTACAGGCAACATGAACAATATCATGCCAAGACTTGAAATCAGATGATTGAACGATTGGTTGGCGACTTGAAGTTTTTTTGAGCGTTCAAAATGATGTCGGTAAATTTTAGTAAAAATGCCCATGTTATATCGATTAAAAATGACGACATGGTCCCAGATTCTATTTAAGGTGGCGATGAAAGAGATTCTGGATTTTTGAGACATGGTGGACAGTCTTGATATGTTCTTTTGATGATAAAAAATAAACATCTCCACAAGCAAAAACCCACAGACATAAGCCATCAGTAGGTAACGATCGAGAAAAAATCCCAAAATCAACACATTGATTGATAAGTTTAAAATCAATGCCACACCATCAAAGACGAAATCAAGCGTGTCATCAATCACAGATTTACCCTCTTGGCTGACAAAGACCGTACTTTGGGCTTTTAATTGTTTGTCGCTTAACAAAAAAGTTTTGCCACAAAAGATTTTAACAAATCTTTGCACATAATCATCTAACAACTCAAATTTTGACTTTTCCAAATAAACACTTGCCAAATAAGCAGGAACATACACAACGATCAATGACACAACGAAGCCAATCAAATTGATCAAAAAGTCTTGATGTTGAGCGATGTCTATGGCAAGCTTGGCAATGAAATAGGTGGATAAGCCGACAATCACTTGTTGTACGACCAAAAACGCAAGCGAGATGTATAATGATGGGGTGATGATTTTCATAACAAAGAATAATAAAGCCACTTACTGATATATCTACTCACCGTATGTGACTGGTTAATAAAAAAGCATGATTTAAAAATAAAGCTATTTTTTAAATCTGTAAGGATTTGATTGAGATTTGGAGTATTTGTGAACACTCAAATCAAGTGTTAATTTAAAAAATCCACCCAGAATTGCCTTTGGATGGATTTTTTAATTAAGCCAAATTATTCGCTATCTGCCTTCGGCTCAATTCTACCTTTTTTCTCAATCGCTGTATCCAACACTTTGATAAAGTCATCAAGCGACATACTACCTAGATTCTCGCCTTCACGAGTGCGGACATTGACCGTGCCACTTTCTACTTCTTTATCGCCTAGAACTAGCATAAACGGAGTGCGTTCAAGGGTGCGTTCACGGATTTTAAAGCCGATTTTTTCGTTGCGTAGATCACCAATGGTACGGTAACCTTTGTCGTTTAAGGTTTTAACAGTGTCTGCCACAGCATCGGCTTGTTTATCTGTGATATTCATTACTACGATTTGTTGAGGGGCAAGCCACGCTGGGAACCAGCCTGCATAATGCTCAATCAAAATGCCAATAAAGCGTTCAAATGAACCTAAAATCGCACGGTGAAGCATCACAGGACGGACTCGCTCGCCTGTTTCGCTGATGTATTCTGCCCCTAGTCGATCAGGTAGGTTAAAGTCTAGTTGGAGTGTGCCACATTGCCACACACGACCCAAGCAGTCTTTTAGGCTAAATTCAATCTTAGGTCCATAAAACGCTCCTTCACCCTCTTGTAGCTCCCATGCAAGTCCTGCAGTATCAAGAGCATCTGCTAGGGCTTTTTCAGCATCGTCCCACAGTGCATCCGCCCCAACTCGTTTTTCTGGGCGAGTGGAGAGTTTCATTTGTACTTCATCAAAGCCAAAATCTTTATAGACGGCAAGAGTGAGTTTAATGAAGGCTTGGGCTTCGTCTCGGATTTGTTCATGCGAGCAGAAAATATGGGCGTCATCTTGCACAAAACCACGTGCACGCATGATGCCATGTAGTGATCCTGATGGTTCGTTACGGTGGCACGAGCCAAATTCGGCAAGGCGTAGGGGCAGATCACGATAGGACTTTAATCCTTGATTAAATACTTGCACATGACAAGGGCAGTTCATTGGTTTGACAGCGTAATCTCGTTTTTCACTTGATGTGGTGAACATCATTTCGCCATAATTTTCCCAATGTCCAGATTTTTCCCACAGACTTCTGTCCACGACTTGTGGCGTTTTGATTTCCAGATAGCCGTTGTCTTTTTGTACTTTACGCATATATTGCTCAAGCACTTGCCATACCGTCCAGCCATTGGGATGCCAAAACACCATGCCTGGTGCTTCTTCTTGCAAATGAAATAAATCAAGTGCTTTGCCGATTTTGCGATGGTCTCGTTTTTCGGCTTCTTCTATGCGTTTGATGTAAGCGGCAAGTTCTTTTTTGTCCGCCCATGCCGTGCCGTAGATGCGTTGCAACTGCTCGTTTTTAGCGTCGCCTCGCCAATACGCACCGCTCATTTTGGTCAGTTTGAATGCCTTTAAAAAGCGAGTATTAGGAACATGTGGTCCACGACACATATCAATGTATTCTTGATGGTAATACAGTCCCATCGCCGTCTCATCTGGCATATCATCAATTAAGCGAAGTTTATATTCTTCGCCACGAGCCTTGAATACTTCAATGACCTCATCTCTTGGGGTCATTTTTTTGATGACATCATAATCTTGATTGATAAGCTCATGCATGCGAGTTTCAATCACTCCCATATCCTCTTGGGTGAAGGGCTTATCGCTATAGATGTCATAATAAAAGCCATCTTCAATCACAGGTCCTATGACCATTTTAACTTCTGGAAACAGTTGCTTAACAGCGTGTCCTAAAAGGTGAGCACACGAGTGGCGGATGATTTCTACGCCCTCAGCGTCTTTTGGCGTAACGATTTGTACGGTCGCATCTTCGGTGATGGGATCGCATGTGTCCACAAGTTTGCCATTTACTTTGCCTGCAACGGTGGCTTTGGCAAGACCTGCACCGATGGATTGAGCGATGTCCATGACGGTTGTTGCACCGTCAAAGTGCTTGACATCGCCATTGGGAAGGGTGATTGCGACCATAAAAGTACTCCTAAAATTGGCGTTGGCAGTGATATTTGCTACCATCAAATATTTGACCGCTACCAGTGGATTTTAAAAAAACAAAAAGATTTATCTGGTTTGCTAGATAAAAAGAGCTATTATAACAAATTTTTGAATAATAAAAACAAGGGATTTTGATATACTGCTGATGTCATCATGATATGCAATCACTTGACTAATTAAATAAAAACAGTTATTATTATCATATACAATGTTATCATTAAGAGTGCAACAAATTCAAACAACTTAAAAAAAGAGGATATATGATAAATAACAGCCTAAAAAAAATGCTCCCTGCATTCATTGGCTCGGTACTACTATTAACCGCTTGCGGTGCTGATAAGCCTGCTGAACAAAGCAAGGATACCTTGTCTGTTCAAAAGGATAAAATGATGGTTGTAACGACTTTTACCATCATTGCTGACATTGCCCAAAATGTGGCAGGAGATGTGGCAGATGTTGAATCCATCACCAAAGCAGGGGCGGAGATTCATGATTATGAACCGACCCCAAAGGACATTGCTAAGGTTAAGGAGGCGGATTTAATCTTGCATAATGGCATGAATTTAGAACGCTGGTTTGATAAATTTTACCAAGATGCCAAAGATACGCCCGAGGTGGTTGTTACCGAAGGCATCACGCCCTTGATGATTAAGGCTGGTTCTTATAAGGATTTGCCAAATCCGCACGCTTGGATGTCGCCAACCAATGCACTGATTTATGTAGAAAACATCAAAAATGCTCTGATTGCTCATGACCCAAAAAATAAAGATATTTATATTAAAAATGCCGAAGTTTATCGCCAAAAAATCAAAGCATTAGATGAACCGTTGCGTGCCAAATTTGCAAGCATTCCAAAAGCTCAGCGTTGGCTAGTAACAAGCGAGGGGGCGTTTAGCTATCTTGCAAAAGATTATGGGCTTAATGAGGCGTATCTGTGGGATATTAATGCTGAACAGCAAGGCACTCCTAAGCAGGTCAGAACGCTCATTGAAACCATCAAAACTCACAAGATTCCTGTGGTGTTTAGTGAAAGCACCATCAGTGACAAACCTATCAAGCAAGTCGCTAAAGAGACAGGTGTTTCTTATGGTGGCGTGCTGTATGTTGACAGTCTGTCCGAGCAGGGTGGTAAAGTGCCAACATACCTTGACCTATTAGATGTAACAACTTCTACCATTGTGCAGGGTTTTGATAAGGCAAAAAAATAGCAAAATAATTCTAAAATTTGGCAGGATAGTAGTCTTGCCAAATTTTTTGTAATTTTGGATATTTATCGGTACAATAATCATGATTGGATTGGAAAATGCCCGATGGTCTACAGCATTGTTAATTTATTGAGCTATTAGATGATTAAGTGTGTTTTGATTGATTTTTTCAATCAATAATCTTATTTTAAATAAATTTTAAAAAGTCAAACTGGTGGTTTAAAATATAAAAACCTTATTTCTGTTAGGGTTTTTTATATTTGAAAAGTTGCCAGTTGCAGTCTTTTGATGCTTTTTTAAATAAAAGAATATCGTCATTATTCTTTTTTGATTTAACAAACATGACAATCGCCGTTATGCCTGTTGTCATATTTGTTAAATTAACTGTTTTTTAATGATTTATGGAAAAAATTTCTCGTTTGGTTGCCAGTATTGATGTTAAGGCGTTAAATGTCCGTTATACCAATGGGCATCACGCTCTTGATGATGTTAACTTCACCCTAATAGGTGGTACGACTTGTGCTTTGGTCGGCGTTAATGGTTCTGGTAAGTCCACATTGTTTAAATCCATTATGGGATTGATTAAACCTCAGACAGGGCAGATTTTGCTCTGCGGTATGCCAATTCACCAAGCCCTAAAACGAAATTTGGTCGCTTATGTCCCTCAAAGTGAGGAGGTGGACTGGCAGTTTCCTGTGTCAGTTTATGATGTGGTGATGATGGGTCGTTATGGCTACATGAATTTTTTGCGATTGCCCAAAAGCATTGATAAGCAAAAAGTGGCGGACGCTATGGTAAGAGTGGACATTAGCCATCTAAAACACCGCCAAATCAGTGAGTTGTCTGGCGGTCAAAAAAAACGAGTATTCTTAGCAAGAGCACTCGCCCAAGAAAGTCGGGTTATCCTATTAGATGAACCATTTACAGGCGTGGATGTCAAAACCGAAAAAGCAATCATGGCATTGCTAGATGATTTGCGAGCTGAAGGGCATCTGATTTTAATCTCAACGCATAATTTAGGGACGATTCCAGAGTTTTGTGATCAGGTGGTGATGATAAATCGTTCCATTGTGGCAGAAGGGGTAACCAAAGACACTTTTACCCAAGAAAATCTAGAAAAGGTTTTTGGTGGCGTATTAAGGCAAATTCGTTTATCTGGCAAGGATTTGCATGATGATGACGATAATCGCTCAGTAACGATTTTGGCAGATGATGAAGTCCCAGCGGTGTTTTATGGTATTCAGCAAGGCACGCCAGAGAGTGTCCACTGCACCGCCAGTGAGATGAGTCAAGCAAGTCAGGCGAGCCGTATTGGTCAGGTAAATATGAACCTGCCCAAAAAACCCAAAAACGACGGCGTGCAACTATTTGACCCTAAGGCGAACACAACCATGTCATCAGTGGCTCAAGGAGGGAATCGTGATTGAATTATTCTCCTTACTGACTGAGCCTTTTGCTTATGAATACATGCTTAAGGCAATGGCGTTGTCATCATTGGTTGGTGGGGTGTGTGCATTGCTATCTGCTTATCTTATGCTCAAAGGCTGGTCGCTTATTGGTGATGCTTTGTCTCATGCGGTTGTACCTGGTGTGGCGATTGCGTACGCATTGGGGTTGCCTTTTGCGGTGGGAGCGTTTTTTTCGGGAATTTTGGCGGCTTTATCAATTTTATGGGTAAAGTCTTTAACTCAGCTTAAAGAAGATGCGGTCATTGGTTTTATATTTACTGCTTTTTTTGCTTTAGGACTGTTCATCATCTCTATCAGCCCCACGCCAGTTAATGTCCAAGAGATTATCTTTGGCAATATTTTGGGTATTTCTGATGGGGATATGATACAAGTTGGCATTGTCATGGGCATGGCACTTATTTTTTTACTCATTTTTTGGAAAGATTTGCTTGTGGTCTTTTTTGATGAGATTCATGCTAGGTCGGTGGGGTTATCCCCAAAAGTTTATCAGGTGCTATTTTTTATTTTATTGTCAGCTTGTGTGGTTTCGGCCTTGCAGACAGTGGGGGCGATTTTGGTCATTGCGATGGTGATTACACCAGGAGCAACCGCTTATCAACTGACCGACCGTTTTGCATCCATGCTGTTGATTGCAGGGTTTTTGGGGGTGATGACAGGTGGCGTGGGTGTGTATTTGAGTTATTATCTTGATGGGGCGACAGGTGGGATTATTGTGTGTTTGCAGACTTTGGCGTTCATTTTGGCTTTTTTGTTTTCGCCAAAGTTTGGTATCATTACTGAGCGACTAAAAAGAAAAAAAGCCCAACAAAGTGCGATACACGCCTAAAGTTTATCTAATTAACCAATTTTATTGTATAGCCTGATGACACCATGCCAATGCTAGATTTATTAACCAGTCCGCTTACCCATACTTTTATGCAGCACGCACTCATCTCAGCTGTGGCAGTGGGGGCGGTGTGTGCCATTTTATCCTGCTTTGTGGTATTAAAAGGGTGGAGTCTTATGGGGGATGCCATCAGCCATGCTGTATTTCCAGGTGTGGTTGTGGCTGCTTGGTTAGAATTGCCGATATTACTCGGAGCGTTTATGGCGGGATTGCTTTGTGCGACTTTAGTGGGGTTCTTAAAGAATAATACTCGCATAAAGGAAGATACGCTCATGGGGATTGTTTTTGCAGGGATGTTTGCATTAGGTCTTGTGATGTTTACCAGAATTGACACCGACCAGCATTTAAAACATATTTTGTTCGGCAATCTTTTGGGTATTGATAAGGCTGTTCTTATGCAGACCCTTGCCATCTGTGGGGCAGTGCTGTTTGTGGTGCTATTAAAAAGCAAAGATTTACTACTGTATTCATTTGACCCACATCATGCAAAAGTGGCGGGATTATCGCCTAAGTTCTTGCACTATGGATTGCTTATCTTATTATCCGCCACCATTGTGGTTGCCATGCAGGCGGTGGGCGTTATTTTGGTGGTGGCAATGCTTATTTCACCAGGGGTTACCGCCTTTGTGCTGTGCAGACGCTTTTATACCATGTTGGCTGTGGCTGTGGCAAGCTCTTGTTTGACAAGTTTTTTTGGTGTCATCATTAGTTTTCACTTAGATTCAGCGACAGGGGCTACCATTGTATTATTGCAGGCACTGGTATTTATATTAGCGGTAATATATGCTAAGTTAAAACAAAAGCGTATCTAACAGTAACTTGCCCCAATCAACTGCTTCTTAAGAAAATTAGTACACGAAACAGAAGTATAAGGAACTTTCATGAGAAATTTTGCATCGGACAATTATTCAGGGGTGCACCCAAATGTCATGCAAGCACTGGCTGCTGCCAATATCGGACATGTGCCGGCGTATGGTTATGATGAATATACCGATTCTTTACAGCAGATTGTCCGCCAGCATTTTGGCGATAAAGCTCATGCTCTACCAGTATTTAATGGGACAGGGGCAAATGTAGTAGGGCTGCAATCCCTTAACCTGCGTTGGGGTGCGGTTATTTGTGCTGAGTCAGCACACATTCATCAAGATGAAAGTACTGCTCCGCAGGTTGTGGGTGGATTGAAGCTTTTAGCAATCCCAACAAGTGATGGTAAACTTACCCCAGAGTTGATAAGGACGCAGATGTATAATATCGGCAGTGAGCACAGAGCTCAGCCGAGTGTGGTGTACATCAGTCAGACAACCGAATTTGGTACTTGTTATACGGTTGATGAAATTCGTGCAATTTGTCAGGTGGCTCATGAGCATCAGATGAGAGTTTTTGTTGATGGAGCAAGGTTGTCAAACGCAGCAGCTTACTTGGGCGTTGGTTTTCAAGAGATGATTTTTGAAGCAGGTGTGGATATGGTATCGTTTGGTGGCACAAAAAACGGACTGATGATGGGCGAGTGTCTTATCACCTTTGACGAATCGTTAGCACAGTCGCTAAAATTTCTTAGAAAAGTAAGGCTACAGACCGCATCTAAAATGCGTTTTATCTCAGCTCAGTTTATTGAGCTGTTAAGCAATGATTTGTATCTGCATAATGCTAAGCATGCTAATGATATGGCGACTTTATTAGCGGATAAATTAAAGGAGCTTGATATCAATCCAATTTACCAAGTGCAATCAAACGGCGTATTTGTCAAACTCTCAGAAAAGGCTGTTAAATACGCACGCCAAAAATATGCCTTTTATGATTGGGATACTCAAGGAGTAGTGCGTCTGATGTGTAGCTTTGATACCACAAAAGAAGATGTTGTAGATTTGGTCAATTTAATCAGGCAAAATTAGTTTTATAGTATTATATTAATGGCATTATATAGAGCTAACATCAAAAAATCAGAAGGAATCTTAAGCAAAGTGGCTTAAAATTCCTTCTTAAATTGAAGTACTTGATAACAGTTCATCGTGATGAATCAATGGTTTGTTAAAAGAATACTGATTTTTCAACAAAAAACCCCAACAAAATCAACAACCTAAAAAATTAATTAACTTTTTTCAAAAATACCTATTGACCTTAGATGATTTCCCTGTATAATACGCACTCATTCGAACGATGGTTGGTTGCAAAACATCAACAAACAACAAGTTTGAAACCAAATATAAAAGCAAGCCAAATCAAGCCTTTTTAATCTGAAAATTGTCATTAAAAAAAACTTTAAAATTTTTAAAAAAAGCTTGACACCAAATAAAAACAGCGTATAATACGCACTCATTCGCTGGACGACAACGAATGACACTATTTAAAATCCAAACTAAAGAACAACTTGTGTGGATTTTTGCTAATACAAGATAATACAAAAATTATCATTTATCAAGCAAAAATACTCAAAGTTAATTCATTTACACGATGAGCAAATTTGCTAGTAATAAATGAGCCAAGATTGACCCACTTAATGGGTTACTTAGAAAGATTAAACTGAAGAGTTTGATCATGGCTCAGATTGAACGCTGGCGGCAGGCTTAACACATGCAAGTCGAACGATGACGCTCTAGCTTGCTAGAGAAGATTAGTGGCGAACGGGTGAGTAATGCTTAGGAATCTGCCTAGTAGTGGGGGATAACGTAGGGAAACTTACGCTAATACCGCATACGTCTTACGAGAGAAAGGGGGCTTTTAGCTCTCGCTATTAGATGAGCCTAAGTCGGATTAGCTAGTTGGTGGGGTAAAGGCCTACCAAGGCGACGATCTGTAGCTGGTCTGAGAGGATGATCAGCCACACTGGGACTGAGACACGGCCCAGACTCCTACGGGAGGCAGCAGTGGGGAATATTGGACAATGGGCGAAAGCCTGATCCAGCCATGCCGCGTGTGTGAAGAAGGCCTTTTGGTTGTAAAGCACTTTAAGTGGGGAGGAAAAGCTAGTTGCTAATACCAGCTAGCCCTGACGTTACCCACAGAATAAGCACCGGCTAACTCTGTGCCAGCAGCCGCGGTAATACAGAGGGTGCAAGCGTTAATCGGAATTACTGGGCGTAAAGCGAGCGTAGGTGGCTGCTTAAGTCAGATGTGAAATCCCCGGGCTTAACTTGGGAACTGCATCTGATACTGGGTGGCTAGAGTAGGTGAGAGGGAAGTAGAATTCCAGGTGTAGCGGTGAAATGCGTAGAGATCTGGAGGAATACCGATGGCGAAGGCAGCTTCCTGGCATCATACTGACACTGAGGTTCGAAAGCGTGGGTAGCAAACAGGATTAGATACCCTGGTAGTCCACGCCGTAAACGATGTCTACCAGTCGTTGGGTCTCTTGAAGACTTAGTGACGCAGTTAACGCAATAAGTAGACCGCCTGGGGAGTACGGCCGCAAGGTTAAAACTCAAATGAATTGACGGGGGCCCGCACAAGCGGTGGAGCATGTGGTTTAATTCGATGCAACGCGAAGAACCTTACCTGGTCTTGACATACAGAGAATTCGCTAGAGATAGCTTAGTGCCTTCGGGAACTCTGATACAGGTGCTGCATGGCTGTCGTCAGCTCGTGTCGTGAGATGTTGGGTTAAGTCCCGCAACGAGCGCAACCCTTTTCCTTAGTTACCAGCGATTTAAGTCGGGAACTCTAAGGATACTGCCAGTGACAAACTGGAGGAAGGCGGGGACGACGTCAAGTCATCATGGCCCTTACGACCAGGGCTACACACGTGCTACAATGGTTGGTACAAAGGGTTGCTACACAGCGATGTGATGCTAATCTCAAAAAGCCAATCGTAGTCCGGATTGGAGTCTGCAACTCGACTCCATGAAGTCGGAATCGCTAGTAATCGCAGATCAGAATGCTGCGGTGAATACGTTCCCGGGCCTTGTACACACCGCCCGTCACACCATGGGAGTTGATCTCACCAGAAGTGGTTAGCCTAACGCAAGAGGGCGATCACCACGGTGGGGTCGATGACTGGGGTGAAGTCGTAACAAGGTAGCCGTAGGGGAACCTGCGGCTGGATCACCTCCTTAACGATATTATCTGATTAGCAAGAATTCACAACAAGTTGTTCTTTAGTAAGATGTTTAAAACGGGTCTATAGCTCAGTTGGTTAGAGCACCGTGTTGATAACGCGGGGGTCATAAGTTCAAGTCTTATTAGACCCACCATATTGGGGTTATAGCTCAGTTGGTAGAGCGCCTGCCTTGCACGCAGGAGGTCAGGAGTTCGACTCTCCTTAACTCCACCATATTTAAACATCAAAAGCATACATAAGCAATTTGATAAGAGATTTCTTATTTATGCTTTAACTTTATGAACTGACGAAGTTCATATCATTATTTAACAACGAAAATATGAGTCTGGGTTAATTATTTAATTCCAACAAATAATTAACCATTCCAATCACACTCCACTTCTTTTATAGAAGGTGATTGGATAAAGTAAAGAGAACTGAATCAAGCGTAAACATAGGTAAATCGTTACACATTACCCATAAGACCCCTTGGGGTTGTATGGTCAAGTAATGAAGTGCACATGGTGGATGCCTTGGCAGTCAGAGGCGATGAAAGACGTGATAGCCTGCGATAAGCGTCGGTGAGGTGGCAATATCCTGTGACCCGGCGATTTCTGAATGGGGAAACCCACTTATCATAAGATAGGTATTCTATTCTTTGGATAGAAGGCAAACCGGGAGAAGTGAAACATCTCAGTACCCCGAGGAAAAGACATCAATTGAGATTCCCCAAGTAGCGGCGAGCGAACGGGGAGGAGCCGATCAAATTTACAGTAGCAAAATGGCGTGGGAAAGCCAACCATAGTAGGTGATAGTCCTGTATGCGAAACTGTTTATGAGACATATTAAGTAGGGCGAGACACGTGAAATCTTGTCTGAAGATGGGGGGACCATCCTCCAAGGCTAAATACTCCTGACTGACCGATAGTGAACCAGTACCGTGAGGGAAAGGCGAAAAGAACCCCTGTTAGGGGAGTGAAATAGAACCTGAAACCGTGTGCATACAAGCAGTCGGAGCGGACTTGTTCCGTGACGGCGTACCTTTTGTATAATGGGTCAGCGACTTATATTCTGTAGCAAGGTTAACCGTTTAGGGGAGCCGTAGGGAAACCGAGTCTTAATAGGGCGTCTTAGTTGCAGGGTATAGACCCGAAACCGAGTGATCTATCCATGAGCAGGTTGAAAGTGCCGTAACAGGCACCGGAGGACCGAACCCACTGTCGTTGAAAAGCCAGGGGATGACTTGTGGATAGGGGTGAAAGGCTAATCAAACTCGGTGATAGCTGGTTCTCCCCGAAAGCTATTTAGGTAGCGCCTCGGACGAATACCATTGGGGGTAGAGCACTGTTTCGGCTAGGGGGTCACACCGACTTACCAAACCGATGCAAACTCCGAATACCGATGAGTACTATCCGGGAGACAGACGGCGGGTGCTAACGTCCGTCGTCAAGAGGGAAACAACCCAGACCGCCAGCTAAGGCCCCAAATTCCTAGTTAAGTGGGAAACGATGTGGGAAGGCACAGACAGCTAGGATGTTGGCTTAGAAGCAGCCATCATTTAAAGAAAGCGTAATAGCTCACTAGTCGAGTCGGCCTGCGCGGAAGATGTAACGGGGCTCAAACTAGGAGCCGAAGCTGCGGATTTAATTGTTTCAATTAAGTGGTAGGGGAGCGTTGTGTAAGCCTGTGAAGGTGTATCGTAAGGTATGCTGGAGGTATCACAAGAGCGAATGCTGACGTGAGTAACGACAATGCGAGTGAAAAGCTCGCACGCCGGAAGACCAAGGGTTCCAGTCCAACGTTAATCGGGGCTGGGTGAGTCGACCCCTAAGGCGAGGCCGAAAGGCGTAGTCGATGGGAAATTGGTTAATATTCCAATACTTGTTTATGATGCGATGGAGGGACGGAGAAGGTTATGTCAGCCTGGCGTTGGTTGTCCAGGTGGAAGGATGTAGGTAGGTTTAGTAGGCAAATCCGCTAGACTATTACTGAGATCTGATAGCAAGCCAGTTTACTGGCAAAGTGGCAAATACCATGCTTCCAGGAAAAGCTTCTAAGCGATAGTCATAAACAAATCGTACCCGAAACCGACACAGGTGGTCAGGTAGAGAATACCAAGGCGCTTGAGAGAACTCTGCTGAAGGAACTAGGCAAAATGGTACCGTAACTTCGGGAGAAGGTACGCTGCCGATGGTGATAAGACTTGCTCTTTGAGCTGTTGGCAGTCGCAGATACCAGGCTGCTGCAACTGTTTATTAAAAACACAGCACTCTGCAAACACGAAAGTGGACGTATAGGGTGTGATGCCTGCCCGGTGCTGGAAGGTTAATTGATGGGGTTAGCGTAAGCGAAGCTCTTGATCGAAGCCCCAGTAAACGGCGGCCGTAACTATAACGGTCCTAAGGTAGCGAAATTCCTTGTCGGGTAAGTTCCGACCTGCACGAATGGCATAATGATGGCAGCGCTGTCTCCAGCAGAGACTCAGTGAAATCGAAATCGCAGTGAAGATGCTGTGTACCCGCGGCTAGACGGAAAGACCCCGTGAACCTTTACTACAGCTTTACATTGAACTTTGACCTAACTTGTGTAGGATAGGTGGGAGGCTTTGAAGTGGTGACGCCAGTTGCCATGGAGCCAACCTTGAAATACCACCCTGGTTATGTTGGGGTTCTAACTTAGATATAACAGTATCGAGGACAATGTATGGTGGGTAGTTTGACTGGGGCGGTCTCCTCCTAAAGAGTAACGGAGGAGTACGAAGGTGCGCTCAGAACGGTCGGAAATCGTTCAAAGAGTATAAAGGCAAAAGCGCGCTTAACTGCGAGACCCACAAGTCGAGCAGGTACGAAAGTAGGTCTTAGTGATCCGGTGGTTCTGTATGGAAGGGCCATCGCTCAACGGATAAAAGGTACTCTGGGGATAACAGGCTGATACCGCCCAAGAGTTCATATCGACGGCGGTGTTTGGCACCTCGATGTCGGCTCATCTCATCCTGGGGCTGAAGCAGGTCCCAAGGGTATGGCTGTTCGCCATTTAAAGAGGTACGCGAGCTGGGTTTAGAACGTCGTGAGACAGTTCGGTCCCTATCTACCGTGGGCGTTGGAAATTTGAGAGGATCTGCTCCTAGTACGAGAGGACCAGAGTGGACGAACCTCTGGTGTTCCGGTTGTTTCGCCAGAAGCATTGCCGGGTAGCTACGTTCGGATGGGATAACCGCTGAAAGCATCTAAGCGGGAAGCCCACCTCAAGATAAGATTTCCCTAAAGAGCCGTTGTAGACTACGACGTTGATAGGTTGGGTGTGGAAGCATGGTGACATGTGTAGCTAACCAATACTAATTGCTCGTTTGGCTTGACCATACAACACCCAAGTGGTTTAAAACCATTTCATGTGTTGTATAAGTAAGTGTAAAGATTTTACCTAACAAGCTTGAATCAATCTTGAATAAAAATAAAAAAACAGACTCATACAGCGTTGTTAATCCTTTTACGCTGACGACAATAGCAAGATGGAACCACCTGATCCCTTCCCGAACTCAGAAGTGAAATGTCTTAGCGCCGATGGTAGTGTGGTTCGCCCATGTGAGAGTAGGTCATCGTCAGCACCTTATTTCAAACCCCTCACATTGGAAAATGTGGGGGGTTTATGTTTGGGGTTGGGTTTCATGATTGAAAAGCATCAAGAAGGATTTGGGTTGTTTGAGATGATGATTGTGCTATTCATCATTTCCATCTTATTATTTTTTGCCTATCCTTATTATGAAGTATTGGCGCAAAGATTTGAATCCAATGCGGTGCGTCGCTATATTTATGAGTCTATTCGTGTGGCAAAAATAGAAAGCTATGTACAAGACAAGGATGTGATTATTTGTGCGATGAATACATCAGATCAGTGCAGTAAGGTGGCTCAACAGAGGCTTGTGGTATTTTTGGATAACAATCATAACAACCAGTTTGACATAAAAGACGATATTGTTAGCAGCCAACCATTAATTTTAAAATATGGTATAATCGATATGCGTGCTTCGCTAGGTCGAGATTACATGAAGTTCATGGGTGATACAGGTAAACCCCGTGGTAATTTTGGACATATTAAATATTGTAATATTGCTGATAATAAGCAGAACAGCTTTCAAGTAGTGATTAATGCTCACGGCGTGGTTTCTTTAAAACAAGGCGACATGATTGAGATTGGTTGTTAGGTGGTGGTTAGATGGCGGTGGATTTTTCTCAGACTTTGATTGTGGCAATTTCAGCATCGGCATTATTTGATTTATCTGCCATTGAGGATAAATTGCTTACATTAACCCAACAGAATGCAAAAACTGCCGCTAAGCGTTTTCGTGAGTATATGCAATCTCAGGAAAGTGAGCCGTTGCAACATGGTGCAGGCTACCCACTTATTCGTGCCTTATTAAATCTCAATAAGTATCAACAATCAAAGGATTATCATGATGAATCGCCTTTTGTAGAGGTTGTGATTGTTTCTAAGTCCACGCCTGATATGGGTATACAAGTGTTAAATGCAATTCGTACGCACGGTTTGGGTATTACTCGTTCTGCCTTTATATCAGGAGCATCGGTGGCAGATTATATCAAAGACTTTGATGTGGATTTATTTTTAACGACCAATCAAGAGGATGCTCAAAAGGTAGCTGATGCTAAAATTTGTGCTTGTGCGATTTTAGATGCAACCCCTATTGATATCTCTGAGTTAGATACTGAGCAAGTGCGTATCGCTTTTGATGGTGATGCGGTGTTGTTTGATGAAGCTGGTGAGTTGGTATTTCAACAACAAGGTCTGCAAGCATTCCATCATCATGAAGATGAGTTAATGGATTTGCCCATGCAAAAAGGCCCTTATGCGGATTTTTTGATTAAGCTGTCTAAATTGCAAAATAAATTGCCCAATGAGACTGAAGATGCGGTGCACAACCCAATTCGTATTGCTTTGGTTACCGCTAGAAATGCCCCTGCGGATATGAGAGCGATTAAAACTTTGCGTGAATGGGGCGTAAGTGTTGATGTGGCATTCTTTTTGGGTGGGCTTGGTAAAACTAGGGTACTAAAAACTTTTGCTCCGCATATTTTTTTTGATGATTCCATCAGGCATATTAATGCAGCACGGAGTGTGGTACCATCTGCCTTAGTGCCATATCACTCTACTTCTCCACTTAATGAATTGACTAAATCTTTAGACAGCCAAGTTTTTCAACCGGTTAATCCATGTGCGCAGAAAAAATCATAAAGAACAACACGGTTAAAACTTCGTTGTTGTCATTTTATTATTGTTACCAAGATGAAGTAGCCTAAAAAATGACCATTGAATTGATTGATACCCATACACATTTTGATATGTCTGATTATGATATGACGCGAGATATGCTCACCAAAAGAGCCTACGATGTTGGTGTGCGTCATTTGTTGCTTATTGGTCTTACGGCAAAAAACTTTGAACGGATGCTTAAAGTGCATAAGTTGGTATCTAATCAGCAGTTGGTTCAAGCTCATTTGGCATTTGGACTACATCCTTTATACATCTTTGAACATTGTGATGAAGATTTATCAATGCTTGATGCGTACTTATCTGCTCATCAAAATATTGCTATTTCGGAAATTGGGTTGGATACTTTTGATAAGTCGTTGGCGATACCTGAGATATTTGCCAAACAAGAGCGGTTTTTTATTGAACAAATTAAGCTTGCGCAAAGTCATGACCTGCCCATCATTTTACACATTCGTAAGGCACATGGGCGAGCATTGCAGATTCTAAAAGCACAAAAATATTCTGCTAAGGCACTAGGTGGTATTGCTCATAGCTTTAGTGGTGGTGAGCAAGAAGCACTTGCTTTTGTAAAAATGGGATTTAAATTGGGTATTACAGGGCAAATCACCAATCCCAATGCGAAAAAATTACGCCGAGTGGTCATGATGTTATTTCGCCAATTTGGAACATCGCCTTTTGTGATTGAGACTGATTGCCCCGATATGATGCCAGTGCCTTGCCAACACCAAGGATTTTTGAATGAACCTGCCAATTTGACCTATGTGCTTGACGAGTTGGCAGTCCTATTTAAGATGGATAAAGAAGTACTGGCAAGGCAACTGTGGCAAAATACGAACGAAGCTTTGCGTCAAAATTGGATTTATAAATCATGAATGATGAGATGTTGAGTGCTCGCGGATTTACTGGCACTCGTACGCTGTATGGTCAAAATTTTGAGAAATTCTGTCAGGCTCATGTCTATGTGATTGGTGTGGGTGGTGTAGGTTCTTGGGCGGCCGAAGGTCTTGCTCGAACGGGCGTTGGTGAGATTACTTTGGTGGATTTGGATGTGCTTGTTGAGAGCAATATCAATAGACAATTACCCGCCTTAGCTTCGACGCTTGGTGAGTCAAAGATAGAGGCGATGGCATACCGACTAAAACAAATCAATCCTAACCTTGTGCTAAACTTGGTTGATGATTTTGTTACGCCTGACAACATTAAGACCATACTGCCTACCAAAGAGATGGTGCAAGATGCCTTAGCGATGGGTCGCCGTATTGTGGTGCTTGATTGCGTTGATGACATGAGTGCCAAACTTGCCATCGCCTTGCACTGCCGATTTAATAAAATAAGATTGGTTGTCTCAGGTGGTGCAGGCGGTAAAATTGACCCAACTCAGATTCAGGTTGCCGACCTAAAAGATGTGAGTCAAGACCCACTACTTGCTAAGCTGCGAGTTCGCCTTAAAGAGAAAAATATCAGTCAAAATAAAAAGGGTAAATTTGGCATCAAGTGTGTTTATTCTGCTGAGCAGTTAAAATTGGCGACAGTGTGTGAAAGTGGTCTAAACTGTGGTGGTTATGGCTCAGCGGTGGCGGTAACAAGCGTGGTGGGTATGGTGATGGTATCTGAGTGTCTATCGATGATTGCTAAATAAATAAGGCTTTGGCTTGAATATGGTAATAAAAAATCCCCAAAATTGGGGATTTTTTATTAGGATTATACACGAGAGAGGTATTCACCTGTACGAGTATCAACCTTGACAATCTCTTCTTGCTGTACAAATAGTGGTACACGAACGACAGCACCTGTTTCTAGGCGTGCAGGCTTACCACCACCGCCAGAAGTATCGCCACGAAGACCAGGGTCTGTCTCAACGATTTGTAGTTCAACGAAGTTTGGTGGGGTAACACTCAATGGTGTGCCGTTAAAAAGGGTGATGGTGCAAAGTGCGTTTGAGTTTTCTTTTAGCCATTGTGCTGCATCGCCCATGGCGTTTTTATCAGCAGACATTTGCTCAAAGGTTTCTGGGTGCATGAAATGCCAAAACTCGCCATCATTGTACAGATAGTTCATTTCGGTATCAAGCACATCCGCACCTTCTAGGTTATCGCCAGATTTAAAGGTTTGTTCTAGAACTTTACCAGTTTTTAGATTGCGAAGTTTTACACGGTTAAAGGCTTGACCTTTACCTGGTTTTACATATTCGTTTTCGATGATGGAGCAGGGGTTGCCATCAAGCATAACTTTTAGACCTGCTTTAAAATCATTGGTAGAATAACTTGCCATGATGATTACCTTTTTTAAAAAAGAAAAACTTGTTAAAAAACAAACTGGGGCGAAAGTGCGGTATAATAAAACGCCCGAAAATGTCGCTAAACAGCACATTATATATAGTTTTATTGAATGTTGTCAAAAGATAATGAACGATTTTATGAAAAATTCCGCCATACCAGTGGTTGATGAATTAAAAAGTACTACTTGGCAAGAGGAGCTTGGTCAAGCGGTCAGTAGCGTCCATGAGCTGTATGAGATTTTGGGTCTTGATTGTGCTAAAATACACACCCCTAAGTCATTTGGGCTAAAAGTACCAAGAGCTTTTGTTCGTAAGATGAAGCAAGGTGATTTAAACGACCCTTTGCTCTTGCAAGTATTGCCAGATACGCAAGAGACAATAGCGATGGCAGGATACAGCAACGACCCTTTGCTTGAACATGAACATAATCCCATTAAGGGGTTGTTGCACAAATATAAAAGCCGTGTGTTGATTACGACCACAGGGGCGTGTGCGGTGCATTGTCGTTATTGCTTTCGCCAGCATTTTGATTATCAGGCGAATATGCCAACAGCTGCTCAAATGGGAGAAATTGGGAGTTATATTGCCGCTTGCGATGACATTGATGAAGTGATTTTTAGTGGTGGGGATCCATTAAGTCTAAGTCATCGCCGTTTGGCATTATGGTTTGAGATGATAAATGCTCTGCCCAATATCAAAACCATTCGCATTCATACTCGTCTGCCAGTAGTGTTGCCAAGCCGTGTTGATGATGCGTTACTAACCTTATTAAAAAATTCGCCTAAGAACATTGTCATGGTGTTGCACATCAATCATGCCAATGAAATAGATACGGTTTTGCAGGATAAATGTCAAGCCTTAAAACAAGCGGGTATTACGCTATTGAATCAAACTGTGCTATTAAAAAGTGTGAATGATGATGTAGATACGCTATGCAAACTGAGTCATGCGTTGTTTGGGGTAGGGGTGTTGCCGTATTATCTGCATGTACTGGATAAGGTGCAGGGGGCGGCTCATTTTGATGTGCCTATTGCTCAAGCGGTGGAGATTTATTGGCAGATGCTTGAGCGATTGTCAGGATATTTGGTGCCAAAGCTAGTTCAGGAACTGCCTAACAAGCCCTATAAGACCCCTGTTAATCTGTATCGTGAATAAAAAGTAAAAAAGTGCTTGCAAAATTTTCAAAAATTGATAAAATAATCAACACTTTTTAGGCGTATAGCTCAGTTGGTTAGAGCACCACCTTGACATGGTGGGGGTCGATGGTTCGAGTCCGTTTACGCCTACCATATTTAAACCCCTGTAACCGTAATGGTTGCAGGGGTTCTTGCTTTATATTTATTGTAAGTGGTGATTCTTTTATTAAGTAAACTAAATGTAGTCAAGCAATTAAAGATGAAATTTTGCGGATTTGATTTGTCAGTGGATGACAAAGTTGTGATGAAGTGATAAACTATTTGTTAAATATTTTGTAACATTTGGAATAGCCATGATTTATGAACGCACCATCGCTCAAGAGATTACAGCGACTGGCATCGGACTTCATAGTGGAAAGCAGGTGGTGCTGACCTTATCGCCTGCCGAAGCTGGTGCGGGTATTGTCTTTGAACGCATGGATTTGAATAATGCACATATTCCGATGAGTGCCAGTTTGGTACAAGACACCATGATGTCGTCCAATCTGGTTTGTGGCGAGGCTCGTGTCGGTACGATTGAGCATTTGCTATCGGCAGTGGCGGCGTGCGGTCTTGACAATCTTGTCATCAAGGTTGATGCTCCCGAAATGCCTATCATGGATGGCTCTGCAGCACCGTTTTTGCATCTGATTCATCAGGCCGGCATTCAAGAGCAAGACGCCCCCAAGCAGTTCTTAAAGATTGTAAAGTCCGTGCGTGTTACTGATGGTGATAAATGGGCACAGTTTGAGCCTTATGATAAGGGGTTTTTGATGGATTTTGAGATTGATTTTGATCATAAAGCCATCAAAGCTACCAACCAAAAAATTAGTCTAGACTTTAATACTGCCAATTTTGCCCAAGAAATCGGCAGGGCACGTACTTTTGGATTTTTAAAGGATTTGGAGTACCTAAGAGCCAGAAATCTAGCCCTAGGCGGTAGTTTGGATAATGCAGTGGTGCTTGATGACACTTCGATTTTAAATAAAGAAGGTCTCCGTTATCCTGACGAATTTGTCCGTCACAAGATGCTTGATGCAGTGGGTGATTTATTTGTTATCGGGTATCCGATTTTGGCACATTTTTCTGCTTATAAATCAGGCCATGCGGTGAATAATATGCTAATTCGTGCCGTGCTTGCTGACCCAAGTTGCTATGAAATTGTAAGTTTTTGTAACAAAGAAAACGCACCCATTGAATATTTAGAGCCTGTTTTTTCTATCAAAAATTAAGTCAAATTTGCTAAATAACCAATAATAAGTAAGTTTTGTGCAATTAAATAGTAAGATTGGATGGGTTTTGCCAACTGCATTATCAAGCTGGTTATTACAATCAAGGAAAAACCGCCAAATTGTAGCATCAGGCGGTTTTTCTTTTGATAAGCCTTTGTGATTCTAGGCTTTAACAATGGCGGGCCATCAGTTATCGTAGAATACGAATCATTGATTGATGTTGGCATGATGGTCTGATTTTGGTTTTTTTGATTACATAACTTTACAAAACTAGGCAATATTTACCCATCTATTCACAAAACTATGACAATAAACAGTCGTTCACTGATTAGTCATTACTCAGACGCAATAGTGCTTGCTTTAACCCTTCATGGGTGATGACAGTCGTTGCGGTTTGGTTTATAATACGCTTCGTGTTTTCGCTTAAGGTTTTTTTGGAACTGAATTGGCGAGAGTCTGATGATTGAGTTTTTGGCGTTACTATGACGCTAAGCTCTTCTAAAAAACAAAACCGTTTATCATATGTACGCAAAGCTTGAACACAACTATCGGTAAGATAGCGCATATGATTGGCAGCGGTTGTTGAAGGTAGAGCTATTGTAAGGCGATGCTTGTCGACATGAGCAATGATGCAGTCGTTAAGTAGCTCACTTGGAAACAGTGCTTGTAAAGCATTTTTTACCAAAATACCATAAGAGTGCCGTTGTTCTATCTGCTCTGCAAGGTGTTTGGGAATGCTTGCACCAGCGGCGGCTTGTTTTTCAAGCGTGCTTGCTAAGTGGTTTGGGGTGTTATTTTTGACCAACAAATCATCAATATGCTTTGGTTTTGTTAAATCGGACATACTCTTACCTATTATAATGCCAAAAAACCATGGACATGGTGTCCAACAGAGCAAGTGTATCATGCCTTACGAGTAGATTACCAACAAAATTGTATGGCTTTTTAAAAGACTGTTAAGCTGTGTTGTTTTTTGTTGTATGTGTATTGTGTTAGGTAATCTTGGTGCATTCGGATGTGTATCGCTGTTCACAAGCTTTTAATCAAAACCCAATTAAGGCCGACCAAACAAAGGGGCTAAGCCAAGTATGTTTTGGGCGTGCAAGGACTATATCTATGAAAAGAGTATTTTGGTTGATGTCAGCAGTTGGGCTGACTTTTGGACAATCTAGTATTGCCCAGTCAAATAGCATCCAAGTAGATCAAGTGGGCTATACGAATGTTGATGTGGTAAATATTGATGATACCATCAACCAGTTGATTGCTAGACAGTCAGCGACACCAACATCATACACCAACCAATCTTCAAACGCATCAAATCTTAGTGGTAATTACCAGTCTTTAGCCAAACCTGCTCCGCTCACTGCAAATAGTGCACCAAGTATTGCTGCTAAGGCTGCTTCAAGAGTGGCACACGGTAAGAGTATGGGTCGCTGTGCTTTGTATGTTAGAAAGGCCTTGCAATCAGCAGGTTATGAGTTTACTCCAAACCCATCAGCGTATCAGTATGCAAATGGCACATTGGCAAGTGCAGGATTTACCAAAATCAGCAATGATAATTATCAACCGCAGATTGGTGATGTGGTTGTATTTAACCGCACTGCTCGTAACCCACACGGTCATATTCAGATTTATGATGGCAATCAATGGGTTTCTGACTATCGCCAACCAAAATTCAGCCCATATAGTGCACATAATGGCTATACCGTGTGGCGTGATATGCGTCATGCGGATGCATCGGCAGACACAGGCATTATGTTGGCTTTAAATGAACAATAAACGATGAACTGATATAGAACCGACCAATAAGGTCGGTTTTTTTGGCACTCAAAGAGATTTGTTTGCACAGGGTGTCTGATGGGGGTGGAGTTTTGAGTTAGTCTTGAACTAGAGTTTGCCAAAATGCCTTGTTGTGAAAGTCGGGTGGGCTTGCATGGCAAGAAGCATAAAAAATGGGTGTGCCATTATGATATAAGATGGCGGTAGGATTGATGTTGTTGATGTTCATCTGCTTGATGCCATCGAGTGTAACGCCTAAGTGATAGACATTAATTGTGATTTGATTTTGATAAATATGTTCGTTTTTATTGACTGTTACAGAGCCATCTGCTCGCATGGGCGGTAGCGTGCTTGGTGAGCGATAATCATCAAAGCGATACAGATTAAATGCACCATTTGGCGAAAAATTCAGCTCAAAATAAGATTTGCCATCACCGCCTTGCAAATCAAAAAAGCATTCTAGGCAATGCTCTTCCCATAAAAAATCTTGGCGTTCTAGTTTGTCAGTAGGGTGGTAGGATACATTTAACCAGTCGCATTGCTCAATATAATAGCTTAATTGTAGGGTGTCTTTTTGGGTGCTGACGATGACTTGTATTTTTGGGGCGTCATCTGTAGTGGGTGTGAGTATAAAGCGTTTTGTCGTGGATGGCATAGCCAACCGATGAAAAAACAGGTGATGTGAATGTATGGTCATGATTTTTCTAAATGACTAAGATAGAATTGCTTAAATAAAAAGTCGCTTATACAAACGACTTTTCGATGATTAGTATCCAAATCTTGCTAAGTTAGACAGCTTAGGATTGGGTTCTGGGTTTTTGCGAAGTAACAGTACCATGCGTCCAATGTGATGAATGACTTCACTCTCGGTTGCTTCTGCCAGTGTATTGGCACACTCTTTTCTTGCGTCAGAAGAGCCTGCAGGAATTTTGATTTTGATGAGTTCGTGGTCATGCAAGGCACGCCCAACTTCTTCAATAACAGCAGGGCTAAGACCATCGCTACCAACGATGACAACAGGATTTAGGCGATGACCGATGCCACGCAACTCTTTTAGGTCTTGTTTTTGTGCTTTTTTGTTGCTCATAAATATTTCCAAAGTGAAAAATTTGCGAATTTTATGAACATTATAGCAGAAATTATCCCAAATTATCTGAGAAAATGGTAAACTAGAGCGTTATTGAATTTATTTAGTAAAATTTATCATAGACATGACGGTGATTGTTGAACGCTACCGTCGTTGTTACGGATTATTAAGGCATCATGGCAACTCGCATCACCAATAAGAAATTTTCAAAATCTAGTCGTGCTTGGATGAAAGAGCATATTGATGATTTTTATGTGCAAAAAGCCCAAAAAGATGGCTATCGTGCTAGAGCGGCTTATAAATTGCTTGAGATTAACGAAAAGACAGGTCTTATTAAAAAAGGCATGACGGTGGTGGACTTGGGTTCTGCCCCTGGCTCGTGGTCGCAAGTAGCAGGTCAGCTTGTGGGTGATGAGGGTGTGCTGATTGCTTCTGATATTTTACCGATGGATACTTTGGAGAATGTTACCTTTATTCAAGGTGATTTTCGTGAACAGGAAGTTTTTGATAAAATCATGGCTGAGGTTGATGGGCGAAGCGTCAATGTGGTACTCTCTGATATGGCACCAAACACTTCAGGTATGTCGGCAGTGGACATGCCACGCATGATGTATCTGTGTGAGCTGGCGGTGGATTTTGCTTTAAAGGTGCTACCAGAAGGCGGTGCACTTATCATGAAAGTTTTTCAGGGTGAAGGTTCGCCTGAGCTTCGTGCCCAAATGCAAAAAAAGTTCAGTAAAATTAAAAGTATTAAGCCTGCTGCTAGCCGACCACGATCAAAAGAAATGTTCTGGGTGGCGATTAAATAGATAATCTGGCTTGAATTTTTAAAGACAATCCGCATATTAACTAAAACTGCACATGGTGCAAAACAGGGCAAGCCCCTAAAAATCAGCGAATAACGCTAAGTAATATAGGAAAATTAGTGAGCGACATGGTAAAAAGCACTTTATTGTGGCTGGTTATTATTGGCGTGGTGGTTGCGATTTTTAGCAATCTAGACCGTACCAATGCCGATGCTGACCAGTTGAATTATTCATCATTTGTAACGGCCGTTGCCAAAGGCGAAATCAAGGAAGTGAAGATTGATGGCGAAGAGATTACGGGCACCAAAGTTAATGGCTCGGAATTTGAGACAGTGCGTCCCCCCATCAGTGATGATGAGTTAATGCCACTGTTGCGTGAGCATAATGTGGAGGTGCAAGGAACTTTGCCCGAGCGTCAAGGTCTAGGCTCTCAGCTATTGATTGCCGCCTTTCCCATTCTCTTGATTATTGGTTTGCTGTGGCTATTTATGCGTGGCATGGGTGGTGGTAGTGCAGGCGGCGGCATGGGTGGGCGAAACCCTATGAGCTTTGGTAAATCTAAGGCTAAAATGCTGTCTGAAGATCAAATTAAAGTTACCTTTGCCGATGTGGCAGGCTGTGAAGAATCCAAACAAGAAGTTGTGGAGATTGTTGACTTTTTAAGAGACCCTGACAAATTCACCAAGCTTGGTGCAACCATTCCACGAGGCGTACTGATGGTAGGTCCGCCTGGTACAGGTAAAACCTTGCTTGCCAAAGCCATCGCAGGCGAAGCAAAAGTGCCGTTTTTTTCAATCTCGGGTTCTGACTTCGTGGAGATGTTCGTTGGTGTGGGTGCTAGCCGTGTGCGTGATATGTTTGAGCAAGCCAAGAAAAATGCCCCTTGTATCATCTTTATTGATGAGATTGATGCAGTTGGTCGTCATCGTGGCTCTGGCATGGGTGGCGGTCACGATGAGCGTGAACAGACTCTTAACCAGTTGCTTGTTGAAATGGACGGTTTTGAGGGTAATGATGGTGTTATTGTTATTGCAGCGACTAACCGTGTTGATGTGTTGGATAAAGCCTTATTGCGACCAGGTCGTTTTGACCGCCAAGTATCTGTTGGGTTGCCTGACATTAAAGGTCGTGAGCAGATTTTAAATGTGCATCTAAAAAAATTACCACAGACCATTGGTGTCGATGTGAATGCACTTGCTCGTGGTACACCAGGATTTAGTGGAGCTCAGCTTGCCAACCTTGTTAACGAAGCTGCTTTATTTGCCGCTCGTCGCAATAAGTCGCATGTGGACATGAACGACTTTGAGGATGCCAAAGACAAGCTCTACATGGGACCAGAAAGAAAATCTATGGTGTTGCGTGAAGATGAACGCCGTGCCACAGCTTATCATGAAGCAGGTCATGCCTTGGTTGCTCAGCTGTTACCAGGTACTGACCCTGTGCATAAAGTTACTATCATGCCACGAGGCTGGGCATTGGGCGTAACATGGCAGTTGCCAGAACAAGATGCTGTTAGCAACTATAAAGATAAGATGCTAAACGAGCTTTCCATCTTGTTTGGAGGTCGTATCGCTGAAGAGATTTTTGTGAATCGCAAGTCTACAGGGGCGAGTAATGACTTTGAGCGTGCTACCAAAATGGCTCGTGCGATGGTTGCTAAATATGGCATGAGTGATAATCTGGGCATCATGGTCTATGAGGCCGAAGAGCATGGTGGTTATATCGGTGGTTCAACTCGCACCATCTCAGAGGCGACACAACAAAAAGTTGATGATGAGATTCGCCGTATCTTAGAAGAACAATATAATGTGGCATACAAACTCATTGATGATAATCATGACAAGATGCACGCCATGGTGGATGCACTCATGAAGTGGGAAACCATCGATCGTGAGCAGTTTTTGCAAATCATGAATGGCGAAGAACCTCGTGAACCAAAAGAATATCAGCATGAAGTGCTGGACATTACTGTGGGTGCACCAAAATCGCCATTTGATGAGCTACCGCCACCATTACCTACTGCTTAACCATGGCAATAAAAAACAGTGTCGTTATGACGCTGTTTTTTATTGCCTGTCAATCTGTTCTACCAATAATCTTTTTAAATTTAAACACTCGTTCACTAAAAATGCTTGCAATTTTACCAAAAGTCTTATAGCATGATTATTTTTATTTTCTAAAATCAATTGGTAAGAAGTATTATTATGGCAGGTTTTTTAAAAACTCAATTTAATCGTGGAAAAAAAATCACAGGCATGGGGCTGACACTTGTTGGTGGATACCGAGCTGCTAAGCGTATCGGTGCATTTGGCGAGGTGCCACCTAGAGATGTCCTGCCTAAGTACATTCAAACCTTTTGCAAAAAGATGGCAAATTCATTCGGTGTGCAGGTGGTGCAGGTTGAGCGTGTTCCGCAGATGCAAGGGCTATGGGTTTGCAATCATGTCTCATGGCTTGATATCCCTGTGGTAGGTAGTGTTGCTCCTGTGTTTTTCTTATCGAAGGCGGAGATTGGTGAGTGGTTTATTTTTGGTCGTCTCGCTAAGGCAGGCGGTACACTATTTATTAAGCGTGGGTCTGGGGATTCTGCCAGTGTGAGTGAACAGATTGCTGACTTTTTGCGTGGTGGTTCATCAGTGGTGTTCTTTCCTGAGGCAACAACCACAGATGGCAAACAAATCAAAAAAATTCATGGTAAGCTATTGGAGGCTAGCATACAGACAGGATTGCCCATCCGACCGATGGTTATTGCTTATGTGGATCAAGATGGCAAGTTGTCGGATGATGCTGCTTATTATGGTAAGCGTACGATGGCACAAAGCTTAAAGAGAGTTGCTGACAGTAGTGGTATTACTGCTTATGTATTACCACTAGATCCAATATTTCCAGAGAATAAAAAGAGAAATGAGCTAACTGCTGAGTTACAACAGGTGATGGAGATGGGATTGGCGGAATTACACAAAAGGGTATTAAAATCCAACTAAGGATGATAAACAACAAAAACAAATGATTGTTTTTGTTGTTTTTTTTGATGACTAGACCGCCTAAGAGTTCAGTGATGATTGATTAGACAAATTTTAGATTGCTTTCGCCTTTTGGCGTTACCTTAAAAATTTGCACCTTAAACAGCACCTCTTGCCCTGCTAATGGATGGTTAAAATCAACCTCAACCTCATCGTTGCCAACCTTGCTAATCACCCCAACAAGCGAGTTTTTGCCTTTATCATTAAACTCCATCATCATTCCGACTGCAGGATTCGGCTCAGATAAGGAAAACTTGGCTCGAGGGAAAGTTTGTACATTGTCGCTGTTCCACACGCCAAAGGCTTGTTCTGGTGGTAGGTGGGCGGTTCTGACATCGCCTGCTTTTAGATTGATGAGAACCTGCTCAAAGCCTAAAAGTAGACTCTCATCGCCAACAGTTAGGCTGACAGGCTCATGACGCCCAAAGGTTGAGTCAATCACTGTGCCATTGGGTAGGCTGACTTCAAAATGCAGACTGACGACACTGCCGTGGGTGATACGAATCTCTTCATTAGGTAGAATTGGGTTCATGGGTTACTTAGCCTATATTGATTAAATTTGCTTAGTTTATCATAGGCGTAATTGATAGTAAAATATTCAACGAGCGTTAGAAGGCTGTGCTAAATCAATTTTATAAGCATAATAAAAAAGGGCGAAAAACCACACCCTTTTTAATGCTGGCATCATAAAGGCACTAAAGTGTTTTGGGCTGCCGTTTTTTTTCTAAAAACAACATATCATAAACAACCAGTACCATGCCTATACAGATACCAATATCGGCAATATTAAAAATCGGATAATGCCAAATATCAGCATAATGGACATGAATAAAATCAATGACATAGCCATAAAGAAAACGGTCAACTACATTGCCAATTGCACCGCCTAGCACCAATGCCAAGCCGAGCGATAATACTTTAGCCATGCGTGGAACTTGCCGTATATAAACCGTGAGAAATACTGCTACTGCTAATCCCAAAACAGCAAAAAACCATTTTTGCCAGCCTGCTTGGTCAGCCAAAAAGCTAAATGCTGCACCATGATTATAGGCTAAAGTCCAATTTAGTAGAGGCGGTATGACATCTACTGTCTCATACAGTTCAAAACGACTATTAAAGTATATTTTAGTGATTTGATCAAGCATGAGTACAACAAGAGCGATGAGATAATATTTCATCGCGTTGTTATTGGATGGGGTGATATTAGGCATAATGACGCACTTCTCCATCACCTTCAATGTTGGTTATACAGCGACCACACAATTCAGGGTGTGCTTTGTGTGTGCCAACATCCGTACGAATGTGCCAACAGCGGGTGCATTTTTGCCCTTCGGCAGGCGTGATGGCGATATTCAACTCTGTCCCTTGAGAGATGGTGGCATCACTGGTAATAAAGACAAAGCGTGCCTCATCGCCTAGTTTTGCTAGGGCTTGATGGGTTTTTTCTTCGGCACTGATGGCAACCTTAGCTGTCAGGTTTGAGCTGATTAGCTTCTCGGTGCGAGCATCTTCGATGGCTTTATTAACCAAATCTTTAGTGGATAATATCGCTTGCCAGTCATCTTCTGTGATGTCGTGCATGGCGGGCGTTGGTAGCTCGTACCACAGCTGAGTAAAGACATATTTGTCATCATCTTTGTTGGTGCGAACCAGTTCCCACGCTTCTTGGGAGGTGAATGGTAAAATTGGTGCAATCCAGCGAATGAGTGCTTGTGCGATATGATAAAGTGCGGTTTGGGCCGAGCGTCTTGGCTGACCGTCTGCACGAGTGGTGTAGGTGCGGTCTTTGATGATATCCAGATAAAAACCACCCAAGCTTTGTGAACAGAACATGGAAATGGCTTGCACCACTTGGTGAAAATCCATGTCGTCATACGACTTGATGACGGTTTGTTGGGTTTGATTGGCAAGATGTAAGATGAATTTATCAACACTGACCAAATCGTCAGTCGCCACAGCATCGGTCGCCACATTAAAGTCGCTGGTGTTAGCCAATAAGAATCGCATGGTATTGCGAATACGGCGATAGTTATCTACCGCCCCTGCAAAGACTTTTTGTCCTGCACTCATTTCGTAGCGATAGTCGGCAGAGGCAATCCATAGGCGGAGCATATCCGCCCCTGTTTTATCGATTTCTTTTTGTGGTTCGATGATATTGCCCACGGATTTACTCATTTTATGGCCTTTTTCATCAACCACAAAACCATGTGTCAAGACCTGCTTAAACGGTGCTCGCCCATAAATGGCTTCAGAGGTTAACAAAGAAGTCTGGAACCAGCCACGATGTTGATCCGAACCTTCTAGGTACATATCAGCAGGGTTGGTTAAGCTGTCATCTTGACCAAGTACAGTAAAATGCGTTGTTCCAGAATCAAACCAAACATCTAGCGTGTCAGTAACTTTTTGATAGGTATCGGCATCATCACCTAAGAATTCACGAGCATCTGCGTCAAACCACGCTTCAATACCACCTTGTTCAATCACTTGGGCAACTTTTTCGATCAGCTCGCTAGTATTTGGGTGTAGCTTACCCGTATCCTTATGAATAAA
Organism: Moraxella haemolytica; assembly: GCF_030177935.1. Taxonomy (NCBI): domain Bacteria; kingdom Pseudomonadati; phylum Pseudomonadota; class Gammaproteobacteria; order Moraxellales; family Moraxellaceae; genus Moraxella; species Moraxella haemolytica. The sequence continues at coordinate 467,169 of NZ_CP089974.1, forward strand.
AAAGGCAATCGGCACTCCCCAAGTGCGTTGGCGAGAGATACACCAATCAGGACGGCTCTCCACCATGGCCTCAATGCGGTTTTGCCCCCATGAAGGTGTCCAAACGACTTTCTTGATATCTTCTAGAGCTTTTTGACGCAGTCCGCCTTGCTCCATGCTGATAAACCACTGAGGTGTGGCACGAAAGATAATCGGTGTTTTGTGTCGCCAGCAGTGCGGATAGCTGTGGGTGATTTTTTTGTGGTTTAATAAATGCCCACTTTCTTCTAGACTTGCAATAATCTTTGGCTGCGCTTTATAGATATGCTCACCGACAAAAATTGTGGCTTCTGGCAAATAAACGCCATTCGCTCCGACTGGGTTTTCGGTCGGTAGGTCATTGGCACGCCCAACATTATAGTCGTCCATGCCGTGAGCAGGAGCGGTGTGTACCAGACCTGTACCACTATCAGCTGTTACATGTTCACCTGTGATAAACGGAACTTGGCGGTCACAGATGAGCGGATGTTGGGCTTTTAGGGCGGTTAGTTGTTCGCCTTTGATGCTAAATAAGGTAGTATAATTCTCAATCCCTATGGATTTGGCAAAATCATCTTTTAGACTATCTGCCACGATATAGATTTTATCGCCAGTTGTCAAAAACGCATACTCAAGCTCGCTGTGGACAGCAATCGCTTGGTTGGCAGGCAAAGTCCAAGGGGTTGTTGTCCAAATCACAGCCTGCAGCGTACCTGATAAATCGGCGGTTACTGCTAAGTTTTCACGACCTAAAACATCAAAAGCAACATAGATGGCGTCTGATTGTTTGTCTTGATATTCCACCTCGGCTTCAGCAAGGGCAGAGCCACAGTCCAAGCACCAATTGACAGGCTTTAAACCTCGCACAATATGCCCATTGTCATAAATTTTGCCCAAAGCACGCACAATGCCTGCTTCGGTGGCAAAATTCATCGTTAAATAGGGGTTGTCCCAATCCCCTAGCACGCCCAGTCGCTTAAAGTCTGCCATTTGTAGCTGGATTTGGCTGTTGGCATAGTCTCGGCAATGCTTGCGAAATTCGGTGGCATTAACTTGTTGACCGACTTTACCAACTTTGGCTTCTACTTTTTGTTCAATTGGCAAGCCATGACAGTCCCAGCCTGGCACATATACCGCATCAAAACCTGAGAGATTTTTGGATTTGGTGATGATGTCTTTTAACACTTTATTTACGGCATGACCTAAGTGGATTTGACCGTTGGCATAAGGGGGGCCATCATGTAAGATGTATTTTGGTAAGCCTTTTTTGGCGGTACGAACTTTTTTGTAAAGTTTGTCTGCTTCCCATTCGGCTAGCCATTTTGGCTCTCTTTTGGCAAGGTCGGCACGCATGGGAAATGGGGTGTCGGCAAGATTTAGGGTGTTCTTGTAGTCGGTGGCTGGATTGGTTGGCTGACTCATTTTATTGGCTCTAAAATCAAGAGAAATACTAATTATACCCCAAAAAACAGGCTTTATAAAGACAAACTTGCCCCAAATACTGCAATCGGTGTTTATGAATACAGTTTGGGATAAAGCGTGCCATAATGACCATCCAATCTCTCATCGCCAATTTGATAGATGTGAGCGATGGTGGTATTTTTAATGACTACCCAAGACAATATCAGCATGATAAAGCCTACTGTACCATAAAAATAAATCAACACATCGTGTCGTAACGCCCAAGTCGTCAATACCACCCCAACAGGAATGAACGCAATACAACACGCCAAAAAGACAAATTCAAAACTGGTGCGAACATGCTTTGGGGTAGCGGTACAGCGAATGTGCATACTGCTGATATTAAACATGACCACGCCAACACCCATCATCGCAAGTGCAATACAAAAGCCATAAAAATTATCCACCACAGACAGCACAATCCCAACCGCCACCAATAAGATGCTGAATGCGACAGTCCTTTGCTTGCCAAGTGATTGATTAACTATTTTTAACAAATAAGCACTGCCAACCATCATACCGATACCAAAAAACTTTCGGCAATGCCAATATAAAACGCAGGCAATTTGAATTGGTAGGCAATCTTATAGGGAACGATATAAGCAATGATTGGCGTGATGATAAAATTTGCCAATGATGATACCAAAACCATCAGTCTTTCGATGGGATTGTTAAGCAGGATGTTAAAAGTGTTTTTTGATGGGTGTTCTGGGCTTTGTTTTAATTTGATGTCTTTTATGCCATAAAATAAGAGACTGCTTATCAAGGAGAAAATCATACAAAATAAGATGATTGTCTGGGCGTTAAAATAATGAATGACAAACCCAGAGATGGCAGGGGATAAGATGGTATTGATGGCATTGACAAAGCCCCGCACCTTAAAAGCGTGCGATTTGTTATCATCAAGATACAAATCGTTGGTAAGGCTTGTCCCCAGCGGATTTAAAAGAATACTAATCATCAAACTGATGATAAAAATCATGCCAAAAATAAAATAATGCTGCACAAATGACAATGCTAAAAAAGACAGCAGGCAAATCAAACAAAAGCCAATTAGGGTCTTTTTGCTGTGAATGGTGAATGACGATTGATGGCATATACAAGAAAATAAGAGTAACGCCAATACCTGACACGCCCAAGAGATACCAATAAACACGCCCAAATGTTCAGACTGATGAAAGGTGGTGAGCATGAGCCAAACAAATAAAAGTCCGATCGTTCTGATGCTTGTATTGAGTAGAGTTTCTGTAAATTGATAGAGATAAAAATCTTTATGCTTCATCTTCTCTCCCTTGGGGTGTTTTGCACCTTATCTTAGCTGTATGCAAACTTTGGTGTAAATGCTATAGTTTTATTAAGCCATAGGCATTAAACGGGTGATGTCATAGATGAGCTGTGTTGCAATATCCATTGGGGTAAAATACCGACTTCTTGTCATGAATTCTTATTTTTATGCGATTGCAATTATATGATTGTTGCCAAGTCTAGCAGCCTTATTTTGGTGTTCACTGAGTTAATATAACATACTTTTACTCTCTTGTGGTTTTTTTATTGTCGATAACATCAGCTAAAATTGATAAAAAATATGGCAATTTTTGTAAAATTTTGTTATAATTTTGCGATTTTTTTAATCGGTACGCCATAATGACTTTTAATGTTCTAAACTGTTTTAGCAATCAATCAGCATACCGCCTAGTAACGGTGCTAAATAAGTCATTGAAAAATATCTATTTTTTTAAAATAACCAATAGCCTTATCGTTATTGGTTTTTTATTACTCCAAAATCAATAAAATAAGGGTAATATTATGTCGTTTTTTCCAAAATACCGACCTTATACGGGCAATCTTGATACTACGCCTGTCGCCACGAATGAATACCTGCCTGTTACGCAGACTGCCATGCTCGGCATTCAGCATGTGCTAGCGATGTTTGGGGCGACAGTTTTAGCACCGATTTTGATGGGCTTTGATGCCAATCTTGCCATCATGATGAGTGGTGTTTGTACGATTTTGTTCTTTTTGATGACAGGCGGGCGTGTGCCGAGCTATTTGGGTTCGTCTTTTGCCTTTATTGGGGTAGTGGCGGCAGCGACTGCTCACGCCACTGGCTCTGGTGCAAATCCTAATCTTGGTGTGGCATTGGGCGGTATCATTGCTTGCGGTATTTTGTATGCGGTGATTGGGTTTTTGGTGATGACAACAGGCACCAAGTGGATAGAGAAGCTGATGCCACCTGTGGTTACTGGTGCGGTGGTGATGATTATTGGATTAAACCTTGCTCCTGTTACGGTCTCATCTGTTGCTGGCAAACCATTTGAACTGTGGATGACTTTGGTAACCGTGCTTTGTATGGGCATGATTGCAGTATTTGCACGAGGATTCATGCAGCGTCTGCTACTACTACTTGGCTTGGTGCTTGCCTACATTATCTATGCCATCGTAGCAAACGGTTTGGGGTTTGGTGCACCGATTGATTTTAGTGTTATTGCTCAAACGGCATGGTTTGGCATGCCGAGCTTCTCATCGCCTGTATTTGATGTGAATGCCGTGCTCATCATTGCACCTGTTGCGTTCATTTTGGTTGCAGAGAACTTAGGACACATCAAGGCGGTTGGTGCGATGACAGGTGAAAACCTAACGCCATATTTGGGCAAGGCGTTCGTTGCAGATGGTGTAGCGACCGCATTGTCAGCCAGTGTGGGTGGTACAGGCATGACGACCTATGGCGAGAACATTGGAGTGATGGCGGTAACTCGTGTATATTCAACCATCATCTTTGTGGTTGCAGGGGTGTTTGCAATTTTCTTGGGCTTATCACCAAAATTTGGTGCACTCATTCAGACAATCCCTGCACCGATTTTGACAGGTGCTTCCATCGTGGTATTTGGTTTGATTGCCATTGCAGGTGCAAAAATCTGGATTGATAATAAGGTAAACTTTGCAAATAACAAAAACCTCATGGTTGCTGCCATCACCATCATTTTGGGCACAGGCGATTTTGGGTTAATGATTGGCGAGTTTAATTTGGGTGGTATTGGTACAGCAACTTTCGCTGCCATCTTGCTGAATTGGTTTTTAAGTTTAAAAGAAGCAACAAAGACAGAGCAAGCTCATTGATGGTTAAAAATTGACCGCAATTGTTGCTTGATGGATAACGATATTTACAAAAGGTTTGCATATTTGTAACAAAAGCCTTATAATAAGTACATCTATCCATTGCTAATGTATCAAGTGATTTGATGGCAACAGGTGGCAGCCATGATGAGTTGTCGCCTTTTTTCGTACTTAGTGCTATTGATTTAGTATGGTTATAAATTCACAAAAATAAAAATATGGGGTCAATCATGTATGATAATCCATTTTCTTGTACTGCACAGCCAACTTTCGTTGAAGGTCTGCATTGTGTGGTAAATGCGTTTAGTGCACCGCTTTGGGATGTCTTGCTGTGGCTACTGATTATAGCCGGTTTGTTTTTTACCGTGATGTCAGGTTTTGCACAGTTTCGCCTATTTGGTCGTAGTGTTAAGACCATGTTGGGTAGTCGCACAGGTCATGATGAGCGTCAGGGAATCTCTGCATTTCAGGCTTTTGCTACAGGCTTGGCAAGCCGTGTTGGTGTGGGTAACATCGCAGGGGTGGCACTTGCCATCGGTATCGGTGGTGCAGGGGCGGTCTTTTGGATGTGGCTGATTGCCTTGATTGGTATGTGTTCGGCATTGGCAGAATCAAGTCTGGCTCAGTTGTTTAAGATTAAAGATGAAGCAACAGGACGGTTTCGTGGTGGTCCTGCTTACTACATTGAGCAAGGACTAGGTCAAAAGTGGCTTGGGCTTGTGTTTGCCTTGGCTTTGATTGTGTGCTTTGGCTTTGTGTATCAGTCAATTCAATCAAATACCATTACGCTGTCAATTCAATCGGCGGTAGGTTGTACTGCTCAAGATGATGCGTGTCAGAGTGATTGGCAGATTTATAAGCACATCATTGGTGCGGTATTGGTGATATTGGCTGCCCCTATTATTTTTGGTGGTATTAAGCGAGTATCAAAGATTGCTGAGGTGATTGTTCCTGTGATGGCGACAATCTATCTATTGGTATCGGCTTATGTCATCTTGATGAATATTGGCGACCTGCCTGGTGTTATTACGCTGATTTTTAGTAAGGCGTTTGCTTTTGAGGCGGCAGGTGGCGGTCTGCTTGGTTCTATGGTGTCAATGGCAATGATGCAGGGCATTAAGCGTGGTCTGTATTCTAACGAAGCAGGTCAAGGCTCTGCCCCAAATGCGGCAGCGGCAGCGAGTGTTAAACATCCTGTGGAGCAAGGCACTATTCAGATGCTCGGTGTATTTGTTGATACGCTGATTGTCTGTTCTTGTACGGCATTTGTGATTTTACTTGCGACCATGCCAGAAAACGCAGCCGATCTATCTGGTGTACAGCTTACCCAAGCAGCCCTTGAGAGCCATGTAGGCAGTTGGGGTCAATATTTCTTAGTGGTAATTTTGTTCATGTTTGCATTCTCAACCATCATTGGTAACTATGCTTATGCAGAGTCAAATATGCAATTTTTGAAAAATAACCCTGCGGTATTGACGCTGTTCCGCTTGTTGGTGCTTGGCTTTGTATATTTTGGAGCGGTAACAAAAGTGGCGGTTGTTTGGGACATGGGTGATTTGACCATGGGAATTATGGCTTTCATCAACTTAATTGCCATTTTACTGCTATCAAGATATGTATTCTTGCTTGTCAAAGATTATACCAAGCAAATCAAGGCAGGCGTAGCAGAGCCAGAGTTTAAACTGGATAACTACCCAGAGCTTAAAGCAAAAATTAAATCTGATATTTGGTAATTGCATAATAAAAAAGACCTGCTATTGTGGCAGGTCTTTTTGTTTGGCTAGGTTTCGTGCTGATTGAGTACTGGTATAGACCCGTTCTATGTAAACTTTGGTAGTTATGGGTACTTATGATATTTTATAATGAATGGCTGGGGGTAAAGATAGTGGGCATAAAAAAGCCCATCACAATGGGCTTTTTAAAGAATATACCGTCAATATTGCTAATTAACGCTCAAGATATTGAATCTTACCTGCAACACCGTCCCACTTTTCATGCTCTGGCATTGGGTTTTTTTTCTCGGTGATGTTAGTCCAAATTTGTGATAACTCTTCGTTTAGGGCGAGATATTCTTCTTGACCTGATGGGATTTCATCTTCGGAGAAAATGGCATTGGCAGGACATTCTGGCTCACACAGTGCACAGTCAATGCACTCATCAGGATTGATGACCAAAAAGTTCGGACCTTCATAAAAACAGTCCACAGGGCAAACTTCCACACAGTCGGTATATTTGCACAGCACGCAGTTATCGGTTACAACAAAAGTCATGGGAGTACCTTGGCTAAAAATGGCTAACAGGTAGCAATAAGTTTATTATCAAAAATGCACAATGTATGGGCATGTATAAAACGAGCTATATTTTAACTTGTTTATGAGATTTTCTCAAACAAAACCTGTCATTTTATTATGCCAAAATAGAAAAATGATTGATGAAAACTGCAAATAGCAAGCGTCATTAAGCAAGATGATGACCCATGTTGGCTTAATGACGCTTTGATGACATTGGTGAACTAAACTTAGATAAGCAAATAGATTGCTGATGGGTTTAGTGTGTTGATGCATATCAGTTCGCCTTTAGCTGAGCTTCTTTGGCGACTTGATAGCAATGATCAATATGTTCAAAGGCGATTTTTTTGAAAATCATATAACCAATGGTGGCAGCGACCATTTGACCGCCAAGTGGTACATATTTAGCAACTTGCTTACCAATGATACGACCACCAAACCCTTGAATGGTCTTATTTACCACGCCACGAGTTGCCACTAGACCACCAATGGCAACGATACGGTTTTGAATGCTTTGTTTGCGGTCTTGTTCGCTGACGCTACTGTTTGGGTCTGTCGGTTCTTGCAGTTCGAATCTTTTGGTGATTTCAGGCAAGAGTTTGGACAGCATGCCAACATCAATCGCTACATCTATGAATGGCACAGGAATGATGGCGACACCTGCCGAGATTTTAGCACGAGATTTGGCAAGAGTGCGACACTCGGCACGGACTTGTTCAAGGTCTAGATTTGGATTGAAGTCTTTAGCGATGGGCTGAGAGATTGGTTTTATCATGATTTGTTTCCTTTTTAAATGGGTTGGTGATATATCAATTTATTGTACATGATATACAACCCATTATTGTACATGATATGTAACTAAGCTGTAACGATATGAGTTGTTTTGTGTAGAATTAGCACACTAAGTACGAACCATTAGTGATGCTTGAGATGGCGTGGGCGAAAGCCTGTGCTAAGCAATGCTATGCCATAGACCAATGCACCCATCACACAGATGCCCAAAAGAGTAAAGATTCGCATCAATGTACCGCCATCGGTTGGATAATAGGGCAGTAGCATGGATAATGCCAGCACCATTGCAAGGCTTGATATAACAAATTGTAAACCCATCTTTTGCCAATGCTTACATAAGCGAAAGATGTCTCGCTTATGTAAGAAATAGTAAAGAAGCCCTGCATTAACAAAACTGGCAGCGGTGGTTGCTAATGCTAAGCCACCATGTAGTGGAAGCTTCATCAAATAAAAAATACCAATGAATAGTACACTAAAAATCATGTTAGCAAATACAGAGATGATGCCAATCTTAACGGGGGTCTTGGTATCTTGCCCTGCAAAAAAGGCGGGGGCAAAAATCTTGATGAGCATAAAGCCTAAGATGCCACCTGATAGGCACTTTAGGGCAAAACCGCTCATCAGAGCATCATTTTGGGTGAATTCGCCACGCACAAACAAGGCATTCATCAGCACATCAGACAACATGAACATGGCAAGTGAAGCAGGTAGTCCCACAAGAACAACCAGCCTTGCTGCCCAGTCGAGTGTTTTTTTGAAGGTGTCATCATCGGCTTTGGCACGACTGGCGGACAGACTTGGCAAAATCACTGTGCCAATTGCAACGCCAATTAGTCCTAGCGGTAGCTCGCTTAAGCGTTCGGCAGCATAAAGCCAAGATACCGAACCGCCAATCATCAGCGAAGCAAAAACAGTATTTAGCAGTAGGTTGATTTGAGTAACGGATACGCCAAAGATGGCAGGGAGCATTAGTCTTAAAATGCGTACCACGCCTTCGTGCTTGAATTCTATTTTTGGGGCGATGAGTAGCTTTTGGCGATACAACTGCGGTAGTTGAATCAAAAGTTGTAGTAGCCCAGAGATGGCAACTGCATAGCCTAATGCCATGATGGGTGTATCAAACATTGGGGCAAAGAGTAGTGCTGCCAAAATCATGCAAACATTAAGCAATACAGGTGCAAAAGCAGGAGTAGCAAAACGACCATAGCTTTGCAAGATACTGCCAAAAAATGCCGTCATAGAAATAAATAGCAGATAGGGGAATGTCAGTCTTAATAGTTCGGTAGCTGCCACAAACTTGATGGGGTTGTCTTTAAACCCAGGAGCGAACAGATGAATGATAACTGGTGCGATGGCGATGATAATGACAGTTAAAGTAAGCAGTATAACGCTTAGCACGCCTGAGACACGGCTGATGAGTATCTGAACTTCGTTGAGCGTGCGTTTTTCCTTGTATTCGGATAAGATGGGGACGAAGGCTTGGCTAAAAGCCCCTTCGGCAAATAAACGACGCAAAAAATTTGGGATTTTAAAGGCGACCAAAAAGGCATCCATCAACCCACCGGCACCAAATACACCCATCAAAACAACATCACGCAACAAACCTAAGATGCGAGAGAGCATGGTCATGGCACTAACCACCATGGTTGAGCGAAAAAGACGAGATTTTGCCATAATACAGCTTAACAATAAAAAAGAATATTATAATGGATTTTTGTAGAGTTCGTATGCAAAAGTTTATGTAAATTTTTAGCTGACTACTGTGAGCTTTATCAGTAATAAAAAAGCTGTGGCAAGGGGTGGTAAGATAAGGATTTTGGTTGAGCTTAGATGGTTGTTTTGATTTTACTATCGTTATTATTTAGGCATAGTGTTTCAATCATTTGTCTGATTCTTGACCAATCAAAAAACTTGCCAGGATCGCTTTTTCGGGTTGGTGCGATATCGCTATGCCCCATTAGATGACGCATTGTCTTGGGGTAGGCTTGGTAAATGGCATGAATGACCTGAGCCAGTGCTGTATATTGAGCATCAGTAAAGGGCGAAAAATCATCTCCTTCAAGCTCAATGCCAATGGTAAAATCGTTGCAATTTCTCCTGCCTAGATAGACCGACTCTCCTGCGTGCCAAGCCCGATCATCAAAATTAACAAATTGTACGATTTTGCCGTTTCTTTTAATGAACAAATGGGCAGAGACCTTCATCGTATAGATGGTGGTAAAGTACTCATGATCATTTGGGTTTAGTTGATTTTGAAAAAAGGCTTCAACAAAGTGTATGCCATTTTTGTCGGTTTGTTCAAATTGGGATGGTGGCAGGCTAATATTATGAATGACGATACCGTCAATAGTGGGCGTGCCATCAATGGTGGGGCGAGTGTTAAAATTGGGCGATGGCATGAAGTTTGCCCCTTCTAATACGCCATTTTTTATGCTGAAATGCGTCATGATGATGGTATACTAAAGGTATATCTATTATTGTAGCAAAATTATCATGAATACGAAACGCTTTTGTTGGATTTTATTGGTGGTGTTGATGACAGGTTGTGGTATGGCAGGCTCATTGGCAACAGCACGGGCAGCACCGCTACAAGATAAGATTGGTGTGGAAAATCAACTACCTTTTGCACTTAGTGATGTGCAAATTGATAAGCTGTCCCAACATGTGCTGTGGAGACGGCTGTTGATGCTTGGTGATGGCGGATACGCTAAAGATAAAAACCGCATTGATACAGAGACATTTTTCTTGTCGGATGATGGGCATACAAACCCAAAAAGTGAACTGATTGCCATGCTATCGGCAATAGCGGTAAATGACCAGAAGATAATTTGTCGTTTTCCTGCACGAACGCATTTTTTAAAGACCGAATTGGTCAAGTTAGGTGTTAATGTGGTGGCATCTGATGCAGGCTGTCAAGAATTTCGTACATGGGCGGATAAAATAGATGCGCGACAGTTGTCGTTTGTCTTTGCCGAAGAGCATGGCAATAATATTGCTTCGGCTTTTGCACATGCGTTCATGCGTATTGATGGTGATGAGCGTGCTACTGTCATGAATTATACAGTGGCAAGTAGTGCAGATGATGGTTTGATTGCCAATGCGATTAAGCCGCTGACAGGTCGCTATGCAGGCGTGATGGAGATTTTACCTTATCGTGTAAAATCTGATGATTATCTGGTTAAGGACGAAAGAGACTTGTGGGAATATCGTCTTGATTTAACACCATCTCAGGTTGATCAAATCATGCGTCATCTTTGGGAAGTGAAAGATTTGGCACGCTCTTATTATTTAACCCATGATAACTGTGCTACTGAGATTGCTCGTCTTGTTGATGTGGTGCGTGCTGATAAATCGCTACTGTCCATGTTTGGCATGGTAACTACGCCTGCTCAGGCTGTCCAAGTACTTGATAGGCAAGGTATCATCACAAACACCACCTACCACCCATCAAACGCCACAAAACACCAAGCCATCATGACCAACAGCAATGCATTTGATATGACTGCCATTCAACCAAATAACAACAATCCTGTTACTGCCAGTCCAACGCATCGCTTAGGTATGGCAGTATCTTATGATGAGCGGTATGTAGATAAAACGGGCTATCATGTGAGTATCCGCTCAGCTTATCAAGACGCACTGGACAACCCTGCTGGTGTGCGTAAGTTTCACGAGGTAATACTACCGTCCATCGACTTAGCCTATCAAGATGGCAAAATTCGTCTCAATGAACTGACGATATTTAGAACAACCAGTCTAAACCCAGCCAATACCGCTAAAGCTTATCTTGGCGGACAAAGTCAAAAAAAGGCGTGGGCAACACGAATGCAGCTTGGATTAAAACAGGCAGTTGATGCTTCAGATGAACAAAACGACACGCATCTGGTGGCAGACATTGCCCTACAAAAGGGCAGGTCTTGGACGCTTGGTAAGCCCAAGGCTCAGACGGGCGATATGGCAGATATGGTATGTTATGTGCTAGGTGGCACAGGAGGACAGATTGGCAAGGTTAATCAGGGCTATCGCATGGGGTTGAAGTTTAGTGCGGGTTGTATTTATCATCAGACGGATAGATGGCGAATGACAGGGGAGATTGAAGTGCCGTATTGGTATCACAAAGACGATGCGGGGCGGTCAAGTTATGTGCAGCCTGAGCTAAAACTGGGTGCACAGTACGACCTAAGTCGTTATCATGCTTTAAGAGCAACTGCCAGTATCCAAAAGAACCATAGCCAAAACAACCATGCTGTTAAATTTCAAATACTGCGTTATTTTTAGGCCATGAAAGAAGGCTGCAGTATTTGAATGTTCTTAAAATAAACGATGTGATGAGTTTTTTAAATGGGGCGATATGAATAATTATCATCAAAAATGCTATCTTGTCATTGGGCAGGGCGATATTGGATTATCTTTGACCAGACAGCTTGCCCAAACAGGGTGTCAGGTTGTTGGGCTATCACGCACTGCCAAGTGCCATGCCAATTTGCCCATCACGCATTGGCAAATGAACGCCTTAGAGTTGGATGCCAAACGACTGCACAATATCACACACATCGCCATTATTGTTTCGCCCGATACACAAAAGGATAAAGTGCGGGCATATCAAGACAGCTATCTTGCCATTTGTCAGCATATGGCATCTTTGGCGGATGAGTTGCCACAGATTCGTCAGATTTTATTCGTATCATCAACAGCAGTTTATAGTGAAAATGCAGGCGAAGTGGTTAATGAGCAGATGATTGCACAGCCTAGTACACCAACTGCCAAGGTGCTGTATGATGCAGAGCAAGTCATTGTGAAAGCCTTTGGGGATAAGGCGGTGATTGTCCGACCAAGTGGCATCTATGGGGTATCAAGACGGCGTATGCTAAGGCTAGCGAAGACGGCACATGGCGATGGTGTACCAAGCCAACATTACACCAATCGAATCATGGATACCGATTTGGTGATGGTGCTTTGGCATATTTTAATGCAAAGTGAGCCAAAGCCCATTTACATAGCGACCGACTTTTGTCCTGCTAGTAGCCGAGAAGTACTTGATTTCTTGTGCCAAAAATTACAATATCAGCCACTGAAGGTGATTGATGCTCCCGCCACAGGCAAGCGACTTGTAAGTAACTTACCCAAAGAGTGGTTGCAATTTGGTGATTATCGTCAGGGATATACACACATTGTGGGTAATTTAACTTGATATTTTTGGGGTATACCACCCAGCAAAAGATGGTGAATTAGCACCATCTTTTTATTTACATTAAGGGGTTTTTATTTGCCTTTGGCTGTAGTTGGATCTTCTAATGGAATCCATTGTTTTGGAGTGTTGCGTAGCTGTTGGCGACTAAAATTCACCCAAATCGGCAAGGCGGCAACACCACCATATTCTCTTGTACCCATTGGTGCAGGGTTATCAAAGCCAACCCAAACCACCGTTGAGCTGGTTGGATGCACGCCAGCGAACCAAGCATCTTTGGCTTCGTTAGTTGTGCCTGTTTTGCCACCCACATCAGATCGCCCTAGTGCCAATGCTTTTTTGGCTGTACCACTGGTGATGACTTCTCGTAGCATTTCTGCCATTTCATAAGAAGTCTGATGACTGATGACTCTGGGTGCTTGCTTAGCCGTAGTATGGATGATGGTTTTGTTTGGCTTTAAGCGATCATGTTTTGTTGTGGCATTGGGACTGCTATCGGTAGGTTGGTTGTCCTTTGTGACTGTCTTTTGGACTGCTTTGCTGTTTGCTGACCGTTGTGCTTTGGAAAGTTCCTTGTTGTGGCATGGAGCACAAGCTTGGGCGGGGTTTGCCTGAAAGATGGTCTCATTGTCAAAATTATAAATGCGATCGATGAAATAAGGTTGTACACGATGACCACCATTGATAAGAGCAGCAAAACCTGTTGCCATCTGTAAAGGCGTTGCGTTAGCGGCACCTAGTGCCAATGCTAAAGTTTCAGGCAGGCGTTCTTTTTCAAGCCCTAGCATATCTAGCGTTTGGCGAGCTTCATTCAGTCCTGTTGCACGCAACAGACGAATGGATGGGGTGTTTCTTGACAAGGCGAGAGCTTGCCGTACTGACATATATTCTGTGTACTTGCCATCGGCATTTTTGGGCTGCCATTTGCCTATACGAATGGCAGCATCTGAAATAAGACTATCTGGTGTGTATTTTCCTGACTCTAGGGCGGCAGCAAATATCAGTGGTTTGATGATAGAGCCAGGTTGGCGATAGCCTTGGGTAACACGGTTGAATTTGCTGTGGTTAAAGTCAAATCCACCTACCAAAGCACGAATTGCTCCGTTTTGTGGGTGAATCGATATCAAAGCACCTTGAATTGATGGTGGTTGGGTCAATCTCCACGCAGTCTTTTCTTGGTTTAAGGGCATGACTCGCACGATATTGCCTACTTTTACCATCTGATGGGCATTGCTAAAGCGACCGCCCACACGACCTGAACCGATGGATCGGCGAGCCCAGTTCATGCCAGACCATGGAATGGTGATGGTATGACCTGATTGCAGTATGGCTTCAAAACTTGAATGATTAACTTTGACAACTTTGGCAGGATACATGTTGTCAAAATTTTTAAATTTATCTAAATCACCATTTTGAGATTCTGGACCTTGCCAACCGTTACCATGACGGCTGTCATAGCTTTTTAGTCCTGCAACGAGAGCATTTTCGGCGGCAGTTTGCTCTTGGCTGCTGACGGTGAGCTGTACACGCCAGCCACTATCCATGACTGATTTACCGTATTTTTTAACCAAAGCACTTCTTGCCATTTCCGCCAGATAAGGCATATTCATGTCAAGTTTTTCTTGATACAGGTTGAGTCCGATGGGGGCAGCTACTGCTTCATCATGCTGTGCTTGGCTGATGCGTCCTTCTTTTAGCATACGCCCGATAATCCAGTTGCGGCGTTCTAAGGCTCGTTTAGGATTGATGACAGGGTTGTAAGCTGATGGGGCTTTTGGCAAACCGGCAATCATTGCCATCTCAGCGATGGTGAGTTGGTCTAGCGTTTTGCTATAATAACGGCGAGCTGCAGCAGCAATGCCGTATGCACCTTCGCCAAGATAGATTTTATTGACATATAAGGTTAAAATTTCATCTTTGGCCATCTCATTTTCTATTTTTCTGGCAATGAACAGCTCGGTTAATTTACGATCAAGCGTGCGTTCGGCACTCAAAAAATAGTTCTTTGCCACCTGCATGGTGATGGTTGAGCCACCTGTTCGGGTGTCGTCATTGGTAATCACTTCAGTGATTGCACGCCCAATGCCCTTGACGCTGATACCACTATGCTCAAAAAAGCTAGAATCTTCTGCTGATAAGAAAGCATCAATCAGGTGCTTGGGGATTTGTTCGTAGCTAACCGGCATAGAAAAGCGGTTGCCATACTGACCAATCAGCTTATTGTCCGCCGTATAAATCTGCAAAGGCATTGCAAAACGATTGGCATCAATGTTTTTTACATCTGGTAAGGTAGGCTCAAGATACATCGCCATGCCATAAAAACCGATGGGAAAGGCAAGCACCAAAATTAAAAGCAGGGCGATAATGGCAGCTAAACAGCGTAAAATCACAGAAAGTATTGACGCATTAAGCATTGTGGCGGTATTGGTTTGAGTCATGTTGGTCTTTTTGATTTGGTGTGGCGATTGCCTGTAGCCACTGGATTTTACTTCATTGAATGGTCATTTTACCATTTTATTAAAAAAATGCCAGCCCTGTATTTTGCGTCTCACAAAAGACTGATTGATGTTTTGTGATTGGCTTTTTTTATGCAAAATCATGAATGTATTTAGTATTTGGGTTGTTTTATTGCAGTTTTAAGGTGGGTAATGACTAAAGGTGCTTGTTTGGTTTTTTTGATGTACTGCTTGTGAAGTAATAAAACTGCTAAAAATAATATACAAAATGGGCAAGTTATTTTTTAATTCGCCCATGGATCGTTTGTGTTTAAAAACTATCGGTAGGTACAAAGACATTGCCGACCATAAGCCGTCTTGCACTGCGGCTCATAGATACTCTGCGAGCCACCCATTTGCCATTCACGCATTCAGACTGTCCACCAACGGTAAGTCTGCCTGATGGGTGTCCAAAACAAACTTCGGTCAAACGCCCACCACCTGCCACTTCATTGACAATCGTACCGACTATCGTTCCTGCTGTACCAATCGCTACGCTTGCTGTACCCATCATGGCATGGTGCAACTGCCCCATACTCATCGCACGAACCAACAGATTGATGTCACTTGCTTTTACGGTTTTGCCACTTGATGAAATGTACTCAACAGGCGGTGCAACCCATGCAATTTTTGGCGTGTGTTGGCGAGTTTTAGCTTGTTGAATATCATCAATTAAGCCCATTTTAACCGCCCCATAAGCACGGATTTTTTCTAATCTGGCTAGGGTTTCGCTGTTTGAATTGATGTCCGCTTGCATTTCTGTGCCTTTAAAGCCCAAATCGCTTGCGTGCAGAAATATCGTGGGAATGCCTGCGTTAATCATCGTAACTTCAAACTCGCCCACATTAGGCACGGACAAAGTGTCCTTTAAATTGCCTGTGGGGAACATCTCTCCGCCCTCGTCCACAGGGTCTATAAATTCAATTTTAATTTCACTGGCTGGAAAAGTTACCCCATCAAGCTTAAAACCACCTGTTTCTACCACTTGACCGTTCTTGATGGGTACATGGGCGATGATGGTTTTGCCAATATTTTGTTGATAAATTCGTACTGTACAAATACCATTGTCAGGGATTTTATCTTTTGCAATCAAGCCATTAAAAATCGCAAAACTGCCCACCGCTCCTGTTAAATTGCCACAGTTGCCCGACCAGTCAATCATCGCCTTGTCAATCGCCACCTGCCCAAACAGATAATTGACATCGTGTACGCCGTCTGTGGCAGGCGAGATAATCACGACCTTTGATGTGCTTGATGAGCCGTTGCCCATACCGTCAATTTGCTTGCCGTAGGGGTCTGGACTGCCAACGACTCTAAGTAATAAGGCGTCTCGTGCCTGCCCTGCCATTTGGCAAGGCTCTGGCAAATCCGCCAAATTAAAAAATGTACCTTTTGAAGTACCGCCACGCATATAAGTGGCTGGGATTGGGGTTTGCATTTTGGTTATTCCTTTTGTGGATTTGTGCTACTTATATATTGATGATATAAAATATCCGCAAATTCAATTTCAGTTAATTCACCAATGACCAAATCACGCATTGCATCCGCCATTAAAATATGGTCTATCGTAATTTCATAATCATTGAGCGATAAATATTCTAGGGCAACCGCCAATCCTGTGCGTTTATTGGCATCAGATAAAGCGTGAGCCATTGCAATGCTATTTGCATATTTACTGGCAATTTCAAAAACATCATTTAAGCCTTCATACAAAATCGCATTATCAATCCGAGATAATGCCCCTTGTAATTTGCCAATATCCGCTTGTCCTTTCATTCCTTTTTCGGTAGAAAGAATGTAGGTATTAATTTCAATGACCCGTTCAAATGGAAAACAAATAATTTCCATTACATATCTGCCAAGCGTTTAAAGGTTTCTTTATGGGTTCGCAAAACCAATTTTGTTTCAGATTTAATAATCTGTTGCCCTTGTTCGCCTGTTAAATCTAGCTTTTTGGTTGCAGGGATTTTTGGGCGATTGGTTGGGTTAATGCCGTATTTTGAAAGTTTGTTGTTCATAAAATTTTCCTTTGGGCGTAAGGTGCGTTTTACGCACCGTTTTGGAGTTATTCACACAGCCAATCTACAAGCTGTTTAATTGTATCAAAGTCAGAAATGACACTGTCCACATTTTCACTATCTAACCTATGTTTGTAGTTAGCCCATACTTGTTCATTTTTTTCAGCTAACCCCAAATGAGTTTCAATAGTGCCTTTTGTCCATAACCAAATTTGCTTTTCCTTAAGTAAGTTATGAAGCTTATGTATGGATTCACTTGATTCATCTTGTTGGGCCAAAATTTTATAGCCATAAGAAGCTGATATTTTTCTTTTTTCTCCATTGATTTTGGTTAGCTCACCTTTTCTAGGCAATTTATCTTCACCTATCAAAATTTCAGAATTATTTGCTAAGTTTTCTAAAACTTGAATTAAGGACTTTCTATCAGCATTACTTTCTTCTATAAACTCCTGTTTGTGGGCTTCTTTGAAAGCATAATCCAAATCTACAATTACCTTTGTAGGAATACCTATTTCTTGAAGTACGGTTAATGCTTTTTTGATGTTGCCAGTACCACCAACACTAACCAAAGCAATTTTTTCTTGTGCTAGTGTCTTTCCTTTTAATTTTTCAAAAATAAAAGGTAATAGCCTATGCTCTGTTGTACCTTCAACTAACAAAACTTTCTCAGAAAATAGAATTTTGCTAGAATTTGTTAAGCTAAATAGTAATTCTCTTTGGGATATGGTATCAGATATAACAGAATTCACGGCTTGTGAAAGGCTAGTCAGACAGACAGTTTTTTTTTCGCTCTTTCTTATTAGTAAGGTATTTCCAATATCTTCCGAAGTAATCATTTGAGCTGAATGAGTGGTAAAAATTACTTGATAGCCATTTTTGGATAAATACTTTAATGCCACTCTTAGTTGCTCTATTGCAGTAGGGTGTAAATATAGTTCTGGCTCATCTATCAAAAGTAAGTTTGTAGCAAAATTTTCTGTTGCATTTACTTCTGCCAAACTTCTAATGAGTGCCATTTGAATGGAACGTTGTGAACCGTGTCCATAATACGATAGATTTCTTGCAGTATCATCGCTTTCAAAAACCTTAATTGTTCCTGACTTGAATATGTCTGAGATATTGGGTGTTTCAAAATGTAGCTTTATTTGAACGCCCGAAAAGAAATCATTGATATTTTTATTTATTTGATTATCCAAATCTGATAAATCAGACAATCTCTCACTACCATCAGATGATATTTTCTTGTTTATTTCATTTAGGGATTTACTAAAATCTTCTGAATATCTTTCAGCTACTGATTTAAGCATTTTGTCCAGCAATTTGCCAATAGTAGTTGTATTTTTTGCTTTTGTTGCATCTTCTTCGGCATTATCCATAGCACTAATTTTAATAGGCTCTGGCAATAAAATCTTAATGGCATTATCAATACCATTGGGATTATCTACCCAAGTTGCGTTATTCTCATCATAAACACTAAGATTAACATTAGTTGCTTTGTCATCTATTTTATGCTGTGTTCTTTTTATTTTTAAAATTCCATTTGATATGTAAGGTTCAATCGATTTTCTTTGTTTAATTTCCATTTTATCAAGTCTTTCTTCGGTAATTCCTGAAATTTTACCAATAACTTCTACTGGCTGATTTTCATCAAAAAAGTCAGCTTTTGTTAGTGCAGATTTTTTGAGTAACCATTGAATGGCTAATAATACATTTGATTTTCCAGCATTATTATAGCCAACTAAAGCCGTATAAGGTGATAATTTGGTATTAAAACTTTTGCAAGAACGATAGTTGTTAATTGTAATTTCATCTAAAAAGTGCATATTAAATTCTCCAAATTTTGCTAGGAAACAAGACAATTCTACCACAAAATTGCCTTGTCTTTACACCAATTACAACTCTCCTTTATCCAAGAAATTTACTCGCAAACTCCCTTAGCACACCCCCCGCCTTATAGGTTTTGACATCACTATCGCTATCCAGGCGGCATAAGACAGGCACTTTTTCAATATCGCCATTTTTGCGTTCAATGACAAGTTCTAATTCACAGCGAGCTGAAATTTCCCCTTGTACCGCATAAATTTCTGTACCGTCTAATTTAAGGGTATGGCGATTTTGACCGTTTATAAATTGCAGCGGCAACACGCCCATTCCCACAAGGTTGGTACGGTGAATGCGTTCAAAGCCTTCTGCGACAATCACTTCCACGCCAGCCAAACGCACGCCCTTTGCCGCCCAATCCCTACTTGACCCTTGTCCATAATCCGCCCCTGCAATGATGATAAGAGGTTGTGAGCGGTTCATATAAGTTTCTATTGCCTCCCACATTCTCATCACCGTGCCATCTGGTTCAACTCGTGCCAGTGAGCCTTGTTTGATTGTACCATCAGCGTTTTTGACCATTTCATTAAAGAGTTTTGGATTTGCCAAAGTTGCTCGTTGTGCGGTCAAATGGTCGCCTCGGTGTGTAGCATAAGAGTTAAAATCCTTCTCTGGCACACCCATTTTTGCTAGATATTCTCCTGCTGCCGAATTTTTGATGATGGCATTGGACGGCGATAAATGGTCGGTGGTGATATTATCAGGCAAAATGGCAAGCGGTCGTAAGTTTTTAAGTTCACATTCTTTTGCCAATGCTCCCTCCCAATAGGGCGGACGGCGGATATAGGTGGACTTTTCACGCCAATCATACAGCGGACTTTGGGCGGTTTGTGAATTGCCCAAATCAAACATTGGAATGTAGATTTCTTTAAATTGCTCTGGTTTTACGCACTTGGCGACAATCTTGTCAATTTCATCATCTGATGGATAAATATCTTTTAGATAAATCGGCTTGTCGTTATGATAGCCTAAGACATCATTTTCAATGTCAAAACGAATCGTGCCAGCAATGGCATAGGCAACCACAAGGGGCGGACTTGCCAAAAATGCCTGTTTTGCTTGTGGGTGAATGCGTCCATCAAAATTGCGATTGCCTGAAAGCACTGCTGTGGCGTACAAATCACGATCGATGATTTCTTGCTCAATTTCAGGTCGTAATGCACCACTCATGCCATTACAAGTCGTGCAGGCAAAGCCAACAATGCCAAAGCCCAATTTTTCAAGTTCGGATAATAATCCTGCTTCTTGCAAGTACAATTTGGCTACTTTTGAACCAGGGGCAAATGATGATTTGACCCAAGGCTTGCGAGTTAAACCCAATTCATTCGCCTTCTTCGCCAACAGTCCTGCGGCAACGGTGTTTCTTGGGTTGGAAGTGTTGGTACAACTCGTTATCGCGGCGATAATCACCGCTCCGTCAGGCATTAGACCATCTGTGCGATTTTCTACCACGCCTGCAATACCTTTTGCCTTTAGCTCGGCCGTTGCTACTCGTGCGTGTGGGTTGGAAGGACCTGCGATATTACGAGTAACGGTAGATAAGTCAAATTCTAATACTCGTGGATAAACTGCCTTGGTCATTGCTTCTGCCCACAGCCCAATGGTTTTTGCATATTGTTCAACCAATTTAACTTGTTTAGGCTCACGACCTGTCAAAGTCAAATAATCCAAAGTGTTTTGGTCAGTATAAAATAGTCCAGCACTTGCCCCATATTCAGGGGTCATATTGGCAATCGTTGCTCTATCGCCAACTGACAGACTGTCTGCTCCTTCGCCAAAAAATTCCAAATACGCCCCAACCACTCGCTCGTTGCGTAAAAACTCAGTTAACGCCAGTACGATGTCGGTTGCTGTAATGCCTGCTTGCTTTCTGCCGATTAAATGCACGCCAATGATATCGGGTGTACGCATCATTGACGGTTGTCCTAACATCACGCATTCAGCCTCTAGACCGCCTACACCTACCGAAATTACACCTAGTGCATCGGTATGTGGTGTATGGCTGTCTGTACCGACACAGGTGTCAGGAAATGCTACACCATCTTTAATCTGCACCACGGGCGACATCTTTTCTAAATTGATTTGGTGCATAATGCCGTTGCCAGCAGGAATCACATCAACATTTTTAAAGGCGGTTTTTGTCCAGTTGATAAAATGAAAACGGTCATCATTACGGCGGTCTTCAATGGCACGGTTTTTGGCAAAAGCGTCAGGGTCATCGCCGCCGTGTTCCACCGCCAAAGAATGGTCTACAATGAGCTGGGTTTGTACCACAGGATTGACTTTGGAGGGGTCTCCGCCAGCTTGGGCAATCGCATCACGAAGTCCTGCTAAATCGACTAAAGCCGTCTGACCCAAAATGTCGTGGCACACCACTCGTGCAGGATACCAAGGAAAATCAAGCTCTTGCTTATTACCGATAAGTTCATTTAGATAATCGGTAAGTTTTGGGTCATCGCTACAATTTCGTACCAGCTGTTCGGCAAGTACTTTGGCGGTGTAGGGAAGTGCTTCATACGCACTTGGGCGAATGTCGTTAATTGCCTGTTCTACATCAAAGTAGTCTAATGCAGTATCGGCTAAGGGTTTACGGTAGTTTTTCATTGCTAAGTTTCCTTTTCTTTGGCTGTGAAAAAATTTATTTAAAACAGAATATGTTTTATAGGGGTGAAAAATATCGCTTAGTTGATTTATAAGGTCTGCTGGTAATGGATTTTTTAGATTTTCAAAAAACACATATTGTTTGTACTCTTCGTTTTTTTGTGTTTCAAAATGAAAAATACAAAGATTGAAATCACTATCTCGTGAAAATTTTCCATCACTATCAAGCAATGAAATAGTATGTTCCCCTCCTTCAAAACTATTAGTTTCGTATATTAAATCACCTCTTTTGCCATAAAATGCAGGATATATGAATCCGCTATGGATTCCATCATATAAATTTCCAGTATAAGGCAAACATTCTTTTGGTTGACAAAGGAAAGACATATTTTTAAATGACATCATCAATATTTTATAAGGATAACTTTTTGTTTGTTTTGATGATTTTACATCTCTGATTTTTTTTATTATTTTTAATATTTCAGTTGTTCCAAATGGTTTGTATTCATTAAATGCAGAAAAAATATTCTTATTGGGATTGTTTTTAAAAAATAATTTGATATTTTTATTTATTTTTGCATTATCTAAATTTTTTTGTTTGATGCAATCTCTATGTTCATTAACAGAAACGCATTCAAAAGCAATATTTTTTCCATTAATTGTAGCACAAAAATCAGGTGTGGAATTTTCATTATCTTCTAATAAAAAATTTCCATAAGAATACATAGGTTCCAACATATGTAATTCATTGATGAAATTTTGAATATTAACATTGTCTTTTTCGTCTTTAAATCTTTTCAGACGCTCTTTGTCAATAGCTTTGTTGTCTAATGCTTTTCTAATTAAACTCTCCAAATCAAATTTATTGTTCATATATAAAATTTCAAATAAAGGATTGATAGTTGCTTTTCTGGATAAAGCCCCTTGCTCCAATTTTAGTTTTTCTATATATTCATCTCCTAATAAATCAAATAGTATAGGAAATTTACTTTCTATTTCATTTATTTCTCTCATAAAGCACTCCAATTTTAAAAACAAAGGCACATTTTCCCAATTAAAAATATGCCCTTGTTTTATTGAATTACCGCTCACCCATCGGCACAAATTTTAAATCATCAGGACCGGTATAATTGGCTGATGGACGGATAATTTTGCCATCTGAACGCTGTTCTAGCACATGAGCCGACCAGCCTGCGGTACGAGCGATGACAAACAGTGGGGTAAACATTGCGGTCGGCACCCCCATTTTTTGATAAGACACCGCAGAGAACCAATCAAGATTTGGGAACATTTTTTTCTCGTTCCACATTACGCTTTCCAAGCGTTCGGCGATGTCAAATAAACGCATATCGCCTGTTTCCTCCGATAGGTCTTTGGCGACTTGCTTAATGACGACATTTCTAGGGTCAGCAATGGTATAGACAGGGTGTCCAAAACCAATGATAATCTCTTTTTTGGCAATGCGTTCTTTAATATCGGCTTCGGCTTCATCAGGCGTGCGATAGCGTTTTTGAATGTCATAAGCGACTTCGTTGGCACCGCCGTGCTTTGGTCCTTTTAATGCTCCAATCGACCCACAAATGCACGAATAAATATCAGACCCTGTGCCAGCAATGACACGACTGGTGAATGTGGACGCATTGAACTCGTGCTCAGCATATAAAATCAGACTGATGTGCATTGCTTTAACATGGCTGTTGTCTGGTCGTCTGCCGTGCAATAGATGCAAAAAATGCCCACCAATGCTGTCTTCTTCGCTCTCCACACTGATACGCTTGCCATTGTGGCTGTATTGATACCAATACAGTAGCATAGAGCCTAGACTTGCAATTAGTTTATCAGCAATGTCTTTAGCCTCTGACGCAGGCTGGCTCTCACGCTCGGGGTGTACGCAACCAAGCATGGATACACCTGTTCTCATCACATCCATCGGGTGTGTATGGGCAGGCAGGCTCTCTAATACTTCAATGACCCGAATCGGCAAACCACGCATGGATTTTAATTTTTGTTTGTAGGCTGTCAGCTCAAATCGATTGGGTAGGTGTCCGTGGATGAGTAGATGAGCGACCTCTTCATATTCGCAGTTATTTGCTAAGTCTAAAATATCATAACCACGATAATGCAAATCATTGCCTGATTTACCAACGGTGCAAAGAGCGGTATTGCCTGCGATTTGTCCGCTTAGGGCGACTGATTTTTTGGGTTTAAAGCCGTCAATTTTGGGTAGGGTTTGTTCACTCATAGCAGTGTTCCTTTTGTCCTTAATGGGAAGAATGATAATTTAATGGCATTAGACGGTTAAATTATCGGTTTTTGGATAATTATGCTTGGATAATTATCCGTTTTTTAAATATCCTTTTTAAAACTGGGTGGGGATATTTAAATTTTTACAGCTTTAAAAATCCAGAGTGCCCAATTTTTAAAGCCAATATTAACAATATTATAAAAATTAACATTTTAAAAATGTTAGTACTAATTTTATCTCTTAACCATATACCAATATATAGACCGATAATAGAAAATATGGTTAGAAAAAATATCAATCCATATTCATTTTTATCAAGTAATAAATATTGATTTCTTAGCATATAAATTTGAATAATTTTTGCTAATAAAAAACATAAATTACTTGCTTTTGTGATACGATTTTTATCATCTGTTTCACTAAATAAAAACATAAGTAATATTGGGGACATTGCATTAGTAGCACCACCAACTATCCCAGCTAATAACCCAAATAAAACCATATTTTTATTATTAGGATTTACTTTAATGCTTTTAGCTTTTCCATACATATTCAATAATCCGTTTATTGAATAATATAGGGTAATACTTGCCATTAAAATATATAAATAAGATACTGGTAACATTAAAAGCATTTTTACACCTAAAATACTTCCAATAACACTACTAATAGCAAGCAATTTATAAGCTCTTAGGTAGTAAATTATTTCTTGATAAATGCTTTTTTGATTATTGCTACATAATACCAATATACTCATCAAAAGACTGGGTAATGCTACCAATGCAACTACCTTAGATAGGGGCATAACAAATGCTAAGGAAGTAGTTCCTAGCATTGGAAATGCCATACCTGTAATTCCGTGCAATATTGAAGCAATAACAAAAACAATAGATTGTATTATCTCTTGCACAAAATCCCCCTAAATGGTAATTCTAGCTCTAACATAATGTCTAGATTTATCTGTATAATCTGTTCTAGCGTGCAAACCATTGGAATTATCAATAATGATTAAATCATCATCTTGTGCGGAAAACTCTTGAATATTATTGGAGTTTTTTATCAAACTTACCATATAATCAAGAGCATCTATCATTTCTTGCGTTACCTTATCTTTATTTTCTAAAATGCCTTTGTAAATACAATCATCTCTAAATCTAATCATTTGACTATCATTGGGCAAAATAGTTCCCCATACAACACCATCTCTTTCCCCAAAGGATTTTGGTGTTTTAAATGGATGCTGATTATTTGCAAGAATATTTGGATATTGCAATCCAAGTTCTGTATTTGATAGTTCTTTCTTAATATCAGATGAACTTAAAAATAGAGAATTCCCCTCATCGTTAGCAGATTTTACAACATACATTACCAAGTAATTTTCTGGATTTTCACTAAAAGACGAATCGCTATGAAGTGAGCATTCTCCAACATCTTCCGAAAATGTAATTTCATTGTTAGTTGCATAGTCATCACCACGATATTTAATATCCCAAAATATGGATTTTAAATTATCATCATTTTTATGATTTGTTAATTTTCCTAATTTAGAAAGAAAGTCAAATAATTTTTGATTTCTCTCTACTTCATCACAATTACCAATATTTAAACCACGAACAATACAATATCCAACATTGCTGACCTTTTCGTGAATTTTTTCCAATAGATTGACATTGGTAACAGATAGAATATGGTTTTTACTCATAGTAGATAACCTTATTTAATTAGTTGATTGAAAATTGATTGCTTTTGATTTATGAAGAAATCATTAGTTAGCTTTTGCGTTAATATACCTCCTATCCAAATAATCCTCAAAAGCGTGGTAATTAATGCGTTCGTATAATTCACTGCGAGTTTGCATTGTGTCTATGACATTTTTTTGTGTGCCGTCAGCTCGTATGGCATTATAGACATTCTCTGCTGCCTTATTCATTGCTCTAAAAGCTGATAGTGGATATAAGGCGAGTGAAACGTCTACGCTTGCTAATTCATCGGTGGTATAAAGTGGCGTTGAGCCAAATTCGGTGATGTTCGCCAAAATCGGCACGCCTGTCGCATTGGCAAATTTTTGATACATCGCAAGGTCGGTAATTGCTTCTGGAAATAGCATATCTGCCCCGGCCTCTACATAGGCACACGCTCGCTCAATCGCACCGTCTAAGCCTTCTACTGCTAAGGCATCGGTACGAGCCATAATCACAAAATTGTCATCGGTACGAGAATCTACAGCCGCTTTGATTCTATCTACCATCTCTTGCGTGGAGACAACGGCTTTATTTGGGCGGTGACCACAGCGTTTTGCACCAATCTGGTCTTCAATGTGCATTGCTCCTGCCCCAAATTTGATTAAAGATTTTGTGGTGCGGGCAATATTAAACGCACTCGCCCCAAAACCTGTATCGGCGTCCACCAGCAGGGGTAAGTCGCATACATCGGTAATGCGGCGAACATCGGTAAGTACATCATCAAGATTAGAAATGCCCAAATCAGGCAAGCCAAGAGAGCCTGCTGCCACACCACCACCTGATAAATAGATGGCTTTAAAGCCTGCTCTTTTGGCAAGTAGTGCATGGTTTGCGTTAATTGCACCGACAACTTGTAAAGGTCTTTCATTGTTGACGGCTTGACGAAAATTAAGACCTGCTGAAGTGATACTCATGATGGTTATCCTTTGTTCTTAAAAGCAGCAAAAGCTGGCTGGGATTGAATGATGTTTACAAATTAGTGTGTAAGTAAGGCCTATATAATAGGCGACTAAATGATGGTGATATGATTTAGTATAGTCATAAGTTTGAAATATTGCCATAGACGAGTTCTAAAAAACACTCATCATAAAGATGAGTGTTGCAATACTATACAGAAATTAAATAATATACTTTGTGTTTTGCAATATTATGGGCGGATTTATACAAATTTTGGATATTATGTAAAATATTTAAAATATTTTGTTACAAATTTATCAATAAGGGGTTTGTTTGTATGATGCCTTTTTTTTCATAGACAGTTTGGATTGATTTTAATAGTGTAGTGATGTTAGGGTTTTGGTTGTCCAAAAGTGTATTAAGATATATGGGGGAGGTGGCATTATCAGGGCTAAGTGGTAGGTAGGTGATTTTTTCTTGATGAATTCCCTTTAGGCTTATTGGCACGATGGTGACGCCTTCACCTGCTGACACAAGCCCTAAGGCAATCTGCATATCTCTAACCTTTTGAGTATTTTTTGGAATAAGATGTCGTTCGTAAAATAAATGTAAAAGAGGATCAAACTCTTGTCCTGTACTCAATAGTATGGGTGTGCGATGATACAAGATTAACATCTCATCATTTAATGATTTAAAAGAAATGTTGCTTTTTTTTGTAAGTTGATGATTCATCGGCAGGGCAACAACCAGCCGTTCATGTCGTAAGAGTATTTGTTTGATGAATGATTCTGACGATAAAAAACGACCAAAGCCGACATCGATTTCGCCTGCTTTTAATGCACGATTCTGATCACCAGAGCTGATTTCTGTCAGTCTAACATCAAGGTTTGGCAGTTGTACTCTTAGCTCGCCTATTACATCAGGCAGTAGTCCATATAAGATTGATGCCACAAAACCGATTCTTAAAGTATTTGGGGTGTATTTACCAAAAGTTTGGGTGAGTGTGATGAGTTCATTTAGCTCATGCAGGTTTTTTTGGCGTGATTATAAAAAAAGATACCTGCCGCTGTTAACTGTATTGGTCAATGGCGACGGTCGATGAGTTGTTGTCCGAGCGTCTGTTCAAGCTGGGCAATATGGCGAGATAAGGTGGGTTGTGAGATACCTAGCATCTTGGCGGACTGGCTGATATTACCCGTCTTTGCTACATGAATAAAGGTGTTGAGATGAGATAAATCCATGATTTATGCCAAGTTTAAAAATAGTATAATTAGAATAGCACAAAATCATAGTTTTGTGTGGTATGACTTAAATTGAGTTGCTATGAGTTGCTATAATGTTGCGGTAGGGTTAAAAAATTCTCAAATTTTCCACAAAAATACTTGAAATGCTAAAAAACTATGCTATCATGCGAACTACCAAATTTTATTTATATTTTATGGAGCCTAGTTCATCACGCAAGCTAAGTCAAATAAAGATGGTGTTTGGTTGATGGACTGGTGAGAATTGTGGCCTACTTTCTTAACAGGATTTAATAAGTAGTAACAATTTTTAGGGCTAGGAGTGGTCTTAAGAAGTATTTTGTTAAGGAAGTGAATTTTTAAATTGCAACTATGCAATTTACAAGGAGGTTACCATGTCGCATGGTACAGAACACGATGTCGTGGGCTACTGGAAAGCCAATGTACGCCTCATCATCGGTTGCTTAATTGTTTGGGCATTATGCTCGCTCGGTTTTGCTATCATACTTCGCCCAGCATTGATGGGCATCACTTTCATGGGTACAGACCTTGGACTATGGTTTGGTCAGCAAGGTGCTATTCTTGTTTTTGTCGCTTTGATTTTTTTCTATGCTTGGCGTATGAACAAGCTGGATAAAGAATATGGCGTAGAGGAGGAATAAGCCATGAGTCAGTTTTGGATTAACCTATTTTTTGTTGGTGCTTCGTTCGTGCTTTACTTTGGGATTGCACTGTGGGCGCGTGCTGGCTCAACAGAAGAATTCTATGTTGCAGGTGGCGGTGTTCACCCTGTTGTGAACGGTATGGCAACGGGTGCTGACTGGATGAGTGCTGCGTCATTTATCTCAATGGCAGGTATGCTAGCGATGGGTGGCTATGCTGCGTCGGCCTATTTGATGGGTTGGACGGGTGGCTTTGTATTGCTTGCATTATTGCTCGCCCCTTACCTTCGTAAGTTCGGTAAATTTACTGTACCTGACTTTATTGGCGATCGTTTCTATTCTAAATCGGCTCGTCTGATTGCGGTTGTCTGCCTTATTCTTGCATGTACAACCTATGTTATCGGTCAGATGACAGGTGCTGGCGTTGCTTTCTCTCGCTTCTTAGAAGTTGATAAGAATACAGGTCTTATCATTGCTGCTGTTGTGGTATTATTCTATGCTGTATTAGGTGGCATGAAGGGTATCACCTATACACAGGTTGCTCAGTATGTGGTATTGATGATTGCCTATATCGTGCCTGCGATTTTTATTTCTTTAAACATCACTGGTAACCCTATCCCAGCTTTGGGCATGTTTGGCAATGATGTGGAAAGTGGCATGACCATGTTGTCTAAGCTTGACGCATTAGTAACCGATCTGGGTTTTGCTGCTTATACTGCCGATGTACCTGATAAACTAAATATGTTCTTGCTGACTTTATCGTTGATGATTGGTACTGCTGGTTTGCCACATGTTATCATCCGCTTCTTTACGGTTAATAAAGTATCCGATGCTCGTTCGTCAGCAGGCTGGACATTGGTATTCATCGCCTTGCTATATACGACCGCTCCTGCGGTAGGTTCTATGGCTCGTATGAATTTGGTTGAGACTGTATATCCAAATGGTACAGCTTCTGCACCGATTGATTATGAAGCTCGCCCAGAATGGATGAAAAACTGGGAACAAACAGGTCTTTTGAAGTTTGAAGATAAAAATGGTGATGGCAAAATTGATTACTATAATGACAACTCAAAAGACGATGCTTTCTTGGCAGCGGCTGAAGCCAAAGGCTTAAAAGGCAATGAATTGGTTGCTAACAATGACATCATGGTACTTGCCAACCCTGAGATTGCAAACTTACCTGGTTGGGTTATTGGTCTGATTGCAGCAGGTGGTATCGCAGCGGCGTTATCTACTGCAGCAGGTCTGTTGCTAGCCATCTCGTCAGCCATTTCGCATGATTTGATTAAAATGGTGCTCAAGCCAGACATTTCGGATAAAGGTGAACTAAATGTCGCCCGTGTCGTGATGGTATTATCGATTGCGGTAGCCACTTGGTTGGGTATGAATCCGCCAGGCTTTGCGGCACAAACAGTCGCCTTGGCGTTCGGTATTGCAGGCTCTTCGTTGTTCCCTGCCTTGATGATGGGTATATTCTCAAAACGCATTAACAACAAAGGTGCGGTTGCGGGTATGCTAGCAGGGTTGATCTTCACCTGTATATACATATTCTTGTTTAAAGGTTGGTTCTTTATTCCAGGTACTGCAAGTCTTGCTGATGATGCTTCTGGTTGGATCTTTGGTATCAATCCACTTGGTATCGGTCCGATTGGTGCATTGCTAAACTTCGTGGTCGCATTTGCGGTATCGTATATGACAGCACCGCCACCACAAGAGATTCAAGATCTTGTTGAAAGCGTACGCTATCCTAAAGGTGCAGGTGCTGCGATTGATCACTAATCGCAAAGCCTTTAAAAAATGCAAGTCTTAAGGGCTTGCATTTTTTATTGCATATTTGCACTCATGACTAACGATATGAAATTATTTATATGTCAAGTCAAAGTGTATAAAAGGGTTGAAAAAAACTAACTATTCAAGCAGAATGCTTTGTGATATAGTTTGGATACTGTATGATGACTTATGATAATCATCAAAGCATTTGGCAAACTGATTGGTAAATTTAAGGAAAAATAACGATGTTTTGGGAATTGATTGCAACTTTTTTGACAGGATTTATGGCGGCAGGCGTGGTGATGTCATTACGACTTATCATCAAAAAATTACCAAAGTGGATTGTGCCGGCAGCAGCAGGGCTTGGTATGATTGGTTTTCAGGTGTATAGCGAGTATGATTGGTTTGACCATACCAAAAACCGTCTCCCAGAGGGAGTGGTC
Source organism: Moraxella haemolytica (assembly GCF_030177935.1). Lineage (NCBI taxonomy): Bacteria > Pseudomonadati > Pseudomonadota > Gammaproteobacteria > Moraxellales > Moraxellaceae > Moraxella > Moraxella haemolytica. The sequence continues at coordinate 498,025 of NZ_CP089974.1, forward strand.
GTGGTGGCGACGCATGAATCATCTGTATTTTATCAGCCTTGGTCGTATTTTATTGCACCAACCACTCGCTTTGTGGCTGTTGAAAAGATAGTAGGTGAGTCAGGTCTTGTTAGGCAAGCGAACTTATACTTTTTTGAAAGACGCATGTCGGCAGAGCATACGCCCATTTTGGTGGATTGTCAGAATAAACGCCAATCTGACTTCTCAAAAGTACCAAATTGGGGCATAACGCCAATGACTAATAATATCGTCATGGCAGTATGCAATTAAAGTGTTCTAAAGATTAATAGCAATAAAAACCTTGATTATATCATACCAGAAAATAGATAATTTTGTAGTAGTTCTCATTGTGTACACATCTTATAGATGATTTGAGTAATAAGTTTAAAACCAAAGTTAGTAAAATAAAAGTGAGTATTTAAATAAAAAAGTCCTGCCAGTGCAGGGCTTTTTTTGGTTTATGAATCAGATTTTGAATTTTTCTTTAACAAAGTAATAATTTCTTTTAGTGAATCAATCTCATTTTGTTTTTGTTCTAGTAGCACATCTTTATTTTGAAGTAATTCATCTTTATGTCTCAATAACATCTTTAGTTTTTCGTTGTCAGTGGCAATACTATCATTTGTTCCACAGTAAGCTGTATTATTATCTGAACTTTCGTTATTCATTAAAAAATAAATGTTTTTATTGCTATTTTGCATCAGTTCAAGCACATCCAACTCAAAAATCTGTGCTATTTGTTCTAGTTTGGCTAATGTCAGCTTGGTCTCTCCGCGTTCAATCTTAGCGTAGCCATTAACAGACATGTGCAATTTATTTGCCATCTCCTCTTGAGACCACTGATTTATTTCACGCATGATTTTAATTTTTTGGGGAATGTTTTTCATATTGCCTACTTTTTGGGTAATTTTCACCACAAATGTGTTTTTTATAAATATTGCTTGTTGGTGGTTGAAGTTGCTTGTCATCACTATAATTTCATTATATTTTTTGTCGCTTTAATTGGCAAGTATTTTTTTAAGTAAGGATTTGTATGCAGGGTTTTGGTTTTCCAATTGAAACGATTGTAATATTTTTTGGTGTGATTGTCATTTCTGTTTATTTAGATTTATTTGCTCACAAAAACACTGCTGAAATTAGCATAAAAGATGCATCGCTTTGGTCTGTCTTTTGGATTGGTCTTGCGATACTATTTTATAGTTATTTGTGGTGGCGATTTACACCTGAATTTGCCAATCTTTATCTGGCAGGATATGTTCTAGAAAAGAGTTTATCCATTGATAACCTAATGGTCTTTATGGCAATTTTTTCATCATTTGGTATTGCAGGCAAGTTGCAACATCGAATTTTGTATTGGGGAATTATCGGTGCTTTGGCTTTTAGGGCGATATTTGTAGCAATCGGTACAGGGCTTTTTGTTGCCAGTCCTTGGGTTGGTTTCTTGTTCTCTGCATTTGTCATTTGGAGTGGGTTTAAAATGCTACAAGGCAGCGATGATGATAGTGAAGAAATTGAAGATTATTCTAATCATTGGAGCGTGCGATTGATGGGTAAATTTACACCTATTTATAGCCGACTTTTTGGCGATAAATTTTTTGTCAAACATGGTGAGCTTAATGCTGAACAATTAGCTGTAACGACAAGAAAAGGTTTGCGTTATGCCACCCCTGCTTTTTTGTGCCTAATGGCGATTGAGACATCTGATGTGGCTTTTGCTTTTGACTCTGTACCTGCGGTTATTGCGATCACTCAAGAGCCATTATTGGTGTATGCGGCAATGATTTTTGCCATTTTGGGGCTTAGAAGTTTGTATTTTGTACTAGCTGCATTAACCAAATATTTGGTGTATTTAGAAAAGGCGGTGGTTGCGTTATTGTTTTTTATTGGCTTTAAAATGGGTTTGCAGTCGTGGAATCATGCCATTAGCGACACAGGCATTCATATTTCAGCAAATACAAGTTTAATAATAGTTTTATCTGTTCTAGCAAGCGGTGTGATTGCATCGTTTATTTTTCCTGAAAAACAATAACTGTTTTTCTTTTTCACTTAACACAATGGAGAATGATTATGTCAGTATCTTTATCAAAAGGCGGTAATGTCAGCTTGAGCAAAAGCGACCCTAGCTTAACCAAGCTTATTATTGGTTTGGGTTGGGATGTGCGTTCAACTGATGGTGTGGATTTTGACCTTGATGGCAGTGCTTTTTTGTTGGCTAGCAACGATAAAGTGCGTTCAGATAATGATTTTATTTTTTATAATAACTTAAAGTCAATTGATGGTAGCGTGGAGCATACAGGTGATAATCGTACTGGTGAGGGTGATGGTGATGATGAAAGTCTAATCATCAATTTAGATAAAGTGCCAGCAGGTATTGAAAAGATTGCCATTACTGTAACCATTCATGATGCCGACATTAGAAGACAAAGTTTTGGTCAGGTTTCCAATGCATTTATTCGCTGTGTAAATGGGGTAAGTGACAGGGAAATCGCTCGTTTTGATTTAAATGAAGATGCTTCTACCGAAACCGCCATGATTTTTGGGGAAGTGTACCGCCATAATGGCGAGTGGAAATTCCGTGCTATCGGCCAAGGTTTTTCAGGTGGTTTAGGAGCTTTGGCACGCAATTATGGTATTAATATCTAATAAATAGCTATTGACAATAAAGAGCGGTTAATTATTCGCTCTTTATTTTTTAGGGTTGGTTCTTATGATTAGGAGTGCATAATGGCAATTGATGTAACCAAAAAACCAAAAATTTCACTGAGTAAAATTGTGCTAGAAAAATCTGGCGATGCAGCAAGAGTAGACTTATCCAAAAATAATGACAGTGCTATCGTTATTAATTTAAACTGGTCTCAAAGCAAAAAACCTAATGGATTGCTAGCTGGTTTATTCCAAAAACATCAAGAGATCGATTTAGATTTGGGTTGTTATTATCAATTAAAAAATGGTCAATCAGGTGTCATTGATGGCGTGCAATTTTCTCACAATCGTGGCGGAGCAAGAAACCAACAAACCGCACAAGGTTGTTATACACAATCACCTTGGGTATGGCATTGTGGAGATGATAGAGTTGGTAGTAGTGCGACTGGCGAAAGTATTCTGGTTAACCCACAGGGTATTTTAGATATTAGACAGCTAATCGTTTATTGTTTTATTTATGATGGGGTTGCCAAGTGGAATGAGTCTGATGCCATTGTAACAATAAAAATACCCAATCAACCTGATGTTGTGGTTGAAATGGGCAGACAGACTGATGGCAGAAAATTTTGTGCGATTGCTATGATTGATTTTTCTGGTAATCATATGACAGTACGCAAGCAAATTACCTTTCATCGTGGACATAAAGACTGTGACGATTATTATAAATGGGGTTTTAACTGGGGAGCTGGTTCTAAATAGTCTATTAATGTTTAAAAACCGCCTTAGTGCGGTTTTTTGTCATCTTTGAGTCTTTGTTTTATTAGAGTCATCACATTTAGCTTGGCAACTTTATCAAAATAATCATATACAAAAATATGATGCCTTGTTAAAATACAGTTAAATTCTAGAAACAAAATTTTATTAAGGAATATCCAATGAAGGCTGCTTTATCTTTGATGACGGTATTTGTTTTGTCAGGTTGTGTGGCAACACCCACCACGCAAACCAAAACTGCCAAACCTACAACTAAAATCAGTGAACGAAAAAAACAAGACATTGCCCCAGAAATTGGCTATGGTTTAACTGACCAAAAACTGACGCACGCCAAACATTTTATGGTAGCTACCGCTAATCCTATTGCCACGCAAGCAGGCTATGATATTTTATTAAAGGGTGGTACAGCCATTGATGCTATGATCGCTGTACAGAGCACGCTTGGCCTTGTTGAGCCGCAATCATCAGGACTTGGCGGTGGGGCATTTGTTGTCTATTGGGATAATAAAACTAAGCAATTAACAACTTTTGATGGGCGGGAAACTGCCCCACAAGCGGTTGATGGTGAGTTATTTATGAAGGATGGTAAGCCTATGGGCTTTATGGATGCAGTCGTTGGCGGTCGCTCGGTTGGTGTGCCTGCTATCCCCATGCTTATGGAAACCTTGCACAAAAAATATGGTAAATTAGCATGGCAAAGCCTATTTGATACACCCATTGGTTTAAGCAAAAATGGTTTTTATGTCTCAAAACGCATGGCAGACTCTATTAAAAGTAATCAAAAAACCTTAGCAAATTATAAATCAACTGCTGATTACTTTTTGCCAAATGGCAAACCTTTGCAAGAGGGTGATTTGCTAAAAAATAATGAATACGCAAATACCTTAAAAATGCTTGCTGCAGAAGGTTCACGCCCATTTTATCAAGGTCGGTATGCCCAAAACATCGTAGGTGTCGTCCAAAATAACAACGGTGCATTAAGTATGGCGGATTTTCATGATTATAAAGTCATACAAAAAGAGCCTGTCTGTGCCAATTACCGCAGCTATCAAGTGTGTGGTATGGACGCACCAAGCTCTGGGGGTATTGCGGTTGGGCAGATTGTCGGTGTGCTCAATCAATTTTCAAAAGAGCAATTACCAAAAGATGACCCAAACACGCTAAGAATCTTGGGTGATGCGTCAAGGCTTGCATTTGCTGACCGTGAAAAATATGTAGCTGACCCCGAATTTGTCAATGTGCCAAGCCAATTTTTGATGTCAGACCATTATCTAAAAAACCGTGCCAAACTTATCAAAAACAGCAATACTGCCCTTGATATGGTTCAAGCAGGCAATGTGCCCAATTTACAAAGCAAGTATGTTGCTGCCCCAAGTCTAGAATTACCGTCTACAAGCCATATTAGCATCGTGGATAAATATGGCAATGTATTATCCATGACCACATCAATCGAAAATGCGTTTGGTTCAGGGCTTATGGCGAATGGTTATTTATTAAATAACGAATTGACTGATTTTTCTTTTGAGCCAACCAAGAGCGGTAAATATGTCGCCAATCGTGTTGAAGGTGGTAAGCGTCCACGCTCATCAATGGCACCTACTATTGTGATGCTAGATGGTAAGCCGTATATGGCAGTTGGTTCGCCAGGCGGTAGTCGTATTATTGGCTATGTCGCCAAAACACTGGTGGCACATATTGATTGAGGTATGGATATTCAACAAGCGATTAATTACCCAAATGTTTTAAACCGCTTTGGTAATTATGAGCTTGAACAAAACAGTGATGCAATAGACTTTAATGATAAGCTCATTGAGTTTGGCTTTAAAACTGATATTCGGGATTTGAATTCAGGCGTTCAAGGTATTGTGATTACGAATGCAGGTCTATCGGGGGGTGCTGACCCACGCCGAGAGGGTAAGGTTATGGGGCGTTGATACTATTTTGCGATCATTTTAAATTCTAATAATCATAACAGCATAAGAGGTAGCTCAAGTAATCCGATAAATGATGCAGGTCTTTGAACGCATGTTTAGCTATCTTTTTTGGATTTTTTAAAGATGTTTAAGACCTGAGGCTATTTTGGTCTATTACTTAAGCTATGCCATATTACAAACTGTATCATCAAAATCATGTTATAATAAAGTGCTAAATGATTTGAAAAACTTGAGAAATTATGAAAGTATTGGGGCTTGAGACATCTTGTGATGAGACAGGGCTTGCGATTTATGATAGCCAAATGAATGATGGAAAGGGCGGTGTACTCGCTCAAGTGCTGTATAGCCAGATTGAACTGCATGCTACTTATGGTGGCGTTGTACCTGAGCTTGCTAGCCGAGACCATATTCGTAAACTTGTACCGCTTTTTCATGATTTGTTGGAGCAGGCGAATATCTCAAAGCACAAGATTAGTGCTATCGCCTATACCAAAGGTCCAGGATTGATTGGTGCTTTGATGACAGGAGCGTTGTTTGGGCGGACGCTTGCTTATGGGCTTGGCGTGCCCGCCATTGGTGTGCATCACATGGAAGGACATCTGTTAGCACCTTTGTTGGGTGATGATGTGGCATTTCCTTTTGTCTGTTTGTTGGTTTCAGGTGGGCATACCATGCTTGTGCGAGCAGATGGGGTGGGTCAATATGAAGTTTTGGGTGAATCTATTGACGATGCAGCAGGCGAGTGCTTTGATAAAGCAGCAAAGATGCTAAATCTGCCTTATCCGGGCGGTCCAAATATCGCACAACTGGCGGTCGGTGGGGATAAGAATGCCTATGAGCTACCACGCCCCATGTTGGGCAAAGGACTTGATTTTTCATTCAGTGGCATGAAAACTGCCATTCATAATGTCATCAAAGACACGCCAAATGCCGATAAGGACCCTGTGGTTCGTGCCAATATTGCAGCAAGTTTTGAGTTTGCAGTTGTTGATACACTGGTTAAAAAATGTATTAAGGCATTAAAGCAGACAGGACTAAAACGCCTTGTTATTGCAGGTGGTGTGTCCGCCAACAGTGAACTTCGATTAAATCTAGAAAAACAGCTCGCCAAAATTCATGCCACCGTGCATTATGCACCAAAAGAGCTATGTACGGATAATGGAGCGATGATTGCTTATGCAGGATACTGCCGTTTACAGATGGGGCAGAGTGATGGACTATCGGTTTCGTGTGTGCCCAGATGGGATATGCAAAGTTTGGCAGTCTAGTTGCCGTTTTGTTTGTTGGTTATTTGTGAGCCATGTGTCGGATTTTTGGTAAATTGAAGAAGCGTAAAGTAAAAATAGTTGGGCTTGTGAGGTAACTTGAATTATTTTCAATTATTTTTAAAAATATATCATTTTTATTCATCTAAGTTTTGTGGTTTAATATACATGTCTTTTAAGCAGTTGTGAAAAACAGCTGACAACCACTAAACATAGGTGATGACATGACAACACAATTTAAATGCCAAGTTCATACCCTTGAATTTGATGAAAATTATGAACCAGCCAGTAGTACTCGCTTAACCACTAACTTTGCCAACTTGGCTCGAGGCGAGAACCGCAAGCAAAACTTACAAAATGCCATTAACATGATTGACAATCGTTTTAATGATTTGGCAAATTGGGACAATCCTAATGGCGACCGCTACTCAGTAAAGCTAGACATTGTGTCTATTGATATTGATGTGGCAGGTAAGGGCGAGTTCTTCTCAGGTCTTGAATGGCTAAAAACTTCAGTGATTGACCATAAGACTGGCAAAACCATCGATGGCATCATCGGTAATAGCTTCTCATCTTTTGTGCGTGATTATGATTTTAGCGTGTTGCTTCGTGGATATAACGAAGGCAAGAGTGAGTTTAGCGTACCAGCAGGTTATGGCGATTTGCATGGCAAATTGTTCAAACTCATGGTAAACTCGCCAGAATACCAAGCTCAATTCAAAAAACCACCCGTCTTGTGCTTAAGCGTGGCAACCACCAGAACTTACCACAGAACAACCAACGCTCACCCAATTTTAGGTGTGGAATATGTGCAAAATGACTATTCATTGACTGATGAATACTTTGCCAAGATGGGCTTAAAGGTTCGCTACTTCATGCCGCCTAATTCGGTTGCACCGTATGCGTTTTATTTTGATGAAAATGCTGATTTGCTCAATGATTATACCAACCTTGAACTAATCAGTACGATTGCCACAATGGAAGCTTTCCAAAAAATCTATCGCCCAGAGATTTATAATGCTAACTCGGTGGCAGGGCAGGTGTATAAAGGTAGCTTGACTTATCAAGACTACTCACTGACCCAAGTTGAATATGACCGTGTGGAGCGTACCGAGCTTGCCATCAAGCAGGGTAAGCTTGCAGAAGAGCAGTTCATCAAGCCCTATAAAGAGATTTTGGATGCTTGGTTAAATGAAAAATAATTAACTTTGGTTCAAATCAGCTGATAGAATCATCGGCTGATTTGGCTTTTTTGTATCACATGAGATTTTAGGCTTTTAGGAAAACACAATGAGCAAACTTTTACTCCCTACTTCTACTGCCGGCAGTTTACCAAAACCTGCTTGGCTTGCCGAACCTGAAAAACTATGGTCGGAATGGAAATTCTCAGGCGATGAATTGCGACAAGCCAAGCAAGATGCCTTGTTGGTGTCACTTGCTGAGCAAGCCGCTGCTGGTATTGATATTGTGAGCGATGGTGAGCAGACTCGCCAGCATTTTGTAACGACATTCATCGAACATCTAGACGGTGTGGATTTTAATAAACGAGAGACTGTTCGTATCCGCAATCGTTATGATGCTAGCGTGCCTAGCGTGGTAGGGGTGGTATCACGCCCTAAATCGGTATTTGTGGAAGATGCCAAGTTCTTGCGTGCACATACCGATAAACTCATCAAATGGGCGTTACCTGGTCCGATGACGATGATTGATACGCTGTATGATGGGCATTATAAGAGTCGTGAAAAGTTGGCGTGGGAATTTGCCAAAATCCTAAACGATGAAGCAAAAGAACTAGAAGCAGCAGGCGTGGATATTATCCAGTTTGATGAACCTGCTTTTAATGTGTTTTTTGACGAACTTAGTGATTGGGGTGTGGCAGCTTTAGAGCGAGCAGTAGAGGGTCTAAACTGTCAAACAGCGGTACATATTTGCTATGGCTATGGCATCAAGGCAAATACCGATTGGAAGCAGACGCTAGGCAATGAGTGGCGGCAATACGAAGAGAGCTTCCCGTTACTACAAAAATCAAGCATTGATATCATTTCATTGGAATGTCAAAATTCTAAAGTGCCAATGGACTTGATTGAACTGGTGCGTGGTAAAAAAGTCATGGTGGGGGCGATTGATGTGGCAACCAATACCGTTGAAACACCAGAGCAGGTGGCGGATACTTTGCGTAAAGCTCTACAATTTGTGGATGCAGATAAGCTATATCCTTCTACCAACTGCGGTATGGCTCCTTTGTCTCGCACGGTGGCACGAGGTAAGCTCAACGCCCTTAGTCAAGGAGCACAGATTATCCGTACCGAATTGACAGCGAATCGCTAGGCGTATTTGTACATAAGGTGTGCATGTCGCACCTTATGTTTACTTTGATAAACACTGATTAGATTTTAAGAATTAACATGGTATCTGTAACAGATTTTAAAGATGCGATGGCAAAGCTAGCCACTGCCGTGCATGTCGTAACCACTGATGGCGAACATGGTCGCTACGGCTTTACTGCATCGGCAGTAGCAAGCGTTACCGACTCACCACCCACGCTTCTTGTGTGTATGAATACAAGCATTCGCTTTTATGAGGACTTTGTCAAAAATGGCGTACTGATGGTCAATACGCTAACTGCCAAGCAGTCGCATTTATCCAACGCCTTTGCATCTTCGTTGAGTGCAGAAGAGAGATTTGCTACTGCCAGTTGGACGACTTTGGCAACAGGTTCGCCACTTTTGGAAGAAGCTCTCATTGGTTTTGATTGTAAGATTCGTGAAATTAAGGAAGTAGGCACGCACGGCATCTTGATTTGTGAAATTGTGGCAATCAAGCATGGCGATAGTAATGAGGCGTTAACTTACTATGAGCGTGGATACCATCAAGTTGCCCCACAGACGGCATTATAGATTGATGTATTTATTGATGAAATTGCACAAAAGGGCGAATCTGTTCGCTCTTTTTTATGCCTGCTTTTTTATTGGCAATCAACTTATGTTTACTGCAATCACTCAGTATGGGTTGTTATCTTGTTGAGCTGATTTAAGGTGTTGATAAATTTATCTTGCTTAGATGATGCTATTTTGAGAAAATAGGCTGTTTGGTAGATGTATCGTTAATCATCAATCCACCCACTAACCTTAAAAAAGAGTTCGCCTTGCCGTTATCTGAATCATCTTTAAAATTTGAATCCTTACCAGGGTTCTTTGCCAGTCTATATTCTAATATCTTAGCTGCATTAAAAATGCTGGTTGGTAGTACTCGTGCATTTTCGCTGGTTAAGCCAACTTTTGGGCAGTTTATATTATTCTTATTGACAGCTTCAGGGTCAAACATTTTGTTTGGCTACTTGTCGGCACATGAAAGTGGCTATTTTAATGAACAAGGACTCATCAGTTATCTGATTTGGCCAGTCATTATCTTGGTGGCAGGCATCATTTTGGCAAAACGCACGATGAACTATTCGTTATTGTTTGTGCCTGTGATTTTGTGGCTGACTGCTGATACGATGCTTGTGTTATCACAAAGTGCCATCCAATTTTTGGATATTAAGGGTCTGTTGCCATCATCTTTATATGGTATTTTGCCTAATTTATTCATGTTGCTGTTTGTATGGCAGACGGCATCGTTGTTGTGGATTTTTGCCAAAAAGCTACATTGGCAGTGGTGGGAGCGACTGTTGATGATTGCTGGTGCGGTAGCATTACTGATTGTCTGGCAAAAAAACACCGCCGACCAACCGATTTTTAAGGTTAAGGAAGTTGTACCAACGCTAAGTGAGCAGCAGTTCTATGAGCAGTCAGCACTGCTGGAGCAAAAGCTATCTGCCATCGCCAAGGGGGTTAAGGGTAAGAGTGAGTGGTATTTTGTGGGGGTGGCAGGTTATGCAGAACAAAATGTCTTTGCCAAAGAAATTGAACAAGCACATCAGCTGTTTGAAGCTCGTTTTGGGGTAAAAGATCGTGCACTCATGCTGATTAACAACTTGTACACTTGGGATACTCATCCCATCGCCAGTCGCACAAGTTTGGCTCAGTCGCTAAAGAATATCGGCACAAAGATGAATCCTAATGAAGATGTGCTATTTTTGACATTAAGTTCACATGGGGCGGTTGATGAATCAGGTAGTATATTGGGGGATTTGGTGATGACTAACCCTCCTTTGACGCTTGACTCCATTGATCCTGTGTGGCTTCGTGGAGCACTTGATGCATCAGGTATTCGCTGGCGTGTTATTGTGGTGTCATCGTGCTATTCAGGGTCGTTCATTCAGGCTTTATCAAGTCCGACTACCGCCATCATTACCGCCAGCCGACCTGATCGTGCATCTTTTGGTTGTAGCAATGACGCTGACATGACTTATTTTGGTCGAGCATTTTTTGCAGAGAGTATGCGTGAACAAACGACGTTAACTGGAGCATTCTCTCAGGCTCGTCGCCGTATTGGCGAGCGAGAAGCACTCATGGGATTTGAGCCATCTGAACCGCAAATGGTGATGGGAGCGATGATGCAAATCGCTTTACCTGAGCTTGAAAAAACATTGTTTGATCGCACCAATAGCCTAAGTGTAAAGTTGCCTAAGTTTGATCACCTAGAGATTGTTAAATAAAAAAATCCTGCCTAATGGCAGGGTTTTTTATGGATTAACTCTTTGGAATGATTAAAGTATATATTTGATAAAACTAATTGATGAGTTGATATATATCATAAATTCAGATATATGTATAAAAAATTGTGAATAATGTTTGCATTTTATTTAATTTTTGATTATATTATCCTTGCTAATAAAGGCATTAACAGAAATTATGAATTTCTATTAATAAAATATTTTTTATTGTCAACATAGGAAGATTGCCATGACTATTCAAGCTACTATCGCTAAAATTGAGCAAAACTACGCTCATCAGCCAGAATTTATCCAAGCTGTTAAAGAAGTTGCCATGACTATCGAGAAGGTCTATGGCGATAACCCAAAATACGAAGCCTTGCAGGTATTTGAACGCCTATGTGAGCCTGATCGTATCATCTCATTCCGTGTAAACTGGGAAAACGATAAGGGTGAGATTCAAGTAAACCGTGGCTGGCGTGTACAGTTTAGCAATGCCATCGGTCCTTATAAAGGCGGTATCCGTTTCCACCCGACCGTAACCGAAGGCACTCTAAAATTCTTAGGTTTTGAGCAAATTTTCAAAAATGCCCTAACTGGTTTGCCAATGGGTGGTGCTAAGGGTGGTTCAGACTTTGACCCTAAAGGCAAGAGCGAGGCTGAGATCCGCCGTTTTTGCTACGCATTCATGCGTGAGCTTCATAAAAATGTCGGCAAAGATATGGATGTGCCTGCAGGCGATATCGGTGTGGGCGGTCGTGAAGTGAACTATATGTTTGCGATGTACAAAAACCTAACTCGTGAGTTTGAGGGGGTGCTAACTGGTAAAGGCGTAGGTCATGGTGGTTCGCTCATTCGTACTGAGGCGACAGGTTATGGACTTGTTTACTTCCTTGATAATATGCTAAAAGTCAACAACGATAGCCTAGAAGGCAAAACCGTCCTAGTATCAGGTGCGGGTAATGTGGCACAGTACGCTGCCGAAAAATGCCTACACTTGGGTGGTAAAGTCATCACTTTCTCTGACTCAAAAGGCACGCTCGTTGATAAAGATGGCTTCACCCAAGAGAAGATTGACTGGGTTAAAGCTCACAAAGAAAATGGCAAAGCTTTGGCTGACTATGTATCAGAGTTTGGTGGCGAGTGGTTAGAAGGTCAAAAGCCTTGGCAGTTTGATGCTGAAGTGGCTCTGCCTTGTGCCACCCAAAACGAAGTTAATGCTGACAATGCCAAAGCCCTTGTGAAGCATGGCGTCAAATATGTTGGCGAAGGTGCAAATATGCCACTGACAGCCGAAGCGATTGATATTGTGCGTGACAATGGCATCGCTTATGCTCCTGGTAAAGCTGCCAATGCTGGCGGTGTGGCGGTATCTGGTCTTGAGATGAGCCAAAACTCAGTGCGTAAGTACAAGTCTTTTGAGGATTTGGATTTGGAACTTCAAAAAATCATGAAAAATATTCATGAAAGTGCCAAGGCTGCTGCTGAAGAGTACGGCACAACCGAAGGTGCGATTGACTATATGACAGGTGCTAATGTGGCAGGCTTTACCCAAGTTGCCAATGCACTTGTGGCTTACGGTTATCTATAATCGCTCTTTTGTTAATGAATAAATACTATTAACAAGTTTTACTAAAATAAACACCCCAAAAGCCAGATGCCTTTGGGGTGTTTTTTATGACAACATATAATCATCTGTTATAAGGCATGATTTATGACGGATTATCTGTGAAGAATTATAATCTTGGTGGCATGATTGAATCAAACTAAAGCAAAAGATGGCTTTACCAAGAGCTCACCCCAACCAAAAGGCATCAGAAGTTGGGGTGATTGGTTGATTTAATTCTTGGGCAATGATGATTTATGATATTTAATGTGTGTGATGCGAGCTGTGATTTTGATGTTGGGTATGGCTGTGATTGTCTTGCGTGTGATGGTGTTCAGTAAAGCTATGCTCGGTGTGATGATTGTGAATATGATGTTGGTGGTTGCCAACGAAATGACCATGCCCAGTGTGGTCGTGTCCGTGCATCATGTGCATGATGGTGGGCGATAAAGCAACCAAAATCCCTGATATTAGCATTAATGCACCACTGAACTTGCGTAGGTTGAATTTTTTTACCGTTTTTTGCAAAAAGGCAAGTATGCTATCAGTAGCGATAAGCATCGGCAGTGAACCTAAGCCAAAAAATAGCATGAATGTCGCACCAACCAAAGCATGGGTATGTAGGCTTGATATGCTGACCGCCATAACCAATGCACCATACACTAAACCACAAGGCAAAAACCCCCACAATATTCCTGCTAAAAATGCCTTAGAAGGACTATCAATGGGCAAGACCTTTTGACGCACTGGAGCAAGTTTGTTCCATAGTCCTAGACCTAATTTTTCAAGGCGGTTTAAAGCAGGTAAGCCAAGCATGAGCAGGGCAGCAAAGATGAGAGCCGCTCCAAGCAAAATTCGTGGCATGGCGTTATTTGTTAAAAATGGTGCAATGAGCTGGCTACCTATAAGCGTTGCCAACACGCCCAATGCCATATAACTGGTCAGTCTGCCAAGATGATAAGTGGCAACCAAAAGTCTTCTTTTGGCGGGTGAAAGATGTCGCATTGAGATGCCAAATGCAGTAACAATACCACCACACATACCCAAGCAATGTGGCGAACCAAAAAAGCCCATAGCAAGGGCTGCCAGTAATAAAGAAGCTGTCATGAACCACCTTCAGGATATGTTAATTTACATGGTTGTTTGGATTGTTGGCTAGGGATTTTCGGCGTGCTTGCCTGTCATCTAAGATAATCTGTTCTGGTGCGTTGTCTAGGTCTTCAAACTGATTGGATTTCACAGCGTACCAAATCGCCCAAATCGCCACAATGAACAAGATAAGACTTAAAGGAATGAGCAAGTAGATACTAGGCATAATAATCCTTGTTATAAATTGATGACAAACTGCCAATCATCATGATATGGCTTTATTATAACATACTATGGCAGGTATTACCAATAAAGAGCTTGCTTATGAGTGATTTTTTACTGGGCGACCACAATGGCACATGGCAGATGGTGCAGGCTTTTAATGGTTTTGGTTGCATTGCCATGATTGTTGATTGCATTTATCAAGACATACAGCTGATGGGTAGCATATCGTGCTGTTGTGTGGGCAGTGTATCACTGGGTTTGGCAATATCTTGCACCGTAAATGGTGTCTTTAGTAGCTGAAATAACCGCCCAATCTCGCCAAAATCCCCTGCTAGCACGGCATCTATTGCGTCTTGTGCCATACTATTTCTAAGTATGTACACAGGATTGGTTTGTTTCATAAGACAGGTGGCATCTGTTTTATTTGTGGTGTGTTCGATGAGCTGTATGTATCTTGTCGTCCAATCCATCCATGAAGTTTGACCATCTTGAGCGTCTATCTCTGCTGTGAGTGTGTCTAATAGTGCTTGCTCGTGTGGCGATGGCATATTATCCACTAGGGCAATGAGTGCCCGAAAACTGTTGGTATAATCAAGTTCATAAGTTTTTAAGAGACTTACAAATTCATAGGCAAGATTGACGCTGTCTTGGCGATGAGGCAGTCCTAATTTTTTGCATATCCCTTCATTATAAGTATGATAAAAAGTCTCTTGGTAACTATCCAGGCTTGCCATCATGGTTTCTTGTTTTATTGACAGCAAGGCAAAGCAAGATAGCCATTTTTGTAAATTCCAATGCCCAATGGTTGGTTGGTTTTGATAGGTATAGCGACCATGATGGTCGGAGTGGTTATTGATCCAAGTTGGGTTAAACCGCTCCATCATGCCAAAAGGACCAAAGTCTAGTGTTGAGCCTGTAATGTTTAGGTTGTCTGTGTTCATCACACCATGACTAAAGCCGATAAGCTGCCAATGGGCGATGAGCTTGGCGGTATTTTGACAAACCTGTTTTAAAAATTCATCAAGGTCATTTTTGGGTAAATGTGGATAATAAGTTGCAAGCATCTCGTAGGTAAATTCGCTAAATAGCTTAGGCTGGTATGCTGCAATCCATTCAAAATGCCCAAAACGCACATGGCAATCATTGACTCGTAGCAGGCTTGCGGCTTTGACCATCTGTATGCGAGCAATCAGCGTGTCTGAGACAACAAAACCTAAAGCGTTTGAACTTTTGATGCCTAGGCTAGATAGGGCATGACCGCCTAGATACTCACGCACGGTACTATCGACCATCGCTCGCCCATCACCAAAGCGAGAAAAAGGCGTGCGTCCTGAACCCTTTAAGTGCAGGTCGGTGAGTTTGCCATCTTTATTAATAACTTGAGTGAGTAATAGACCTCGTCCATCGCCAAGCTGTCCTGCCCATTGTCCAAACTGATGTCCTGCATAAACCATCGCCAATGGACAAAACTCATCAGCAAAAGCATTATTATCTCCACCAATGATGCCTTGCCAATCAAGTGCGTCAAAGGGAATATCAAAAATACGCTCATACAAGTCATGATTAAAATGCACCAGTAAGGGATTTTCTAGCGGTAGGGCGGCTTGCCTGTGGTATAAGATGGGGTCTAGAGTGAGATAATGATGATGGTATTTCATGGGTATGCTCGTTAATTTAGCCCATTGTATCACAAACAGCCATAAAAAACCCTTTGTCATTGAACAAAGGGTAAGGAGAAAAACGATGTTGGTACTTATTGGACCGATTTACCTTTTAACTGCAAGTAAGCATTCTCAATGCGTTCACTGTGTGCCAAGATTTTGGCTTCTACTTGAGCAAATTGTTCCTTTAATTTCTCATCGGCTTCATGCAGACGATTGACAAATTCGGTACGCTTAAGTTCAACAGATTTTGCTTTTAGAGCGTGCCATTCTTCTACCGTTTGGGTGAACGCATCATATTCGGCACTGATGCGTTCTTTAAAGGCAAGCAGGCGATCATCTAGACTCTTTTCGTTGCTTTTTTCAATGCGAGCTTGGGCACGCTTGAACTGCATGATGACTTCGGCGTGCTTGATGGTTACATCATCAACTCGTTTTAGGTCTTTGGCAAGTCCGACTTTGTGTAGCATGCTGATGAACCATTTGGTTGGGTCGTATTGCCACCATTTTACGCCATTGCGATAGTCATATTGAAAGTAATGATGGTAGTTATGATAACCTTCACCCCAAGTAAAGATGGCAAGAATTGGGTTGTCTCGTGCGGTGTTTTCATCAGTATATGGTCTGCTGCCAAACATATGGCACAGCGAGTTGATAAAAAAGGTGAAGTGATGAGTTAGCACCATACGAAGCAGACCTGCAATTAAAAAAGTGCCAAGCATATCGCCCGTCAATATACCTGCCAAACCAACCACCACGATATTGGTTAAGATTACCCAGATGCCATAATATTTATGCTGAAGTTGTAGTAGTTTATCTTTTTTAAGGTCGGGAATATTTTTGTAGTCGTATTGACCGCTTGGATATTTACGAAGCATCCAATTCATATGGCTAAACCAAAAACCACGCTGTGATGAGTATGGGTCATCATACTCATCGTCAACATGACGATGATGAGTTCTGTGTCCAGAACACCAGTCAAAGGCTGAACTCTGTACAGCTAAGGTTGCCCCAAGCAACAAGAAGTATTTGATGATGGGGTGTGCCTCATAGGATTTGTGTGCCCATAGGCGATGATAACCTGCTGTAATGGATAGCCCTGTCCACGCCATAAAGAAAGCAAAAGCTGTCCAAACGGCAGGATTGACACCATGTGTCCACAGATACCAAGGCACAAGTACGATGGCAAGCAGCGGGGTTGATAGCAAGACAATGGCTGGCACCCAGTTGATGGGGGCGTTCTCAAAGGCTTGCGGATTTCTTTCGACGCTCATGTTGGGGTCCTGTTGGTCAAAATAGACTGGAATGATGGTTAGTAATATTATTATATTGTAGCCTAATTTTTTAAAAAAGTGAACATTTATTCACATTAAATTAACTGAACTTTATAAATGTTATTATTGATTTTATCAATCATATCGTAAATTTTGATTGGCGGTGGCTTTTGAGAGTTTTTCGATGAATTTTTAAGAAGTTTTTGGTGAAATTGGTGTTTTTTGTGGTGTGAGTTTGTTATAATTTTTTGTTAGCTTGCTTGCTAGACAACAGACGCTTTTGGGCATTGTAGAGATTGTATTTACTAACTGGTTGATGCAGGCAGCTACTTGGTTTAATTTTGTAAGGACTGATATGTCAAATCGCAAGGAATTATTTGAAATTAGGGAAACTAAAATCCTGCAAGCTGCTGAGCAACTCATCTTAGAATCAGGCGAAGGCGATTTGACATTAGATAGCTTAGCGTGGCATTTGGATTTGGCAAAAGGCACACTGTACAAGCATTTTGCCAGTAAAGATGAACTGTTACTTAGGATTCTCATTGACCATGAAAAACGGCTATTCGCCATGAATCAGACCCAAGATGGGGCGGCAGCAGGCGTTGCTCGCATGGTATTACAACAACTACGACTGCCACAACGAGCGATGCTGTTTAACCATATTGAAGAGCGTCTGGCGGGTACATCGTCAGGGCTTAATAAGATATTTGCCGAGCTATATCGTATCCGCCGTGAACGCATGAAAAGACTGCTTGAAATCGCTGAACAGTATCTAAAGGAACAAAAAAGTGCGATGACGGTGCGAGATTATGTGGCGAGCATTTGGGCGGTCGGTCAAGGCGGTGCAGGATTGCTCAATTCAAGTTTTTATCAGCGGTATTTGGGTAGTAGGGAGACTTTAAAATATGCTCTTGTGCAACAACTGCTTGATTTACCAAAACTGTATCCACTTGATCGTGCTGATTGATGAGTCTGACGCTTGTCATCATGCTTGCTTTGGCAGGCTTTGTTTTTGATATTTTGACAAAAATGGCGTCAGCATGATTGTTGATGCTGACGCCAGTCATGGGTTGTTTGTGTTTATTTATAAGGATGGTTTTTGACACGCTAAAAGTCGGTAAGTCTAGATTGATATTGCTTCATCATCAAGATTGCTCACTGGTTCCTAGGTACATACCGTCATTTTTAGCAAGGATTGGGTGATCGGTATCTTTAATATTGGCTCTTAACATCATGTAGCCTGCAACACCAGAGATGAGCGAACCTAAGATGATGCCTAATCGTGGGTCGTAATCTTCAGGAATGCCACCAAAGGCAAGACCCGATATGAATAGCGACATGGTAAAGCCGATACCGCACAGCAGTGATACCCCATATATCTGTTTAAGATTTGTCCCTTTGGGTAGTTGTACTAAGCCTAATTTTACCACCAAGAGTACAGGTAGCATAACGCCAATTTGCTTGCCGACAAATAGACCTAGTGCAATACCTAACGGCACACCATGAATAAGACTATCTAAATTCGTACCGGCAAGAGAAATACCTGCATTGGCAAAAGCAAATAGTGGCAAGATACCAAAGGCAACGGTGTTGTGCAAGTCGTGCTCTAGCTCTTCTAATGGCGAGTGTTCTGGGTCTTTTTTATTGCGAAGTGGGATAAAGAGTGCCAACAACACCCCTGCCAATGTTGCGTGTACGCCTGATTTTAACATTGCAGCCCACAACACCGCACCGATCAGTAGATAGGGCGTTAAACGCACAACATTAAGGCGGTTTAAGATGAATAAAAACGGCAGACAAACAGCCGCAATACCTAGCGAAACCAAGGACAGCTCGGAGGTGTAAAATAGTGCGATGATAATGATTGCCCCCAAGTCATCAAAAATGGCGATGGATACCAAAAATACTTTTAGGGCGTTGGGTACTCGGTTACCAAGTAGGCTTAATACGCCGATAGCAAAGGCAATGTCGGTGGCAGTTGGAATCGCCCAGCCTTGCATGGCAATGGCATTACCGTGATTTAGTCCTGTATAAACTAAGGCGGGAGCTATCATACCACCTACTGCACATAAGGCAGGCAGGATAATCTGCTTGACATCAGACAGCTCGCCAATGAGGGCTTCTCGCTTTAGCTCTAGCCCCACCAAAAAGAAAAAGACTGCCATTAGTCCATCGTTAATCCAATGATGGGCATCTTTATTGATGCTAAATTCGCCAATCTGAACCACAACGGGGGCATGAATAAAGCTGTTATAAAAGTCATACAAGGGTGAGTTAGCGACAATCATTGCCAAGATAGCAGCGACCGCCAACACAATGCCTCCAGCGGCTTCTAATTCAAAAAATGCTTTAATTCGGTTCATTGGCATAAGTATTATTCTCTTGACTAAAAAATAAACAATCTTAGAAATATATCATAAAAACTGATGGGGCTAAAGGTCTTTTATGATATTTTGCGTAAAAAATTATAAAAAATATCATTTTATGCTTTTGATGAGTAGACTAGAATTTGATGGCGTCTATGGCAAAATCACGGCGAGCGATATTGAGCATTTGCCAACTGATTGCGTTATTAACTTGGCAATAAAAACCGTCAGCTTGTTGGTTGGGCTACTAAAATTACAACTGGTCTGATGACCTAATATTTTATTGGTATTAAAAAATAGGACAGGCTAGATAAAACATCAATCATACTAGGTAGGGCAAAAGCGTTCCACACCCACGCCTAATCTGTGCTAAAATATGCACTATTTTTAACCTTTACATCTCTTATAATGAATCACGCCTTCCAGACCAAAAATATACTCCTTGCCATCACAGGTGGTGTCGCCGCTTATAAATCTGCTGCTCTTGCTCGCTTGCTCATGAAGGCGGGGTGCAATGTGCGTGTCATGATGACTGATGCGGCGTGCCAGTTCATCACGCCTTTAACTTTGCAGGCATTGACGGGTCAAGAGGTGCATACTCAGCTACTTGATGAGCAAGCAGAGCGAGGCATGGGGCATATTGAGCTTGCCAAGTGGGCAGATGTGGTGGTGATTGCCCCTGCTACAGCCAATATGATTGGTAAACTGGCTGGTGGCTTAGCAGATGATTTGGTGGGTACGGTGTGCTTGGCAACTACCGCACCAATTTTGATTGCCCCTGCGATGAATCAGGCGATGTATGGACAAAAAGTCGTCCAAGAAAATCTGCATAAATTACAAAAATTTGGTCATATAATCCTAAATCCTGACAGTGGCGAGCAGGCGTGTGGCGATGTGGGAGCTGGCAGATTGCCCGAACCTGAAGATTTGTGCGAGCGAATTTTGGGTTATTTGCGTCGTTGTTCAATACCCCAAAATTTGACAGGCAAGACCGTTGTTATCACCGCAGGGGCGACAGTAGAATCCATTGACCCTGTGCGTTACCTATCCAACCATTCTACAGGAAAAATGGGCTATGCCATCGCTCGTGCCTGTCTGGATATGGGTGCAAAGGTTATTATTATTGCAGGTAAATCGGTTCATCTGCCCACGCCAATAGGTGCGGATAAAATCACCATCACAACGGCAGATGAGCTGTTGGTTGCTTGTCAAAGTGTGATGCGTGATGATGGCGATACCATCTTTATCGCCACCGCTGCCGTTGCTGATTATAAAGTCAAAACTGTCGCTACCCAAAAAATCAAAAAAAATGCTGATAATGACGCTCTGGTCTTAGAGCTTGTCAAAAATCCTGATGTGCTTGCCACTATTGCCAAAGAATTCCCCCGTGCTTTTATGGTTGGGTTTGCTGCTGAGACTCAAGATACCGAAAATTATGCCAAATCCAAGCTTGTCAGTAAAAACTTGGACATGATAGCGGTAAACGATGTGTCAGATACTTCCATTGGCTTTGGTGCAGATGATAATGCCATGACGGTGTTTTTTGCTCAAGCCTACGCCAAAGACAAAAGACTACTTGCTAAGGCAAGCAAAGATGATATCGCAGCTCAGCTTGTTTTGATGATTGGTGAAACAATGCTGTTAAAACAAGCCCAATTTAATCAACAAAGCCAAGCTAAGAGCATGATAGTATGAAAACCTTGACGCTGGAGGTGTGGTTGATCGCCTTATTTTTGGTGGCGTCATTATTGCTGGTATTGCAGGCATGGGTTTTCCGCTCATTACTATTGGTGCATTAAGCTCGCCTTATGGTTTGGCAGAAGCGATTATCATTGTGCTGATACCAACAACGGTGTTAAACCTAATTGCATGGCTGTTTGGCAATGGTAGTATTTGGCATAACTTTAGCCATTACCTTAGAAAATACTGGATGTTGATTGTTGTTTCGGTGATTGGTAGTGCTTTGGGTGTGTATCTGCTACTTATTATGAACTCAGCATATCTGATGTTGACTTTGGCCGCTGCGGTGCTGTGGTACGCCATCATGAGTCTTTTGGGTAAAAAAATCGTTCTGCCTAATAACCTAGTATCATTGATGATAATTGGTCTGGTTGCAGGTGTGATTGGTGGGGCGACCAACGCCATGTCATCGGTGTTATTGATGTACTTATTATCCATCAGTGATGATAAATTTACCATCATCAAGCTAGGCAATCTATGCTATTTTGTTAATAAACTAGTACAAGCCATCATTTTAAAAGATGCCATCATGAGCGTGCCAAGCCAAACTTGGGTTGTGATTGCTTTCTTAACGGTGTTGTCTGTGGTAGGGATTGTGCTTGGTGGACGGCTTGGCAGTTGTTTACCCAAAGAAAAATTTCGCTTATTGACTTTGGTGATTTTGTTGCTACTTGGCATAAAAGTTGGTTATCAAGCGGTGCAAATGCTATGGTTATCTTAGTGGCGGATTATTTTGGTGTGGGTCTTTCACAAAACATAAAAATTGATTGGCAAATCCAAAAAAATGGTGTATTTTATTAGAAAATTTTAATCGCAATATTTGGCGTTATGTAATATTGTGCCGATAGGTCGAATGAGATCGGCCGCTTCATGTGAAAAAGGAATAGATTATGACGACATCTAACTTCGCACTCCCAAAAGATCGCTTGTGGTATAAGACCTACGAACAGTATGGCGTTGATTATGATTTTGAGATACCAGAACATATTAATTCGTTGGCGGATAGTTTTGAGGAGTATATCGCCACTCATAGAGAGAATAATGTGCTAACTTTCATGGATAAGTCCATGACCTATAGCGAGTTAGATGTAGCAAGTTTAAAGATTGCAGCGTATTTGCAGTCGCTAGGGCTACAAAAGGGCGATAAAGTAGCGGTCATGATGCCCAATGTGCCACAATATCTCATCACGATGTTTGGTATTATTCGTGCAGGTTATACACTAGTCAATGTCAATCCGTTATACACTAGCCATGAGCTTGAGCATCAGCTCAATGATAGCGATACCAAAGTATTATTCATCTTGGAAAACTTCGCCAAAACTTTTGCTGATGTCAAAAACAAGAGGCAGGTAAAGCATGTCGTGGTCGCCAGTATTGGCGATATGTTGGGTCTAAAAGGCTTGGTGGTAAATCTGGTCGTCAAATACATCAAAAAAATGGTACCAAGCTATCAGTTGGATAATGCCGTCAGCTTTAAAGAGGCGTTAAACAAAGTTCCGCACAGTAATTATAAACGCCCACAATTAGAACTTGATGATGTGGCAGTGTTGCAATACACAGGTGGTACAACTGGTGTGGCCAAAGGTGCGATGCTGACCCATCGCAATATTATTGCCAATGTTAGACAGGCAAGCAACTTCGTGCAAACGGCATTTCCTAATGGCGTAACAAAAGGCGAATATGTAACGATTGCTCTACCACTTTATCACATATTCTGCTTCATGGTGAGCCTGTTGGCGATGCGTATCGGTTTTTCGTTATTGTTGATTCCAAATGCTCGTGATTTTAACGACTTAACCAAACAGCACAGCAATTATCGCCCAGCTTTCTTTATGGGCGTTAATACGCTATTTAATGCACTGACGAACCATGAAGGCTTTAAGAATATTGACCACAGCAACTTAAAGTTTAGTCTTGCAGGGGGTATGTCTGTCTTACCCAGTACTGCCAAAGCGTGGGAAGATATGACAGGTTGTTATATCACCGAAGGTTATGGACTATCAGAGACTTCGCCTGTACTGACTGTTACGCCACCACCGGCAGGCTATTCCGGCAGAATCGGTGTTCCTTTGCCACACACAGATATCCGCTTGCTTGATGATGCGGGCAACGAAGTGCCATTTGGTGAGCCGGGTGAAATCTGTGCCAAAGGTCCACAGGTCATGAAAGGCTACTATAAGCGAGATGATGAAACCGCCAAAGTGATGACTGATGATGGATTTTTCCGCACAGGCGATATTGGCATTATTGATGAAGAAGGGTATATCAAGATTGTTGACCGCAAAAAAGATATGGTCTTGGTGTCTGGCTTCAATGTCTATCCAAACGAAGTTGAAGCGGCAATCTCCGCTCATCCAAAAGTGCTAGAATGTGGGGTTATTGGTGTGTCGGATGAGTATAGCGGTGAAATGGTGAAAGCCTATATTGTTAAAAAAGACGAAACTTTAACTGAGCAGGAAATCAAACAATGGGCAAAAGAACAGCTAACAGGCTATAAACGCCCAAAAATCATTGAGTTCATCAATGAATTGCCAAAATCAAATGTCGGTAAGATTTTGCGTAAGGATTTGCGTAAGCTTGAAGAACAAAATAAACAATAAGTTGCCATTGGCGATGTAGTTTTAAAGAAAAAGACCTAAGTGGGTCTTTTTCTTTGGATAATGTTTTGTATTATTGGGCGGAACTTGATAGAATATCCTTGCATTAACAAACATAAAAAATGAGTAAAAATCATGCGATACAATAACCGTGCATTCAATGAAATGCGTCCCATCTCATTCACCAGAAATTACACCAAGCACGCTGAAGGTTCGGTATTGGTATGCTTTGGCGATACCAAAGTGCTGTGTACTGCTAGCATTGAAGCGGGCGTACCACGCTGGCTAAAAGGGCAGGGTCAAGGTTGGCTGACAGCTGAGTACGGTATGTTGCCTCGTGCCACAGGCACACGCACCCAACGAGAGGCGGCTAAGGGCAAGCAATCTGGACGCACCCAAGAGATTCAAAGACTTATTGGACGCTCTTTGCGTGCGATGCTTGATTTATCAAAACTGGGAGAAAATACCATCTACATTGACTGCGATGTCATTCAGGCAGATGGCGGTACTCGCACAGCAAGCATTACAGGGGCGGCGGTAGCACTCATTGATGCCCTAGAGACTTTGCAACGAGACAAAAAAATAACCCAAGACCCATTATTAGGCTTGGTTGCGGCGGTGTCTGTTGGCATCAAAGATGGTCAGGCTTATTTGGATTTGGATTATAGTGAAGACTCAACTTGTGATACCGACTTGAATGTGGTAATGACGCAGGCGGGTGGCTTTATTGAGATTCAAGGGACGGCAGAAGAAAAGCCCTTTACGCCTGATGAAGCAAATGAGATGCTTGCTTTGGCATATTCTGGTATTCGCACACTGATTGATGCACAGCAAAAGGCATTGGGCTGGTGATGCAGGTTATAGAAGATGGTGTGCAAATAAGGCTGATAGGCAAGACTTGCGATTATTTGTTTATTTGGGCATTGGCCATGCTACTTTGTTCGGTGCTAGTAGCGGTGATTTGCTTTACCATGCCTGTTCCTTATGCTATCGGTGCGGTGGCATTATGGGCGGTGCTGATGTATTTTTTTAATCAAAAAAAACATACCGCCAAGACGCAACAATACCATGCTCAAGGTCTGCTTGTGATAAAACAAGGATTCTTTAGTATCAATGGCATGAATGTTAGGCTAAGTGAGAATGCTTGGATACAGGCTGACCAAGCCCAGCTAACCATTTGCGATAAAGGATACTGCCATCACTTTGTGGGCTTTGCTGATGAACGAGAAGTTGTCATTGCCAAAGCGGTGCTTGAGGGGCAAAAAATAGCCATCAGACAAACAACCATCAAGATGGGCACACCCTCTTGATGGTTTTTTAAATATGGGTTTGGTTGGCAATTAAAATGGTTTGACCACCACCAGTACAACTACTGCTACAAGAATAAAAACAGGAACCTCATTAAACCATCGCCAATAGACATGGCTTTTTAACTTGGGGTTATCCATCAGACGCATCCGAAAACGCCCGCATAGCAGGTGATAGATGGTTAGGAGAATGACAAGTGTGAGCTTGGCATGTAGCCAGCCTTGTGTTTTGTACACCTGCCAATTCATGATGACCATTGATAGACCTAGCACCCATGTGGCTATCATTGCAGGAGTCATAATCCCACGATACAGCTTACGCTCCATAACAACAAAGCGATCTAGGCTTATCCTATCCTCACTCATGGCGTGATAGACGAAGAGGCGAGGTAAATAAAAAATCCCTGCAAACCAGCAGATCATCGAGATGATATGAAAAGCCTTAATATAGTCAAACATGAGAAGCCATCAGCAATATAAAAATTGTAGATAAAATAAAAAGTGGCATGATACCACTTTTTATTTGACTTTGAAAGTTGATTATTCAAAGAGGTTATTAAAACGCCCATGCGGTACTGATGAAGCCACCAGTATTGGTATCTGTACCATGCTTGCCATCTAGATGTGTAGCATAAGCACCCACGCCTATTTGGGTGCGACCGATTTGACCTTTTAGACCCAATGTGGCACTTGTGGTATGAACTTTATCACCCACGACAGTGGTGTTAAAGCCTTTGGCGTATTCAGGCACTGATGTGAGAGCGGCATTGATCACACGGTCATTTTCCTTAAACTCGTGAGTATGGCTTACTCCACCTGTAAAAGTTACCTTTGGCGTGATGACATAATCCATATCAATGCCAACCTTACCTTGCAAGGAGTTGATGTCTTGCTTATGGAATCTCATGGCGGTAGACAGTGCAAGTTGGTCTTCTGTCAGTGCGTTTAAGGCTACTTTTTGCGTGTTAACACCAATATAAGGGCGAATGCTTGCTTTGTCTAAACTGATGTTATAGCCAGCTTGCATACCAGCATGGAAGCGTCTGGCAGCTGCATTGGCACTGTGCTGGCGTGCTTCACCTTTCCAAGCGATTCGGCGATTGGTATTGACTGTTAGGCGATCGATGCCTGCATTCATACCTAGGTATAGATTGTTGAATACATGGCGATGATATACACCAACACCAATGTTCTTAGCCTCTGCACTTAAGGTATTAGATAGGGCATAATCTTGGTTTTGATGGCTCAGATATGCTCCTGTATGGCTACGCTCGCCTGCAATGTCGAGCCCTGTGGTAAGCGAACCATTGCTACCTGCAAGAGCATCTACCCATATACCATGTTTTTGACCATTTAAACGATTTAGGCGACGGCTTAGATGCTCATTGTTAATGGTACCTGTATTAAGTATCTGCTGAGGCAGTTTGCTCACTTGAGTAGGTGCATCAATGATGGAGCGGTAATACTGTGCCAAGATATGGTGAGTGCGTCCTGATGGATGAATTTCATCAGCAAAGGCGAAGTCTTCATTGGCTGTAGGGGTCTGCCAAGAGCTTTGGTCGCAAGTAACTGAAATTAATGATGATGGTAATTGTGGATGAATAGGCTTGCATCCGTAGGTGTCGGTATGTTTAAAGCCAAAAGCCTCTTTGTTGCTTACTGCTTCTTGAAGCAGGGCAAAAGTGTTGGCAGGAATGACATTTGCGTCGCTTTGATTGAGACCGGTGTATAGTGTGCTGTTGTAGTATTGAGCGGCAATGGTGGCAGATGCTTTGTTTGGGTCATTAATCATACGAGGAGTTAGACTGACATCAGGTAGATTTGGCACCAAGATTTGCTTTGCTCCTGAGTCGCTTAGACGCTTGACTGATTGTATTTCAGACTGTGCAGCATCTTGTAGAATTTTAATAGAATCTAAGATGCTGTGTTTTTTATCACTGGCTTCTAGTAGGTCATTTGCACCAATCCAAACGGCATAAAGTGCTTTGGGGTCAGCTTTATCATGTTTGTTAAAATAACTGTCAATTTGTTGTTTTACAGAGGGGCTTGTGGCAATACCAAGAGGTTGCACCACCTCGAATTCTGCTCTAGCACCACCAACAGCATAGTTTGTTCCTGTTAGTGTTTGGTTGTCATTAGGTTCGGCAGTATGTCCATAAGAGCGAGCAAGTACGCCAGCCCATGTTGTATCAGGGTTTGTGGTAAAAGAAGGCTGAGCCTTTGTATTAAAGATAAGTCCAATTAAGCCACTATCGTTGATTTGTTTAGCAAAATTACCTGTGTCCGACAGACTGTCTCCAAATACAATGACTTGGCTGTACGGCTGTGCATGAGTACTTAGAGCAAGGGATATGGTCAAGCCTAGGGCTGACTGTTTAAGTAAGGTGGATTTTTTCATGGGATTTAATCTCTTTGAGTGGAAAAAGAAAAATATTTGCTCATAAAGCTTTGATTAAGCAAATAGCGGACAGTTTTCAGGCAGATCCTGAAATTCATCTTTGCCTGTCATGGCATTAACGATGGTGGGTTTGGGTTTGGGTTGTTGGGCGATAAGTCCTAATTCAGCCATGAGTCGATCATCGTTGGCTTGGGACTGATTGCCTGTGGTCAGTAGCTTATCGCCATAAAAGAACGAGTTTGCTCCTGCCATAAATGCTAATGCCTGCTCGCCATCGGTTAGGCTTTCACGCCCTGCCGATAGACGCACATAGCTAGTTGGGCAGCAAATACGAGTAACTGCAATCGTACGAATCCATTCAATGACGGATAACCGACCTTCTTCTAGAACCTTATCGCCAAGTGGTGTGCCTTTGATGGGGACAAGCAGATTGACAGGAATGGATTGGGGGGCTACAGGCATAGTGGTTAGTTCATGTATCCAATCAATGCGATCTTCACGGCTTTCGCCCATGCCCACGATAGAGCCACTGCATACATTGATACCAGCTTTGCGTACATGGTCTAGGGTTTTTAAGCGGTCATCATAGGTGCGAGTAGAGGTAACTTGATTGTAATAATTGCGAGAGGTATCAAGGTTGTGATTGTAATAATCAAGACCTGCGTCAGCAAGCATTTGGGCTTGCTCAGATTGTAACATCCCTAAAGTCATGCAGGTTTCAAGCCCTAAGGCTTTAACTTCACGAATCAGTTCGGTCAGATAGGGCATGTCTTTGGTTGAAGGGTGCTTCCAAGCGGCACCCATACAAAAACGAGAAGAGCCAGATGCTTTGGCTTGTTTTGCAGCATTGATGACTTTTTGGACTTCTAGGCGTTTTTCAGCTTCAAGCCCTGTTTTATCACGGTAATGACCTGACTGTGAACAGTAGCCACAGTCTTCAGGGCAGTTGCCTGTTTTGATGGATAGTAGGGTGCTGATTTGTACTTCATTGGCATTGAAATGCTGTCGGTGTACACTTTGAGCCTGCATCAGCAAATCCATGAGTGGCAGGTCGAACAGGCGAGCAATCTCTTCTTTACTGCGTCTTATTGCTGTGTTGTTGTTCATTAGCAGTCCTGTCAAAAATAAACTGAAATTTATCAGTAAACAAATGTTCCTTATTCTAACAAACTTTATAAAAATAGTAAACAAGTATTCAAAAAAGACGCCATCATTGCTATGATGAATCAATTAGGTGAGTTATTTACTAGTCTTGCTTTTAATGGCATTAACAACCTGCTCAACATAAGGCTTGACTTGGTCAATATAGCCTTTATATTCATCAGGGATTTTTGTGGCGTGCTTGGCAACTCCTGCAAACCAAAGCACAAGCTTATAGTCTCCTGTGATTTTGACATCGCCATTTTGTACAGCGGTCATAAAAGCGGCGATATCACCTTTGGTAAGTAGCTTAACACCTGTGTTGGAATCCTTAAAATCAATGGTTAAATCCGCTTTGTCTGTTTTGCCTAGCGACTGACTAAACGAGCTTTGTGTAAACTCATAAAAACGCTCAGCGGTTGGGCTGATGAACTGGATGCTGATATTTTTGTCGGCAATGAGAGAATTTAGCTCATCATTTGAACGGCTTTTAATGAGCGAGCTTAAACGAAAGCCTAAAGTGGCAAGTAGGGCATCTAAGGCATCTGCTTTAATATCTAAAAAAGGCACTATAAACATATCAAAACTCAAAAATAAAAAGTGAATAAGAGCTAATAATTAGCTAATTGATAAAAACTCATCAAGTAGTATAACAAAAATTTTTCACGAAAAGCTAGCTATTCAAATCATGATTATTATGTTTTTGTGTTTTATTTGACGGTTTTGGTGGTACATGTGCAGTTGGGCAAGTCAAGCGTACATCAATCAAGTGTGTACATCAAAACGATGACCCAAGGCATATAGCACTCCTTCAAGCCCTGTAATATTGATGGCTGCATCAGCTTTGGCTTTAACAATAGGTTTGGCATGATAAGCGATGCCTATATCGCTGATGTGCATCATTGGTAAATCATTTGCCCCATCGCCAACGCAGACCACTTGGTGCATACCGAGCGAGTGTGCGTTTGCAATCTTAGCAACGATGGCAGCCTTTTTGTTGCCATCAATGATATTGTCATCTATTTGTCCTGTTAATTCATCACCCAAAACAGATAGGGTGTTAGCGTGATATTCATCTATGCCGAGCGTTTGAGCGACATATTGGGCAAATGGCGTAAAACCACCTGAAATCAGTACTGTATGATAGCCCAACGCTTTTAGTGCCTTGATGGCGGCGTATGCACCTGAGCTAAAGGTAATGCGTTTGGCGATGATTTCGTCAATGACCGATGCCAAGACCCCTTCAAGCAGTGCCACACGGCGAGCAAAACTGGTTGCAAAATCAATCTCACCACGCATTGCCTGCTCGGTAATCTCTAAAACCTTATCCTCAATGCCACAGAATCTAGCAATCTCAACGATAACCTCTTGTTCAATTAAGGTAGAGTCCATGTCAAAGCACGCCAAACGGTGGTCGTGCAACACTTGACCGACAGACAAAATGTGTACATCGGCATCATTATCAAGCCTATCTGCCAAGTAGGTGCTAAGCTGTTCATCAATGATATGAGTGGCAGCTTTGCGTTCGCCATCGCTCATCTGGATACATTGGGCTTGGGCGAGCAGATAGCGATGAACAGAAACATCAGCTAGCGGTTCTTGAACTTCTATGAGATGGGCATTTGTTTTGGCGTTTTCATCATCATGGACAATGATGGCTTGCCAGTTTGCTTGAGTATCCACCCATGCCTGTATGAGCGAATCAACATTGCCGTGCGGACGCTTGACAACGACCACGATGGCAAAGATGGGTAATTGTTCCAAAGGAGCGGTAGTTATGCTCATGCCTATGGGTAGTACATTGGCAACAGAATTTAGGGCGTTTTGCCATGCTTGACTATGCTTTGGTAGGGCGTAAGTGATGCTCATATATGGATAACCCTGTTTTCTTGGTGATGAGTATGGGCTATCATGCCCAAATATCAAAAAAAATACAACCCCCATTCCAAACTTTTTACCCTTTGGTATCAAAAATATAACCAAGATTGTGTTATTGTTTGGGTATTTTTAGAAAAAACACTGATTTTTTGGCAAAAATAGATAAATTTTAGCTAAAGATGCAGCAATTTTTAGCATAAGCGTGGTAAAATGGTTGTTCTCATCAAGTTATTTACCCATTGTTGCCACAATCCTTGGCAGGGGGTTTTAGGTTTTTGTATCTTATGACTTTCTTAGCACCACGACAAGGGCTTTTTGCCGTATTTATTTTGGTTAGTTTATGTCTGCATACTTTGTTTTTTGTGCTCAGTGAAGAGCGTGAAAGCAAAGATAGATACCGCATTTCTGCTGAGCAGTCAATCGCTGAGCTTACCTTGGAGCTAAAAGCACCACTTGCTAATAATGACCGTATCAGCATGAGCGTGCTAGCAGATAAATATGCCAAAGATTATGAGCTGTCTTTTGTGGGCATCTATGACGCTAAAGATATCCTGATTGTACCTGTGGGCAGTGAGAATGATGCAGGTATTTCCCTAAAGGGGTCGGTGGTCTCGGGCAGTGATGCACTAGGTAGCGTGGTGGTAAAAGCCCCGAGCATCAGTCGTGCTAAGATTATCTCAGAACATTGGCTATTTTTGCTTGGTGCATTGGCACTGCATATGATTTTGTGGTTGATATATGGCTATATTGCCCGCCCAACCAGTGAACTAAGAGATAGTATCGCCAAAAAAGTACGCCTAGAACTACTGGATAAAGGTCTTTTGGTACAGCAGACTACGCAGTCGCTAACTGCAACCGCTAAGGCAAATGAAGATGTAAATGACAAAGGCGAAGACAAAGACAGGGGTAAAGCCGTCCCATCGGTGAATTCATTTCTACAAAAAGCCAGAATTCAGCAAGAAATATCAATGGGTGATACGCAGGCAAATACTCATGATGTGACTGACACTATCTCTGATCAAGCTGGTTACATGGTTCAAATACTGCTTGAAGACCCAAATCAACTATTATCCACCGTAAGCCATGACAATAAAGTGGCGTATTTCGCCTTATGCAATCAGCTACTAGATAGGTCGCTAAAAGAGCTGTTGAATCTGACATTATTGGTGGGTGTGCAAGCAAAAGTGATTAAATATTATGATGATAAGGGTGCAAAAGTCGTCATCAATGGCAACGACCGTGCCAAACAAGCAACAGCAGCAGTATTCTTATCAAAGCTCATGCTTATGCTGAATCAGGCGGTGTACGATAAACATCGTGAAATCAAACGACCTGCATGGCAAATTCGCACCGCCGTTAGTAGCGTACAGCATGCTAGTGTGGTGTTGGGATTGACCAATAAACGCAAAGAAACGCCACTGATTCTGATTGATGAACAAGCTCAAGAAGAAGTAAAAGTGTATGTTGAGCTTGTGCGGTTAGATAACCCCAAATCCATTCACGAGCGTGAAAGTCGCAGTCTTGCCAGTGTGAGTAGGGCTACTGCTGAGCGATTACGCCAAGCGATGGAAAAAGTGCTGTTATAAGAATGCTATCATAAAAAAATTCAAAAATACTTGACATTTTTATAAATAACTTATATAAGGCTGTTGGTGGTTGATAAAAATGCAATCAAAAGTCATTCTATCGGCTACCTAATGAACAGATGATTAATGGGGAGTCATGATGAGCGAAATTGATGATTTTGATGATGACAACTTTGAAGAAGATACCGATGCAAAATTGGTAGATGAAGTCAAAGCAAAACCTTTGGAAAAACGCCTAAAAATTGATGCACTGCTAGAGCAACAGCGTTTAAAAAAGCTCGAGCAGGCACTTGAGCAGGAAGATGATTTTGCTGAGTTTGATTTAGATGATGATTTTGATGACTTTGACGACTTTGACGATTTTTAACCTGTTAAGTAACGGCAAATTAAGATGATGGGATTTGTACCTGTTGGTATAAATCCTTTTTAAATGATATACCTTGATAATGATTAAGAGAGCAACAATGAACAAACAAGCATTATTTGATTATCTAGAATCCGATGCCAATCAATTCGGACTAGATCCGATTGCTGCACATGGTTTTTTGACAGCAACGGTTGTAGGCAAGCCTTTGCCAAATTGGCTATCGGCATTTTTTGAAGGCGGTGAACAGCAAGTTGCTGACGAGGTCAAGCAGGCATTGCTAGCATGGCAACAAGAATTGCACGACACACTAAAAGCAGAAGAACCGATTGAATTGCCTTTTAATGCCAGTGAAGAAGCTGAAGATTTTAGTGAAGAAGGGGATCTGGCGGCGTGGGCCATCGGCTTTGTTGATGCCATGTACTCTGATGAGAATGTTGATTGGTTTGATGATGAAAGCACCAAAGAAGATGTGGCGATGCTTACCCTGCCAATGGTGCTTTTATCCGGCATTGATCCAGAAATGGACGATATGCGAGATGAAGAGACGCTGGCACAGATGGCAAATGCCCTTGAAGACAATATTACCGAGCTGTTTTTGTTGTTCCATACAGATGATTGATGATGGTTGTTTTTTAAGCAAATTGTGCGTAAAATGGGTCTTGGTTGACCCATTTTTTATGTCAAAATCAACAAACAGCGGAAAAAATCATGCAATTATCCAATCTAGAGCACTTGCCCAATCACACCATTACTGAACGCTTGGATGTGGTCTATGGTAGCACGGTGCGTACCAAACATGTGGGTAAGGACTTTTTGGCAGGGCTTAAAAATATCATAGGCGGTGAGCTTGTTGCCTATACCGAGCTACTCGAAGAAGCACGCCAAGAAGCTCTTGACAGAATGATTGCTAAAGCGGTGGAGCTTGGAGCAGATGCGATAGTGGGCGTGCGGTTTGCTACTTCTAATGTGGCAGCAGGTGCGTCTGAAATCTTTGTTTATGGCACAGCGGTTAAGGCAATAAGAGAGCCTTTTGTGCAGACCACCGCACAAGCCATACCACAGCAAGATTTGCAATCAAATCAGGCATAAACCATGAGCCTGTTTGAATAAATCTGGGGCGATGCCATGAATATGATTGCACTGCTTTTGCAGAATTTTCAAATCGTTACTGTCATTATTTTGGTGGGTGTGGGGTGGTATTTTGGCACAAGATCCGAACGCAAGCATCTGGCAAATTTGGATGCTGACGAAAGGATTTTGGCGTATATCGTCATTTCAAATGAACGCTTTTATCAGCCTGATACTCATGCAGATGGCGTACTGGTCTTAGGTTCGGTATCTATTGCTCAAGACTATTTTAAATTGATGTATTCTGGTGTTTTAAGCCTATTTGGTAAAAACCTAACCGTTTATGAAAGACTGCTTGAACGAGGACGGCGTGAAGCGGTGGTGCGAATGAAAAAGCAAGCACAAAAGAGCGGTTATAATCACATCTATGGTGTGAGAATTGAGACATCAACGATAGGTAATGGCGGTGTGGAGGTGCTTGCCTACGGCACGGCAGTGGCCAGTTTGGATAATTTTAATGTATCCTTACAGCCTACCCATCTAAACCAGTAACGCCCACCGTAATAACTTTTTGTTGGTTTCTACCCCTAACTTTGGTTACCAAAAAATCCCCACAATCCCCTTATTTTTTGCTAAAATAGGGGGTATTTTTTCATTAAAATTTTGGAGTTATGATGCGTACTTTGGATCAGTTGTCCGCCACTTATAATCCTGCCGATATTGAAGCAGGCATTTATGATAAATGGGAACAAAAAGGCTATTTTAAACCTACCACCGACAAAGACAAATCCTTTTGTATTGTTTTGCCACCACCTAATGTAACAGGCTCACTGCATATGGGGCATGGCTTTAATAATGCCATTATGGACGCACTGACTCGCTATCATCGCATGAAAGGCTACAACACGCTCTGGCAAGGCGGTACTGACCACGCAGGCATTGCCACGCAAATGGTGGTAGAACGCCGGCTCGGTTTGCAAGGTATCAGTCGCCACGACTTAGGGCGTGAGAAGTTTTTGGACAAAGTGTGGGAGTGGAAAGAGTTATCGGGTGGCACAATCACTAGCCAAATCCGCCGTTTGGGGTCAAGCGTGGATTGGTCTCGTGAACGCTTTACGATGGACGATGAGCTGTCCGATGTGGTCAAAGAAGTGTTTGTTCGCCTATATGACGAAGGTCTGATTTATCGCAAAAAACGCCTTGTGAATTGGGATACCAAGTTGCATACCGCTCTATCGGATTTGGAGGTAGAAAATCACGATGAGCAAGGCTCGCTTTGGCATTTTAATTATTATTTCGCTGATAAAAATTTAACAACGGTAGATGGTAAAAATCACCTTACCGTTGCCACCACTCGCCCAGAGACACTGCTTGGCGATACGGCGGTTGCGGTTAATCCTGATGATGAAAGATATGCTCATTTGATTGGTAAAACAGTTATTTTACCTATTACTAATCGTGAAGTACCCATCATTGCTGATGATTATGTGGAAAAAGAATTTGGCACAGGTTGTGTAAAAATTACCCCTGCTCATGATTTTAATGATTACGATGTAGGTGAACGCCATCACTTGCCTTTAATTAATATCTTTGATAAAGATGGTTGTATTTTGACCGAATTTGATGTGATTGGACAAGATTCAATTTCAGCTCCGACTGAGTATGCAGGACTTGACCGCTTTGTTGCTCGTAAAAAGTTGGTTGAGCAGGCTACCAATGAGAGTTGGCTTGAAAAAATAGAGCCACACGCTTTAAAAACGCCAAAAGGCGATCGTTCTGGTACGGTGATTGAGCCATTACTAACCGACCAATGGTATGTCAACATTGATGAACTTGCCAAACCTGCCATCGATGCAGTGCAAAATGGCGATATTAAATTTGTGCCAGAGCAATATACCAATATGTATATGGCGTGGATGCGTGAGATTAAGGATTGGTGTATTAGCCGTCAGCTTTGGTGGGGGCATCGCATTCCTGCGTGGTATGATGACAATGGTAATTTTTATGTGGGGCGTAATGAAACAGAAGTTCGCCAAAAATACAATCTAGGCGATATTGCTTTACGCCAAGATGATGATGTGCTAGATACTTGGTTTAGTTCGGCTCTTTGGACATTTAGTACATTGGGTTGGAAAGGTGATGAGAGTGATTTTGATAATCAAATCTTACAAAAATTCCACCCAACTTCGGTGCTGGTAACTGGCTTTGATATCATCTTCTTTTGGGTTGCCCGAATGATTATGATGACTTTGCATTTTGTCAAAGACAAAGACGGTAAACCGCAAGTGCCTTTTAAGACGGTTTATGTGCATGGGCTTGTTCGTGATGGCGAAGGTCAAAAAATGAGTAAGTCAAAAGGCAATGTATTAGACCCACTGGATTTGATTGATGGCATTGATTTGGAGAGTTTGGTTGCCAAACGCACCACAGGACTGATGAATCCTAAAGATGCCACCAAAATTGAAAAAGCCACCAGAAAAGAATTTGAAAATGGCATCAATGCTTATGGTACAGATGCGGTGCGTTTTACTTTTTGTGCATTGGCGAACACAGGGCGAGACATTAAATTTGACTTAAAACGAGTAGAGGGCTATCGTAATTTTTGTAATAAAATTTGGAATGCTACTCGCTTTGTCTTGATGAATGTTGATGGCAAAGACATTGATACTGATGCACGCCCAGAGCTTTGGGAGTTGCCAGAACAGTGGATAGTAAGCCGTCTGCAAAAAGCAGAACAATCGGTTAATCTTGCTTTTGATACTTATCGGTTGGATTTGGCAAGTCAAGCGATTTATGACTTTATTTGGAATGAATATTGCGACTGGTATGTGGAGCTGACCAAGCCTGTCTTAAATGACCCTGAAGTATCTGATGACAGAAAAGCCCAAGTGCGGTATGTCTTATTATCGGTGATGGAAGTTGCCCTACGCCTTGTACATCCAATCATGCCGTTTATCAGTGAGGAAATTTGGCAGACGCTTACCCCAATGATTAATCGTGGTGGAGAAAGCATTATGCTAGCTCCTTATCCAATAGCCGATGAAAGCCGTATCAATGAGCAAGCCGAAAATGATATGGCGTGGTTACAAGGCTTGATTGGGGCGGTGCGTAATATTCGTGGCGAGATGAATTTGGGCAATAGCGTCAAATTGCCTGTGTTATTGCAAAATATCACGGATAGCGAAAAAGCACAAATTACCCGCATTGAGCCTTTATTTAAAGCACTTGCTAAGGTGGAAAGTATCACATTCTTGACAGATGATGAAAAAGCCCCCTTGTCGTCATCAAGCGTGATTGGACAAGCGACCATTTATGTACCGATGAAAGGCTTGATTGACCCTGCGGTAGAACTTGCAAGACTACAAAAAGAGCTGGACAAATTACAAAAACAATTTGACCAAATTGCAAATAAGCTAAATAATGAAGCCTTTGTTGCCAAAGCCCCATCTGCGGTTGTTTCGGCTGAACGAGAGAAATTAAGTGAGCTTGAAAGGCAGATTGGGAAGGTGAAGGAGAGTGTGGAAGAAATCAATAATATGTGATTTGTAATTGGTTGAAAAATCAGGCATAATCATTGTGAAATGGCTATGTCTGATTATCATTTTTTAGAGAAGTATTATGAGTAACGATTTAAGCAAAAAATATGTGGTAACAATTGATACTAATATTTTTCATAGTATTGGCTATAATTTTAATAGCCCAAAGATATATGAATTAAGCAAAATTCGAGACAGAAATATTAAAATTATTCTTTCTGATATTATTTACAATGAGATGATAAAAAATTTTGAAAAAAATAAACGGATAGATGAGCAAATAAAGCAGTTAGGAGGATTGGTTGCTTTTGCTGGTGATAATAATATTTTATCAAAAGATTTACAAATTTCCATTAAAAATGAGTTAAATTCTTGTAACCACATAGAGATTGCAAGGAGAAAAATCGATGATTTTTGTAACGAATATAGTATTGAAATTATAAACACTTCCAAGCTGGTTGATATGCAAAGTATTTTGGATATGTATGTTAAAAGTATTGCACCGTTTGAGAAAAATAAAGACAAATCATCTGAATTCCAAGATGCAATCAGTTTAGTCGGATTAACAAATTGGGCAAAAGAGCAGAATTACGAAATTCTAGCTGTCAGTAATGATAATGGTTGGAAAGACTATGCTCATAGCTTAAAAATCATAAAGGTTTTTAGTGACATTTCCCTAATTGCAGAACATTTATTATTGTTGGAGAATAAACAAAAAGAGTTAAAAAGATTAAAGGAAAAATTACTGAAATTTATTGATAGAAACTATGATTTAATATCAGGAATAATTGAAAGTGATGTAGAGAATTACGGATTATATCCTCTTGCAGATAGTCATTACCATTATGAAGTTGAAGATAAATATATAACATATATAAATCACACATTTGACAATGAAAAAATAGTTATTACAGAAATAGATCAAGATTATTTTGATGTCAGTGTCTCTGTAAATATTGATTATGAAGCCAATGCTACATTTTTATTTGAAATGAAGGATGGCATTGATGGAGATTATATCAGTATGGGAAATAGTATGGAGATAATTGAAGTTAATGATGATTTTGATTTTTTTATGAGATTTCATTTGGATGAAAATACAGAAATTACAGACTTTAAGCTAAGTAATTCCAAAAGTCATCACGCTATCCTTGAAGTGGATTTTGGCTGGGTGGAACCAAATTGGGATTATTAAAATATCATAGTTAAGGTTAAAATATGGCATTAGCAAAACATTATGAAGAGATTTTGGAGCGGTTACATAGCAATGTAAATTCCATTAACTATTTAATTAAACCAGAAAATAGATGGATTATTACTGATGATAGATGGCAACAGATTCTTGCTAATTTAAATAACCAGATAGAAAAAGCAGAGAAAATTTGCAAAGAATTGTCAAATAAAGATTTGTTGCAATTGCAGAATGAAATTGATAATTTAAAAAAAGAAAATATAGAACTTAGGTAATATATTGATGATTTAAGTAATAAATCAAAAGTAGATAATATATCCAATAAACAGCTATCAGTTGAGCAAGCAATTATTTTTCGCCATAAAATTCAAGATGGATTTACACAAGTTTTACTGGAAAATTATAAAAATGATATTGTTATACATCATAAAGATTTTCCTGAAATTACAGATTATTTAGAGGGTAAAATCTTAGATGTTGGAATTGATGTAATGGGTAATATATTTTCTATTAGCGTTTCCGATAGGACAGAAATTGAAGGTTTTACTAGAATTTCTAGAGGGAGGTTAAAAATGATTGATGGTGAGAATTATGCAATGATTAAGTCCAAGAAAAAGATATATGTGCCAGAATGGATTTGTGAAAATTTTTACCGAAGAAATAAGTGGCATAAAGTTTATTATATGGAAGTTGATAGATCTGTAATCGGTGATAATGGAGAAATTTATGATAGTGTTGTTTTACAAACCTTTATTATTGAAAATTAACTAAAACTACGCCAACCCTCACAACCCCTATGCAATCACATCAACATCAGGGGCATCGCTAAAAACACCCAACAATCATTTTACCAAAGACAACATTAGACAGCCATAATGGCCACTAAGGAGATATAAAAAATGCAAGTTTATCAAATACAAATTAAAGAAACTTTATCAAAAGTTGTCAAAATAGAAGCGGACAGTCTTGATGATGCCATTCAGATGGCAAAAAAGTGTTATCAAGAGGAAAATATTGTCTTGGATTGGAGTAATTTTGTTTCGGTGGAATTTGGTGAAAGTTTGGTGTTGAACGAGTAGAATTCTTAAAATTATCAAAAAGGCATTATTAAGCAATAACCACTCAATCAAAATATGAATTTAAACAAAAAATCCGTGAGCAAATTAGTGTGATTTGATTGCCATTAAGTTTTTAACCACCCCAAACACCAAACTATGCCCCTGCACTATCACATCAATATCAGGGGCATAGCCACCGCCCATGGTTACCACCGTTGGCAATCCCTTGTCAAACAGTGTCTGAATCACATACCGCTCTCGCTCATACAGCCCATTCATGGTTAAGTTTATCCGTCCAAGCCTATCATCGGCGAGCACATCTACCCCTGCTTGATAAAATACAAAATCAGGATTAAAACCATCAAGCACTTTGGGTAAATGCTGTGTTAACAGCGACAAATACTCATCATCGCTCATGCCATCAGCAAGATGAATATCCAAATCTGATTTGGGTTTGTGATAGGGATAATTTTTCTCACCGTGCATACTCATCACAAAGACATTGGCATTATCCGCCATAATGGACGCATTGCCATTACCTTGATGAACATCTAGGTCAAGGATTAAAATCTTTTTGGTAAGCCCTTGGTCTAACAGTACATGGCTTGCCACACAAACATCATTTAAAATACAAAAGCCCTCACCACTATCTGTAAAGGCGTGATGCGTACCGCCAGAAGTGGATAGGCTAATGCCATCTGTCAAGGCATATTTGGCACACTCGATTGTCGCTCCAACAACAAGCCTTTCACGGTCTATGAGTTCTTGATTCATCGGCAAACCGATTTTACGGCAGTCTTTGGGTGGTAGTGTCTGTGTATTTAGGGCGTGCCAGTAGTTGGCGGTGTGCGTGGTTAAAATCTCATCAACAGTTGCCATTGTCGGTGTAAAAAATTGAGAGAGTTTGGCAATGTCATCAGCAAGTAGTTTTTTTGGTAACAATGCGTACTTTGCCATCGGAAAACGATGTCCTGCTGGCAGGGGTAGGCAAGAAGCGGGGTGATGGGCGATTTTAAAGGGCATGGCTAATGGTTGGTGGTGCGTATGGTTTTATTGGGATTGATTGGTGGGGATAAAAAAGCCACCATCGCTTTGTGATTCGGTCTCATCAGCTATCTCTAGGTAATCATGTACGATAGGGCTAGGCTCAACCTCGCCCATGATCTCGTTGAGCAATCGCCAAGCCAGTTCTGTTAGTCCAGACAAGCCTTGCAAATAGCAGGTGAGAGCCTTATCGCTTAGGGTGCTAAACTCGGCATCAACTGACATTTTTACACGCACTTCACCATCGGTGGGGTCAAGCTCTATGCTACCAAAAGCGATGTTTAAGTTGGTGTGAGCAATTTTCATGAGCATGGGTGCGTAGTGACTGGGCGGTACAGTCTGGGTGAGTACGCCAAACATTGCCATAAGCTGATTTTGTTCATTGATGCGAAACACGCAGGTCCAGTCTGATGAATTATCCGAGAAACTTAAAATCACATGATGTGTGCGACCATCAGTCTTGGGGCTGGGTTTGCGATGTTCGTAGTGCCAGTCTTGGGCACTAAGCCATGCTGTGATGCGGTCGGTGATGGGGTGGGGGCTTGTGCTTAAGGTCTGCTCTTGAGTGGGTTGTATTTTTGTGAGTAAATTTTTTAGCTTGTTGAAGAATTTCATGATGTGTGCGTTCGTTATTTTTGGTGAAATTGTAGCCTAATGGGGTATATTATGCAAAACAAATATCAACTAAATTGCTAAAATTGCATAAATCAGTTTTGATTGTGTGGGATTTTTGGTATTATTAACCATATTTTTAAATGATGACAGATATGACGGTTTTTACTCAATCGCCCATTGTTACGCTTGATGCCATTGATGTACAGCGTGGAGAGTTTGTGCTGTGTCAGGGTGTGAATTTGACGCTTAATGCAGGCGATATATGCCATTTGATTGGTGAAAATGGACTGGGTAAG
Source organism: Moraxella haemolytica (assembly GCF_030177935.1). NCBI lineage: Bacteria > Pseudomonadati > Pseudomonadota > Gammaproteobacteria > Moraxellales > Moraxellaceae > Moraxella > Moraxella haemolytica. The sequence goes on from NZ_CP089974.1 coordinate 539,278, forward strand.
ACAACGCTGCTATCACAAATTGCAGGACTGCTACCGATTGTCTGTGGGCAGGTGATGTATCATGATGATGTCGTAAGTCCAGTTTATGTGTCGCATCAGCTTGGGATTAGCGGTAGTTTGACGGTTCGGCAAAATTTAGAGTTTTTATTGTCTTTATATGGGGCGGATACACACCGTGAAGTGATAGATTTTGCTCTTGAGCAGGTGGGGCTTTATGGTTTGGGTGATGTATCTAGCGTACAGCTGTCAGCAGGGCAGATGCGAAGAGTGGGGCTGTCTCGCCTGTTCGTCTTAACGCCTAGAGAGTCAAAGTTTTGGTTACTTGATGAGCCATTAACGGCACTTGATGTTGACATGGTAAAACGCATGGAATATCGTATCGCAAACTTTGCAAAATTGGGTGGTGCGGTGCTGATGACTAGCCATCAAAGTACCGAGCTAAGAACGAGTGTGCTTGATTTGGCGGAGTTTGCGTTATGATGAAAAATGCCTTTGCTACGATGTTGCTAAGAGAGTGGCATATTAAAAGACAAGGAGCGGTGCAGTGGCTATTCCCTTTGATGATTTTTTTGATTATCATCACGCTGTTTCCACTTGCAATAGGGGCTGAACCTGCACTCTTGTTACGCTTGGCAACTTCTGCCATTTGGATTGCAGCTTTATTGTCGCTAGTGATGGGTGTTGATGACCTATTTAAAGCTGATATGGAAAATGGCACGCTAGCACAGCTTGTGGTGTCAGGGGCGTCGTTACCAATCTGGGTGTTTGCCAGATTGCTTGTGCATTGGGTATTTAGTGCAGGTTCCGTCTCTTTGTTGTCATTGCTTGCCATGCCTTTATTTAATATGCCGCTTGGTGATACGCTCATGCTCATGTTGTCTATTTTGGTGGGTTCGCCGCTCATGCTTATGTTATCAGCGATTGCCAGTAGTTTGACCTTGAGTCTAAAAAATGGTGCGGTACTTGTGCCACTTGTTGCCTTGCCCATGCAGTTACCTGTGTTGATATTTGCTACTGGTGCGGTTGATTTGTATGCCACTGGACTAAATGGGCTGCCGACTTTGGCACTGCTTGGGGCAATGAGTATTATGGCGATTATCATCACGCCATGGGTGGTGGCACAGATATTAAAGATGGTGTGGTCAAATTAGCATCAAGAATCAATCTAGCAAATAAACCAAAACCGCTAAACATATGGCGGTTTTGGTTTATTTGGTTGGATTAGTTAAGACGATGACAGTTAAAGATTGGCATACTTTGGCGGATGTGCTCTTGTTTGGTCTTGTCAAACTCTCCATAAACAACCAAATAGCCCGCTTCGCCTACTTCACTTTGATGGCTATCGGCAATCACTTGCCCATGAGCGTCCACCATCATTGCATGACCCCAAGTTTCTCGGCTCTTACTACCGATGTGGTGAATGCCTCCTTGCGTACTACCAATCATCATGCACTGACTATCTAAGGCACGAGCTTGTAGTAATAATTGCCAATGTGCCTCCCCTGTCTTATGAGTAAAGGCGGCAGGTACGCTGATGATGTCAGCTCCCAATGCTCTTAGTTTTTGAGCCATCATAGGGAAGCGGACATCAAAGCATATCATCAGTCCTAAGTTAATCTTTTGGTCTTGTATGCTTAGGGGGACAACCACAAGCTCATCACCTGCCTCAAAGGTCTTACTTTCGTCATAGCTACCTGTGCTGTCATTGACGGTGGCACGAAACAGATGAATCTTATCATAACGAGCGATTTGACGGCCGTTTGGGTCAAAAACTAGGTTGGTTTGGCGGTATTTGCCATCTGATACAACAGTGCCATTATGACGCCTATTACATGGCAGTGTACCTGCAACCAGATGTATCTGATGTATTTTGGCGAGATTTGACAGGGTGTTACAAATCTCATCAAAACGCCAAGCCAGTTCGTTTTGTCTGCCCATGACACACATATTTTCAGGTAATACGATGATGTCAGTGTGCGGTGCGACATCGGCGATGGCACGACCTATGATGTCAAGATTGGCATCAATGTTGGTCTGACTATTTAGTTGAATGCTAGCAATACGAATGGTCATGGCATACTCTATAATGAATGAAGATAATTAGCCGCCGCCTACCGCTTGCACGACCTCGATGGTCATGCCATCATTGATGGCGGTGTTGGAAAGTTGTGATTTTGGTATCAGCATACCGTCAATCTCAACGGCAAATCTGCCTTCGGTCATTGCCAGTTCGGTCAATAAATCAAGGACGGTGGCTTTATCGGTGGCGAGTGATTCGCCATTTAGGGTGATATTTTGCATGGCTATTGGATTTTGGTTGTTAAGATTGATTGGGTGAATTGTTAGTTTGATTGTGCGGTTAATCTGCCAAAAACAAGTATCAGCCATCCGCTAATCATAAGTATGCCACCAACTGGCGTAATCATACCAAGCCATTTGGGTGCACCCAAAGCGATGGCATACAGTGAACCGCTAAAGATGATGATGCCACATTGCAAAAAATACGCAGGCAGAGTCATTTTGTAGCGACCTGTAGCATTCAATACACCGATGGCAAGCAGACCTAATGAGTGTATGAATAGATACAAGGTTGCTGTATCCCAAATGCCTAATTCATACGCACCTGCAAAATTTTTAAGTCCATGAGCACCAAATGCACCAAGGGCAACGCCAATGGCAAGATTGATGGCGGCAATTTTTATCCAAATCATAAAAAACTGTGCTATTTTATCAAAATTTATTTATATCAGCCTTATGTCAGCAAAACCTTTGATGTCAGTCGCTTAGCATGGTGCTATCTATAGTCATGGCTTCTCGGATTTTATCCATGGCGTTTTTTTCAATTTGGCGGACTCGCTCGGCAGAGATGTTATACACTGCGGCTAGGTCGTGCAGGGTGGATTTTTGGTCAGCAAGCCATCTTTGGGTAATGATGTCTCGTGAACGCTCATCTAGCTCTTCCATGGCTTCTTTTAAGGCACTGGTGGTATTTTCTTCCCAGTCGGCTTCTTCAACCACATCAGCAGGGTCAATGGCATCTTCTAAGAACAGTTGTGGTGCATATCTCCCATCATCTTCATCGGAGTCTTGCATTTCAAATGATGCATCATAGCTGGTCAAACGAGATTCCATTTCAAAGACTTGTTTGACGGTAACATTTAGGTCTTTGGCGATGGCTTCAGCTTCTTCTTGGGTGAGCTGGTTGCTGGATTTTTTAAGACTTCTTAGGTTAAAAAACAGCTTTCTGTGTGCTTTGGTGGTCGCAACCTTGACGATTCGCCAATTTTTAATGACGAACTCATGAATCTCTGCCTTAATCCAATGTACTGCAAATGATACCAGTCGCACACCTTTGGTTGGGTCAAAGCGTTTTACTGCCTTCATCAGACCTAAATTACCTTCTTGAATCAGATCGGCTTGCGACAGTCCGTATCCAGAATAACTGCGAGCAATATGAATCACAAATCTTAGGTGGCTCATGACAAGCAGGCGAGCAGCTTCAACATCGCCGTCGTGGTAGTAGCGTTCAGCAAGCTGCTTTTCTTCGTCAGGTGTCAAAATAGGAATTTGATGAACTGTATTGATGTACGCACCAAGATTTACGCCAGGGGCTGCCAAATGTGTTGGCATGGCAGGGACTAAATCACGGGTGGCGACTTCATGATTGGGTGTATCGCCATGCGTAATGATGGTGCGAATGGCAGGCGTGATGGTCTTGATATCATCTATGCCTTCATGGTCGTCAAGCTCTTCATAATCATCCATATCATGCACATGAAAACCATCGCCAAGTGCCAATTCATCCATCTCATCAATGGCGTACTCACCGTTATAATCATCAAAGTTACTCATGTCATCTAAATCATCATAATCATGAGTGCTGTTGTATTTTTTTGTCATAAATAGTGCTTAGGCAAATAAATTCTTTTGGGTCTATTGTAAGGCTTAAACAACCTAAACGCTAGCTTTTTTTGTGATGATAAAGTGAAAATAGTTTGCTGTATTGTGGCCGTCATCACTTTGCCAAGTTGTTATGGATAGCCCTTGTTTTTGACAAAATGCCACTAGGTCTGTTTGGGAGTTCTTATCACTGGCAATCAGGTACAAACTCTCATCAGTCGCAACGCCTCTTAGGGCGATTTTTGCTTTTAGTAATGGCATGGGGCAAGCTAAGTTACGAGCATCAAAAAAAGCGGACAGTGTTATGTTGTTATGCTTGCCTGCGAGTGCTTGCTGAATGTCGGTTAGTTGCTCTGTTGTTAATTGAAGCATTAAAGATGGAGTAAAGGTAATGGTTGTCATGTAAGGCGTTCTTATGTGTGGTTTTTTATGGTTGGTTTAATGGGATATTTGGGCGAGTTTATATTTTACAAGATAAAAAGAATGATTTGCACTGTTTAATAAGATGATTGTGGTGATGAATAACGGAGTTGGGTTTTGTGGTGATTTATAGTAAGATGATACAAATCGTTCTATAATGAATCCATGATGAAAAAAACACCCCTAGCCATGCTTTTGCTATCGATACCCTTGATGATGCCGGCAGTAGCTTATGATGGACAACAAACGACCGTCAAAGCGCCAAGTCTGATGGCAGGTGTGGGCTTTAACGAGCAATATCATCACCGACAAATTGCCCTATGGTCTTTGCGACAGATTCATGCCAATATACCTTTGGTTGATGATCCGTGGTCGGTTCAGCTGTTGCATGTCATGGTAAATCAGATGAATGCAACAGTCCGACAGCAACCTGTCATTGCCATGCCACTCATCAATGACAATCAGGTTAATGCTTTTGCTGTGCCAGGTGGGGTGATTGGGCTAAATACAGGCGTGGTGTTGTCAGCAGATGGGCTAGATGAGGTGGCGAGTGTCTTGGCTCATGAGATAGCTCATTTAAGCCAGCGTCATTATGAACAGCGTGCAGATAATCACAAAAAACTCTTGGCGTGGCAGATGGGTGGGCTATTGACAGCATTGGTGGCAAGTGCAGCAGGTGGCGATGCGGTATTAGCTGTGATGGCCGGCTCTCAAGCGGGGATGGCAGAGAGTGTTGCTGCTCATAGCCGAGAGCATGAGCGAGAAGCAGATAGGGTAGGTCAGCAGATATTATCTAAATCGGGTTATGATGCCCATGCCATGCCTAGATTTTTTCATCAGTTGCACCGGCAGGTTTCTTTAAATCAATCCTCAAGCGTTTTTATTCCTAGTTTCATGCAGTCGCACCCATTCACGATGGAGCGATTGTCTGAGGCGACCGCTCGTGCATCTCGCTATCCTACCGTGCCCATGAGTGATAAGCAAAACCAAGCTCGGCTGTTTGATTTATTATACTGGCGACTAAAGTATCTGACTCGTCAGACAAATCTGTCAGAACTGACGGTTAATGTCAAACAAAGTCAAGGGGCAAGATTGGCACTGGCAATGTTTTTCATGGATGATGGTCAATATGACCAAGCCCAAAAGACGCTTGATGAAGGTAATTTTATTCATGATGAGTTGTTATTCGTACTTGTGCAGGCAGATTTATTGAATGCACAGCATCGTTATGAGGAGGCGGTTCGCCTACTAAAGCCATTGCAGGCCATCTATCCTGAACGGCGAGATGTGCGATTGTATTTGGCAAAAAATCTCATCGCAACACAGCAAGCCCCTCAAGCGATTGCATTATTGCAAGATTTAACCAAAAAAACTTCGCACGATGTGCAGGCGTGGCAACTCATGCAACGGGCCTATGAATCTAAAGCTTATGGCGATCATGATGAACGCAGTCAAGAAATATCTACCATTTACGCATTGCAAGCTCGCTCTTGGACTGAGTTTTGGACGGATAAACACGAAGCTGCTTTGCGGTCTAACGCCCAAGCACTAAAAATCGCCAATGCTCATAAATCACTACAGTCATTGGTTGCGATGTTACAGGCCGATAAAGAACAGATTGTCATGGCAAAAGACTTTAAGCCAAGATTTTAGATGGGTAGACTCATGGTTGTTAAATCCAATAAAAAGCACGCCATACGGGTGTGCTTTTTTTGTTGATATAAACTGTAAAATAAACCCCATAAGTTTTGATGGGTTAGGCGGTCAAAGCCTTTTTGACAAGCACTGATATGACACCAGCATCAGCCCGACCTGCGGTCTTATCTTTGACAGCATTCATCACACGCCCCATGTCTTTCATGCCAGATGCACCTAATTCATCAATGGTCTCGTTGATGATGGCGTTGAGTTTGTCATCGGATAATTGCTCAGGTAAAAAAGCAGAGATGACATCAATCTCAAATTGCTCTTTTTGTGCCAAATCATCACGCCCATTGGTGGTATAGATGCTTAGGGACTCTTGGCGTTGCTTGATTTGTTTTTGTAAAATCGCCAATATGTCTTTATCATCAAGCTCGGTTTGCCCATCAATCTCTACTTGCTTAATGACAGCCTGCACATTGCGTAGTACCTTGACTTGTTCCATGTTTTTGGCTTTCATGGCGGTCTTGATGGTATCGGTTAGGGTGGTTTTTAGGGTCATAAGAGTATCCTTTATTAAGTTGTAAAAGTTAGGTAAGAAATGATGTGTTTTTGGTGATATCAACCAAGCTATTGTTGTAGCTCAAGCAATCTATCATATACCACGCTTTTTTTAATGCCTAGCACATCTGCCACGATTGCACTGGCTTTTTTTGGTGGCAGTTCTTTGGCAATGGCAAGTAGCCAATCATCATAATCGGCTTTTTGTACTGGTTGGGTGTTGCCTGCAACAACCAACACGATTTCGCCACGCTGTTGGTTGGCATCGTTTTTTACAAATGCCAATAAATCAGCCAGTGGCAATTTTTTTATTGTTTCAAAGGTTTTGCTAATTTCACGGCATAGCGTAACTTCTCGTTCGCCACCAAACACATCCACCATGTCGGACAGGCACTCCACAATGCGGTGTGGTGCTTCATAAAAAATCAAGGTCTCGGTGTGCGAGTCATACAGTCTTAAGGCTTCTTTGCGTCCATGTTGCTTGGTGGGTAAAAACCCTACAAAACTAAACTTATCAGATGGCAATCCTGCAACAGACAACGCCCCAATGACCGCACACGCCCCAACAATGGGAACGATGCTCACACCCACATCATGGCACGCTTTAACCAACCTAAACCCAGGGTCTGAGATAAGCGGTGTTCCTGCATCTGAAATCAAGGCGATTGATTGACCGTTCTGTAATCGTTCGGTAAGCCGTGCTGTCTGTATGTCGGCATTATGCTCGTGATAGGCAGTGGTGGGCGTGGTAATGTTAAAGAAACTTAATAATTTAGAGCTTGTACGAGTATCTTCACACGCGATCACATCGACCGATTCTAGGGTGTCAATTGCCCGTTTTGTCATGTCGTTTAGATTGCCAATGGGGGTGGCAACAACATATAAAATGCCTGTCATGGTATTTTGCCTTTTTTTGGTAAATAATGATTATTGGTCTAATTTGGGTAGGTTTAATTTGTCTTTGAATGTATAATTTTACAAAAATCTTTGACTGTCTTTAACCATCTTTTTTAACCAGCATTGTTCTAATCACTACTTTGCAGTTCATTATTTGCTATGTGTTGGCTTACCAAATCTGTATCCGTTAAATCCAGATTTTCCCCCAAGTGTAGCCAATTTCCCAATACATCTGCCAATTCATCGAGCCCTTCTTTATTCAATGCTGAAAACAACTGAATAGAAAAAGGTAGTTCTAGAGCTTGTAATTGTTTTTTTGTTTGCAATAGTGCGGTTTTGGCAGCCCCACGCTTTAATTTATCTGCTTTGGTCAGCAGTACATGCACAGGCAAACTACCATCTTTTGCCCAATGAAGCATTTGTTCATCAAAATATTTTAGTGGATGGCGAATGTCAGTGAGTAAAATTAGACCTGTTAGACTTTCACGATGCACAAGGTAGTTTTCAAGCTCTTTTTGCCACTTGATTTTCATCGCCTCTGGTACTTGAGCGTAGCCATAACCTGGTAAATCAACGATACGACTATGCTGACAACCAACATCAAAGAAGTTAATCATCTGCGTACGCCCTGGAGTTTTTGATGAGCGAGCAAGCTGTTTTTGGTGAGTGATGGTATTGATGGCGGATGATTTTCCTGCATTGGAACGCCCTGCAAATGCCACCTCAAAACCTGTATCAGCTGGGCAAAGTTTTAGGGTGGGGGCGGATAATGCAAAGGTGGTCTGGCGAATGATTTTTTGGTAGTCGGTGGTGGTCATGGCTTGCAAATTTGTGGTTTGATTTGTCGTAAAAATAACCAATAGTGTATCATGAAAGCCATAAAATAGCGACAATAAAGGAGTGTGTATATTTAAAGAAAGGAGTGTGTATATTTAAAGCGAATTGGTTTGGGCTTATCAACGCTATTATGTAGCAGTTGCACAAAAACTGCCTAAAAAAATAAACTGTAATAAACTCAACCGTTATGTACACTCTGCCCAAAATAGAACCCTAACCACTCATAAGGAGTAAAAGTCAAAGTTTTTCCTGTAGTCTCATCTTTCTTAGTTAAAGATGAATGTGGTCTAACTGTGTTGTAGAAATTAAGAAATCTGGTTAATTCTTGCTTTCTATGTTCACTACTGACAAATTCGTGTTTATCGTGCCAAAGCTCCATTAATGTTCGTATCACTCGTTCAGCTTTACCGTTGGTTTGTGGTCTACCTACTTTGGTAAATTTTTGGTTAATATTGTTGGCATAGCAGACTTTAACAAACTCATGGTCTTTGGTGCCTTTGTATTTAAGTACCGTTATCTGAATACACCACATCAATTTGGTAGGGACACGGTTCTATCATTTGTTCTGCCAAAAACTGTGCTGCACTAAAAGCGGTTTTGTCAGGCAGTATGGCAGCATACAGTTCACGAGAATAATCATCTATGACAACAAACAGATATTCTCTAGGACTGTTTGTGGTTTGTCCTTTGAGCAGAGGTAAGCGTTTGGTATCAATGCACCATTTCACCAAGATAAGATTTGTTGTAGCGTTTGGCTTGCTTTCTAAGTTTATCTTGGATGAATTTTTCAACTTTAGCTAAGCGTTTAATGCCATGTTTGGCTTGTTTAAAGCGATTGTTGGTGCCGGTTTGGGATTTTAATAACTTAACACGAGCAAGTTTTAAGACCTTGTAGATGGTAGGTCTTGATACTTTGTACTCCAATACTACCGAAGTTACCGATTGCTTATTCTGGTGATAAGCAGTCCAAATCGCTTCCCTGTGGTGGGGAGGCAGTCTTGTGTTTTTGTGTATGTTCATTTGCAGTATTTTACCTTAATACTGTAAATAACGGGAGTTTATCTTACAAATAAGTCTTTAAGTACTTACTTTTTTAGATCTCAAAACTTCTCGTATTAAGGACACCACCTGATCGTCTTTAAACTGCGTTTGAAACACCAATTTAGTTTCACTTTTAATATCGGCAAAAAGTTGTTGTGCATACTTGATTTTTTGCTGTTCTTCTTGACGCAAATCATCGCCGCCTGAAACATTTTTGCTTTCTAAAACCAAATTCAAGGTTTCGCCTGAATCGGTTTTCACAATATAAGCAAAATCAGGGGAATACGTTTTGCCACCAGCTACAGGAATTTTGATGGAATTTTTTGGAATTTTGGTGAACACAATCACCTCTTTAACCTGATTATCCGTAATGTTTTCACGCTCCAATTCGCTGTCATAAAACACACTTTCAAACAAAAATTCTTCTAGCGGATTCACTTCATCAAACTGCGTACCCAAATCAGAAGCATTCACTTCGGATAAAGCATTACCTTGATTATCGGTAAATTTTGTTGGGTGTACACTGCCACCCACACGGCTATAACCCACTTCAAACGCACGAAACGAATTCAGCAACAAACAACGGTCAAACCCTACCTGAATCGCTTTAATCGTCTGTTCATTCAGGTATTTTGAAATATCCAATACATCACGCACGGCAAAAAATGCTTGATGTAAGGTTTGCATTTGAATCAAAGCCGTTTGCGATAATTTGAGTAAAAAATCACGATAGCTCAATGTGTTAATGGATTCAAATATTTCATCATACACACTTTCGCTGTTTACTGCTGTTAATAATCCGTTGCTGACTTGGATTTCTCCGTCGATGATTTATCAAAGATAGAAATGCCTCTTTGGGTATTATCTTGGTAATGTAAACGGCTCAGATACATATCAAATCGAGATGATATTTGCTCAAAACATTCTGTGATAGTATCCTGACCACTAGAATACCCTTGCTCTATAACTGCTGCAAATATACGAATATTATTACTTTGAACTAATTTCAAGCAATCTTGAATGGCATTAATACGCTCACTCATTGGAATGCCTCTCCATTCACTCTTTCCAGATCTCATTGGTGAACCATGTAACTCATAGAAATATGGATCACTCCCTTCAGAATATTGGCAGAATCGAGAGGCTATCACATTCATTTTTTCCTCAATCCAATGAGTATTTCGTTCAAATACAGCGATACCTGATAATACAAAATATTTTTGAGTAGGATCTGTCGTAGAACTAGACTCATCAACATACATAAGATACATATAGCCTCTTTGTTCAATAAAAAAGAGCTATCGCTAGATTACTCTACCAGATAGCTCTTCCATAAATTTCTATTAAGGAGAGCCAGTAATGAAAATCTCATTAAACACCGTTAAACAGCGAAAACTGACCCTGCCACATAGTATAGAGATTTTTTGACAAAAATCAAGTATAAAAAATGATTTTCAGGCTTTACAAACTTGAAAGAATGTGTAAGATCTAGAACGTCTGACATACGGACAGAAAATCCTAGTGGATGTATTGGCTGGATACATCGTAGTAACTGTGTATTTGCGAATATGATTTGAACAGTTCTACGCAGTTGATTCAAAATCTTTTGCCATAGATTGGGCATTGCAGCTGGAATAGATTAAATAAGTTGAGCCCAAATTGTTTAAAAATTCCGCTACAGATTGACCAATGCCTCTACGAGGTGGGTTTACAATCACCAAATCAGGTGGGGTGCCGTTTTCATTTAAGGCAAATTTTGCAGAATCGAGCGAGATAAATCTTACTCTGAACTCTTAGAAAAAGTTGCTTGTTCTGGAAGTATTTTATGGGGTTCTTTTTTTGCTTTTATAGACATATATTTCTCCTTAATAGGAGGCAATTATATGGTAATGGCTAGAAATAAAAAAGTGTTGGAATGATATTTAAACCAACACTTTTTAACTAGATCAAATTTTATTTAATTACACCACACGCCATTCGAGGACCACCACCACCAAGAGGAGCCGGGTGGTCTGAGTGGTTATCGCCGCCTTCGTGGATCATTAATGAACGACCTTTAATTTCATCTAATTTTTTCAAGCGAGGGGCTAATACTGGATTAGTTGATGTACCATCGTGTAAAACGGTTAATGCAGGTAAATCGCCTAAATGAGCATCATCAGACCACGGTAAGCCGTGATGTGGAGCTTTATTAGGGTTCCAGTGTCCTCCTGCGGCTAAGCCTGCTGTGAGCTTGCCACCTTTTTCTTTTGCATCACAGCTTGGGTTTTCGTGAATATGGAAGCCGTGTAAGCCTTCTGTTAAATCTTTTAGATTTGGAGTAAATACTAAGCCGTATTTAGATTCAGTAATTTCTACTGTACCAATATCTTTATTGCCTTTTTCTACATCAAGAAGTTGAATCGGCACGGTAATTTTTTCCAGTTCGGCTGCTGTTACCGAAAAGCTGAATAAAGAACCTAATGCAATTGCTAATGCTGTTTTCATTTTCATAAGACTGCCCTTTTTCATAGATAAGCCGTTAATTGGCAATTCATTTTAACCATAGCAGTCAAATTTTGTCAAGTTCTAAGGCTAATGTTGCCGCTGATTTTGTGGAACTTTCAATTGCGGATACTGAAATTTCAATGCCAGTTAATTCTGATCTGCCCCCCAAAAGTTGGACTAAACAACCAACTGATTAAGGTGCAGATTTTTTATGACTAAATATAACCAATCTTTCAAACAACAAGTGATCGAATTTTATCTTCAAAATGATAAAAATCGCTCGCTAACCAGACGCCATTTTCAGCTGGCCGACCGCACACTAAAACGTTGGATTAAACAATATAATCATAATGGCATCAATGGGTTAGCCTGCTTAGGTAAGAAGCGAAATTACGCTTTGGAATTTAAATTATCCATTGTGCAAGCGGTTAAAAACGGGCAGTTTTCCGCAGAAGATGCTTGTCTTTACTTTGACATTGCCAATTCGGGCAGTGTCAGCCAATGGTTGCAAGCCTTTGATAAACAAGGTATAAACGGTCTATTGCCCAAACCAAAAGGTCGTCCGACAATGAAACCGAAATACCCGAAAATGCCTCCTCCACCGAAAACTGAAGAAGAACGCTTACGTTATCGGATTTTGGAACTGGAAGCGGAGGTGGCTTTGCTAAAAAAGTTGCAGGAATACAACCAAGAAAAAATGCGGAAAAAGCAAATTTCGTGAACGCATTGCGAAATCAGTTTCCACTTGAAATCCTATTGCCACTTATCGGCTTAAAACGCAGCACTTTCTTTTACCATCTTGGTGCTAAAGTAAATAAAAATGCGGAGATTGAGCAGAAAATTGCTGAGATTTATCACAAAAACAAGGGGAACTACGGTTATCGTCGTATTACGTTAGCCTTACGTAGAATTTGGGCAATCAACCATAAAAAAGTCCAAGCAATCATGCAGAACTTAGGTTTAAAAGGGAAATGCAAACGCAGAAAATATCGCTCGTATCAAGGCGAAGTGGGCAAAATTGCGGACAATCTACTGAGACGAAATTTCCAAGCAACCAAGCCTGATAAATGGGTTACCGATGTCACGGAATTTAAATGTGCGGATAAATGTGCGGAAGGTAAGCTATACCTCTCTCCAATCAAGGATTTATTCAATGGTGAAATTATCGCCTATTCTTTAGCAAAAAGTCCGAATGTTGAGCTGATTAACCGAATGATGAGCCAAGCTGCTACAAGGCTTAATGGCACAAAACCGATATTACATTCCGATCAAGGTCGGCAGTATCAAATGGTAGATTTTAGAAAAATTTGCCAATGTAATGGCATTACTCAAAGTATGTCAAGAAAGGGAAACTGCTTGGATAACGGCGCAATGGAGCGTTTTTTCGGGCGGCTCAAAACGGAATGTTATTTTGGCAAGCAGTTTGAAACCTTTATAAATCCCTTATATATCAATGTTTTATAAATTTATACGACAACAAATTTCCTGTTGTGGACAACTTTGCTTTAACTTGGTGTTGTCTTATTATTGACAACAGTATATTATTTAAATGTTGTTAATAGCAGGGAATTTGTTGTTTTATGGGAAATAATCTAGTTGTGGTAAAGGCTAACAGCCTTATTGAAGCCAGTTATAGATTAAGTATTGATGAAGTGCGGATTTTGGCTTTGACGATTGGAACAATGGATCCAATGTCAAACCAAAAAATCTTTGATTTTACCGTAGCTGATTTTGTGCGTGAGTTTCCCGAAATCAGTATGGATAATGCCTACAAGCAAATTCAAGCAGCAATTAAACGAATTTATGAGCGTAGTGTAAGAACCGAAGATAGCAACGGGGTTACAGAATTTCATTGGGTCTCTTCTCGAACATATTTCAAGAAAGAGGGGCGTTTTAGAATTGCTATGACCGATGAGGTTATGCCTTATCTAACTCAGCTTAAAGGGCAATTTACACAATATCAGCTTAAAAATATCGCTTATTTTAATAGCGTTCACTCAATCCGAATTTATGAGTTGATTACGCAATATCGTAACGTTGGAAGTAGAGAAATTACCGTTGAAGATTTGAAAAAATGGTTGCAAGTTGAAGATAAGTATCCACGTTTTAACTCTTTTAATCAGAGAGTAATCGAGCCTGCAATTACAGAAATTAACGAAAGATCTGATTTGTTTGTTGATATTGAGCAGATCAAGCGAGGACGAAGTATTTATGCTTTAAACTTTACAATCAAGAGCAAGAAAAGTACGGTTGGAACTGAATTAAAACGCCCACCGTTTCCGCATAAAAACAAGTATGGGAAGTATGTTACCTTGAACAAAGCCAACCCTAAAATGAGTAATGCTGAATACGGTAATTATGCGAAAGATTGCCTAAAAATCCTTGAAGATTTTTATTCTGATATAGCTAATGTTACAACGGAAGATTTGCGGAATTATTGGGTATTTTTAACGTGTAACGCCAGCTTTAAATCAAAGCTAGGTAAGCGTTCTGATTTTGTGAACGAGTTGCAAAATCGTGGGTTCAAGATTGTGAATTGTGAATTAGTTAAAGCGTGAAAATACTATGAATAGCAATTTTTTGCTGATATTCAGCATAATGGTACAACTTATTCACTTTCTCATTTAAACCCTTTTGAAATTAGTTTTTACGGTCAAAAAGTAAAGAAAGAACTCAAATTAAGCGTTATTTTTTCTGATCATTGTTTTACTGAAAGGGCAGATAAACAACGCCGTTCATCAGAGCGAATATTCTCTCTTAAGAGATTTAATCTATCGCTGATGTTACCTGAAATTCTAAAAGGTATGTGCAACGAGAAAGTAAAAGTTTATCAGACATCTGCAAGATGTAATTTTGCTTATGTAGTTCAAATTGAGAATAACGGCCAAGAATATAATGTCTTTTTTGAAGTCAGGAAAAATACCAAATCAAAGCTAACAGACTTAGTGTTACGTGTCGAAAGTGCCTATGTTTTTGATGAGGGAAACGAACTTCAATATAGCGGAAACATCAGATTTCTTATACTTTGTCAGAAAATTTATTTAGGTGAGAAAATTGAGTGTAGAAAAGATTAGACTTGATTTTCAAATATACAAACCGCATAATTAAAACATAACTTACGGCGACCCGATGAAATTGATCGTAAGACGGCTCGAAAGAGTAAGGTGCGATGCCTTGGCAAGTGTATTCGGGATAATTTAGGTGATTAGCTACCGTAAATTCCAACAATGCAACACTGGTTTCACTGGGTGTAACATTGACGAGTAATTCTGTACTGTTCATTTTATTCTCTATGATAGCTTTGATTAATGGTGCTGAAAATACCGATTTTCATTTTAAATTGCAAATACTTGTCAGAAACACGCTTGATCTGTATAATATACTTCATTTTTTAACTTAGGTATGACGATGAGAGCACTTATCCACACTTTTCGTAGCACGACTTTAGACATCACGATTTTACGTCTTAGCGTATGTCTAATCTTCTTTACTTTCGGTATGACAAAATGGTTTGATTTTGAGGTGGAAATCCTTAAGCCGATGATCAGTCCGACTTGGTTGAATTTTCTCTATGAGTGGCTAGGCTATCACGGCACAAGTTATTTCTTAGGTGTGGTTGAAGGGATTGCTTATATAGCACTTGCCGTTGGCTATTGGAAACCTAGGTGGGGAATTATCGGTTCAATGACAGTATTACTGGTTTCATCTGTTACACTTAGCCTGTTGCTACAGCTTGGTTTTAACAGCTTTATTTTCAAGGATATTCTACTTATCGGCGCAGGATTAGTATTATTAAAATACGATCTAAACCGCCTTTACTCCCACGAATAGCTCATGTTGTTTTTTTATCTGCCCCAAAAGTTGAACTAAGCCGTGAGCAATACAGAACTCAGTCCTTGAATTAATGTAGAAGATCAAACCTAATCTGACAGTCCCCCGTTTAAAAATAGCTGTGTCTGTCAGATTAATTTGAGCTTAAATTCTTTTCTGCCCAAATGCGTTTTCCATCAACTAATGTCTCCATCGGTGTTCTTCCACAGCACATTTTTCCTTGATGGGTTCGATGATGGTTATAATACATTAACCATTCATCTAAGTCAGCATTGCAATGCCTCTAAATCCATATAAATCCGTTTTCTGAATGCCACTTGGTAGAACTCCTGCAAAATCGTTTTGTGAAAACGCTCACAGATACCGTTTGTTTGTGGGTGTTTCACTTTGGTTTTGGTGTGCTCTATGTCATTGATAGCCAAATAAAGCTCATAATCGTGATTCTCAACTTTCCCACAATACTCACTGCCTCGGTCTGTCAGCACTCGTAACATAGGTAACCTCTGGCTTTCAAAGAATGGTAATACTTTGTCATTTAGCATATCAGCAGCAGTGATAGCCGTCTTCATTGTATACAGTTTTGCAAATGCCACTTTACTATAAGTATCAATAAACGTTTGCTGATAAATACGACCCACACCTTTAATATTGCCGACATAAAAGGTATCTTGTGACCCTAAATAGCCGGGGTGGGCAGTTTCAATCTCGCCACAAGCCATATCGTCTTCTTTCTTCCGCTACAAGGCTTGTATCTGTGGCTCACTCAGAATAATGCCTTGCTCTGCCACCAATTTTTCGAGGGCAGTTAAGCGTTGCTTAAAATTGGCAAGATGATGACGTAACCAAATCGAACGGACACCTCCTGATGAAACAAAGATGCCTTGTTTACGGAGTTCGTTACTCACTCTTACCTGCCCAAATGCTGGGTTATCAAGAGCAAACTTCACAACAGCTTGCTCTATTGCCTCATCAACACGATTTTTTAAGTTGGGAACACGTCTATTTTGATTCAGCAATGCTTCAACACCACCTTGCTCAACCGCTTGTTGATAACGATAGAATGTATCTCGGCTCATTCCCATTACTTTGCAGGCTTGAGAAATATTACCCAGTTCTTCTGCTAAATTTAATAAACCGGTCTTGTGTTTAATGAGAGGGTTGTTAGAATAAAACATGAGAGTTTCCTTTTTGTTTAGATTGATTTTTGACACTCATATTCTAAACGGGAAACTCTCACTTTTTAGAGTGAATTGTCAGAGCAAGTCTGATCTTCTACAGCATAGACGATCTTTTCGTTTTGTTTTTTTGACTTTCCACCACATACAGCTTGATTTCTTTCTCGCCATACAAACCTGCAAAATCCTTGCGAAAATGCTCGGCAAGCGAAGTGCTTTCTAAAAATTGTTTCGTTCCTGCTTTAATGGAAAGCGTTGGCACAACCACAATAAACTTAAACACACCCAACACACGGTTTAGCTCAAACATGGTTTTGGTGTAAGTATAGGTTTTGCCTGTGCCTGTTTCCATGGCAATATCCAGCACATTGCTGCCTGAAAGCGGTATGTCCTCCACGCTGTTGGCTTTTTGGATTTTCTGCAAATTATCCATTTTCAGGCTGCCCGAAAATACGATTTCGGGATTTTCATCGCGGCTACCGTGTTTTAAATGCACGCGGTCAAACACACTCAAAACCGATTCAATCGCCCGTTCTTGGTGTGGTAAATTTTTTTCATAAGTAAAACCAGCCATTTAAACCCTCGCAAGCACGCTTAAATTGTTCAAACCTTTTTTATTGGCATAAGTTTTAACCGCTTGTGCCAATTCTTTTTGGATGGCACTGTCCATATTTGCGCTGAATAAAACGATGCGTTCAGGCACAAAATCCTTATCGTTGTCCAGCTTTTCAATCAAGGCTTTGACGCATTCAGAATGAAAACCGCTTGCCAGCAAATACAGATGATGGCGGCAGTAATAAGCCGTGTAACCCGCCAAATGAATGGTTTGGACTTTTTCAGGCAGTATTGAGCCGTCATACACGCGCCAAGTGGTTAAAAGCGTGTGCAATTGTTCATCATTCAAAGCCGTATCTGTGATATGCAGTAAATCAGGCTGAATGGTGTCAAAATCGGTTTTTAAGGCAGCCTGAAAATCAAAAAGTGGCACGGTTTCAAAGATTTTGAAACCCAAATCGCCTGAATAGTCGGGGTTTTCGGTGCGGATTTTGGTGGCACTTCGGATAATGCGTTCTTTGGTGATTTCAAAAATATTATGAGGTTTCCCAATATTATCTAAAAATCCAATTGTATTTTCTAAAGATTTTCTTTTTTCTGATGTTGCATTTTTAAGCGCTGCATCTAAATCTTCTGGTAACTGAGCAAGAATGAATTTTCTGTTTCCGCCCTTTTCCGCATTGAGTTTCATCACTGCATGAGCCGTTGTGCCTGAACCAGCAAAAAAATCCAAAACCACATCATTGTCAACACCTTTAAATGTTGATGAAAGCACCACTCGGGTCAATAATTCCAAAGGCTTGGGATTTTCAAAAGGAGAATTTCCCTTTGCAACCGAAAATAACTCTTCTAACTCTCTGATACCATCAGCAGTCAAATGCTTGTTGATGGAACCCATATTTAAAATGCTGTGGAATTTTGAAAAATCTTCTGATACTTTTCTCAATTTGCCAATAATTGTCTTACCGTATGATTTAGGCACTAAAATATATTCATTATTTTTAATTCCCAAATCAATTTTTTCTTTAAATTCTTCTCCCTTTACAGAAATAATATCTTCATAATGTAAATTGCCATATTTACCAAACTCTTCCCTAATGGCATCTTCTTGAATCCAATAAAGCTCACCATCAATAAACACTTTTTTCCCGCGAATGTCTTTGGGTCGTTTTAGATTATCAAATTTAGTGATGTTTTTCGCATAAACAAATAGGATTTCATGCCCATTGACAACGTATTTCGCATTTCCGCCACCTTCTGACGTATTAACAATTAAGTCTTTGATAAAATTCTCTTCCCCAAACACTTCATCACATAAAACCTTTAATTGTGCCTGTTCATTGTCATCAATGCTGATAAAAATCACGCCATCATCGCGCAACA
This sequence comes from Moraxella haemolytica, assembly GCF_030177935.1. Classification (NCBI taxonomy): domain Bacteria; kingdom Pseudomonadati; phylum Pseudomonadota; class Gammaproteobacteria; order Moraxellales; family Moraxellaceae; genus Moraxella; species Moraxella haemolytica. The sequence goes on from NZ_CP089974.1 coordinate 558,006, forward strand.
ATTCACGCGCCACATACAGACGCGGATACATAAATGTCAGCCACGCACTGTGCGAATTGGACTTTTTCGCGGTAAACTCCAGTACGCACTTGGCTTCGTCCAAATCCATGCCGCCCAATTGCACCAGCTGCTGCGGCGTGAATTTGCGGTCGTCTTGATACACAAAGCCGTCTGAACCTGTGTTATACGGTGGGTCAATGTAAATCATCTTAATTTGATTTTTGTAGGCGTTTTTCAGGTGTTTCAGCACTTCCAAATTGTCGCCTTTAATCAGCAAATTTTCGCTGTTGGTGTTTTCAGGCTGCCTGTTGTGTGCCGTATCTTCTGCCAGCAAAGTTTCAGGGGGCGTGTCTTTTAAAACACGTGCATAAGATTTACCCAGCCAATTTAAGCTGTAACCCTCTTTTTGCGTGGCAATGCCGTCTGAATGCAGGATTTCCGCCATTTTGTCAGGCAAAAATGCACCGTGTTTGTCAAAGCAGTTGGGGAAATGCTGTTTTAAGATTGCGAGCCGTTCGTTTTCGTTTTGTGGAAATGTTTGGTTTTCAGGCTGTGTGTTTGACGAAAACAAGGTTTCTTGGGTAAGTTTAGTCATCACTTACCACCTTGTTCTTTATCTGTGCTGTGAAAGCATGGAGGTTCCTTAAATTTAAGTCAAGGGGTTTATCTGGAGTTTGTTTGATTAAGCGACTTTGATTTCATCACACCCAATGAAAAAACAAAATCAAATCCAATTAAAAACCAAAACAAGCCAAAACAATAAGGGGATAATATGGCAGAATCTCATATCAGCAGCGACATTGCCAGTAGAATTGATAAACTTATTAAGCACAAACAGGCACTACAAAAACAAATCCAAGAGATTGACCAACAAATTCACATTCTCACCCAAGCTGCTAAAATCATGGGCGAAATAGACCAACTGCCCAAATTAAGAACATCCGCTTTTAAAAATAGTATCAAAACCCTAGTAGTGCAGGTGCTAAAACAAACAGATAAACCATTATTAACGCATGAAATCGCAAAACAAGCACTGATGCTAGACAGTGCCAAAAACACAAGTGCAGAGCCTGATAAAAGACACAGCAAAGCCGTTTATAATGCACTAAGACCACTGGTTCAACAGGGCTTAGTCATCCAAACAGGAATAAGAAAAGGCGAAACACGCTATCAGTGGGCGACAAATACCTTAGAAAGCAGCTAAATCCATTAGACAGACAATAAAATCAAAGAAAAAAGCAGCCAAAGAACTGCTTTTATTGTGGTTGGTTTTGTGCAAGTGCTACATAATGGCGCTTATCAATCATCATAAAAATGCTGTTGCCAGTCCGCTTTGATGGCAAGTATCACAAAATTTAATAAGACTTGTGAGTAATCAGCTTGATAACAACCCTTAATTGTAATAATTACCAAATACCCCTTGCATCTTAGCAAAAAACTTGCATAATAAAGCCAATAGAGAAAACGGCCGTTCTCTTATTGAATCCTAGCGGAAGTTATTATGTCAAAATTACTACAAACAATCGTTACAAGCCTTGCTTTATCGGTTGCAAGCATTACCCATGCTGATGTTGCTAGTATCTATAAAGATACCTGTGCTACCTGCCATGACAGTGGTGCTCTAAATGCTCCTAAAAAAGGCGATAAAGCCACATGGGATCGGTTAAAGACCCAAAAAGGAGTGGATACTTTAATTAAAAACACTCGTCAAGGAATGCCAAGAATGCCTGCGATGGGGTTGTGCCAGACTTGTAGTAATGATGATTTTGCTCGGCTGATTGAATACATGGAAAAATAAATTGAATAATGAGTGGTGGTAGGCTCATTGTTTGCCTATCATGAATAATATTTATGATTATTTATAAATATTGAATATATTTTAATAAATAATCAGTAAGATACATTAGATTGGTTAAATTTTGCCTTATTTTTCAAAGAAAGATAAAAAAAATGAAAAAAATGTTACTAAAACCACAATTTCTGTAGGAAAATTTAGTGAAGTCTTGCTATAATAGCAGAGATTCTGATGTATTGATTTGCATCAAAAAATTGATGTCGTGTACTTTGAGTTATTTTGAACAAAACCCAAGACTTGGGCGTTGCCCAGTAGTTAGTAGGAAATTGTTATGAAACCTGCCAATAAAACCACTTTCGCCAAACTTGCCCTTGCTATGGGTTTCGGTATTGCCAGCATGGGTGCTAGTGCCATCGTTACCGTACCAAGCTATGACATTGAAGCGGGTAAAAAAATTGTTGATGTTAACTGTGGTGCGTGCCACGGTGTTGATGGTGTTAGCGTTGCACCTGCTCAGCCAAATTTGGGCGGTCAAAATGTCAAATATCTATACAAGCAACTTGTAGATTTTAAAACCAAAGCTCGCCGTAACGGTGTGATGGAAGCTCAACTTGCCAATCTTACCCAGCAAGACTTGGCGAATGTTGCAGGTTATTATGCTTCTCAAGCTCCTTGGGCACCAGGTTATGGTAATAAAGCCACTTACGCCACTGCTCAAAAATTGTATCTAGGTGGTGATAAGACTCGTGGTATCATTCCTTGTGCTGGTTGCCATGACCCTAAAGGCTCTGGCAATGAGTGGGCTGCTTTTCCACGCTTGGGTGGTCAGCATGCAACTTATCTAGCCACACAATTAAAACTGTTCCGTGCGGCAGGTCGTGAAGATGAAGGTCTGGTGGCCGAACAAGTGCGTACTAATGACTCTGCCAAAAAAGGCGAGAAAGGCATGATGCAGATGGTTGCTGCCAAACTATCTGACAAAGACATTAAGATTTTATCAGAGTTCTTGGCTGCTGTTCACTGATTTTAGCAGTGTTTTAAACATGATTTGAATAATCATCATCAAAACTGACAAAAAGCCCCATCTGGGGTTTTTTTGTTGTCTACGTATTGATGTGGTTTTGTGATACAATGGAGTATCTTTTTTATAAGGCTAGACTATGTTTCAAAGACAACTGATGTTTTTTGTGGCGTGTGCATTGCCGTTATTATTTGCACACCAGCTTCCACCAAACATGGCAAGGGAATTGGATTTTTGGCTAATTTGGCTTGTGGCGATGAGTGTGGTTGGGCTACCCGTTTTGTTTGCGGAGTTTGCTCTGTCGGCTCGTAGCGGTCAGACCCCTTGGCTTGGTATGCAAAAACTCACCAGAGAGGCAGATGCGTCTATGGTATGGCGAATCTTTGCAGGATTGTCGGTACTGGTATCTATTCTTATTGCTGTCAATATTGTCTCTTATGTGGCAGGGGGTTTTAAGATGCACATGCCACAAGTGGCTGACAATCTTGGCGTGCCAAGCATAGGCATTGCAACAGCCTTAAGTATTGTTGTGTTGATTTTAAGTCTGCTAAAGTCTCGCTTATTGCCTGTAGGTTTGCTTTTGATTTTGGTGGGTTCGCTGATATCGCTATTTGATGGTGGTCTGGCCAGTGGTGTGAGCATACCTGTGCTTACGCAGGTTACGCTTGGTGAGTGGGGTCGTGCCGTGTTGCTTGCACTACTGTCGGTGGGTGTGGGTACGGGTCTGTATTGGTTCGGTAGCGTCAATGCGACCTTAGAGGTGGTCGATGCTAAGAAATCTTTGACAGGCATGATTTTGCCGATTTGGTTTACACAGCTTATTTTTGGTTCATTGGCACTGTTGGCAGGCAGTGCGATGGTTAATCAGACCTCCTTTGTGGTGGCAGGCGTTGGTATGTTGTTGGTCGCAGCGTTTTTGTTGTCCTATGCCGGTGGTCAGTTGATTGCTCGTTTTGGCATGATGGCAGGCGGAGTAATTTTATTGGCGCTTGGTTTGGCATTTGGTTTATTACCATCAAGCGTGCTACTCATTGTTCTGTCGGTCATCAGTTTGGTTGCGGTTGTTGTACTGGCGATATTTGCAGGCTTTGTGATGAAAATCAGCCATTTGCGTAAGATACTAAATTTTGGTAGCGAGCTTCGTTATAATGTCTGGCGTGTACTGATTCGCATTGTTGTGCCTATGGCGGTCTTGGTTGCTTTTGTGGGTTTGGTAACAGAATGGCTGATGTAATGGTGCGTGTGGCTTTGGCTTATGTTGCCAAACAAGGCGAGCAACTGTACACCGAGATGGATGTTCCTGATGGCACAACGGTCTGGCAAGTTTTGCAGATGAGCGGTTGGCTTGATATGCTGATATTGTCTGAGTTTGCCAGCTGGTGTGCGGACAATCAGCACGCCAGTCCCAATCATAAGGCTTGGTATGTCGGTATTTATGGACAAAAAAAACGCCTAGATACACCACTGCATGATGGCGATAGGGTGGAGATTTATCGTGCTTTATCATATGACCCAATGACCAGACGCAAACAAAAATCCAAAAAACAAGTTAGAAATAAAAGTCTAAACCCATGATGATTCGTTGGTGGCTTAATGCTTTATCAATCATTAAAAACAAAAAGCACGCAAAATTTAGCGTGCTTTTTTATTGTTGTGATGGCTGTCTATGGTCTAGAGTGAGACCACAAGTGTTATTGGGCTTTTTGTGTTTTTGTAGGTAGGCTATCATGCCCATCAATACGCACCACACGACCATTTTGAAAGTAGATGCTCATGTATTGACTGGCATTTTTGATATTAGTCTTGCCTTCTCTTTTACCCACAGTGCCTGCGGTGTAGTCATAGATATAATCCCAACGATTAGGATTTAGGGTGTCATGCACAGCAGGACTGCCGAGTAGATACAGCACTTGGTCGGCACTCATACCCACCTGAATCCGAGAGGCTTTTTCTTGGGTGATGGGCGTGCCTTGAGGCAAATCGATGGTATAGACACGAAATATGCTACAACCAGATAGGGCGGTTATTGATGCCAGCAGGGTGGCTGTTAGGATTTTTTTCATGGTGTTGTCTCTGATGGTATTATCTTTTGATTATTTTGCAAAGGGGTGCTTCGCCATTTAAATTTTTAACATATTAAACGCAAGTGCCCAAATATGCAAGTTTTTTGTGCCGTATTTTTGGTGATTAAATGCAGGTTTTAGTGTGAAAAACAGCGATATGCTGTGGATATGGGTTGATTTGTTTAATGGGAGTTATTGACAAATTTTTACTTAAAATATATGGGTTTTGGGGTGTAATTTACAGGAAAATGTGATAAAGTATGTTTCATTCATTTTGTAATTGATTATCAGATGATAATAAACCATTCATGAACATTTGATAAAATCAATCATAACGACATAGGTTAGACAATTATGGCATTTACCAATAAAGATTTACGCAAAGCAGGGCTTAAAGTAACCCTGCCACGCATCAAGATTTTAGAACTCTTGGAGACCGCAGAGCATCATCACATGAGTGCAGAAGATGTGTATCGTGCGTTGGCGACACAAGGGGAAGATGTTGGCTTGGCAACTGTGTATCGTGTGCTGACCCAGTTTGAGCAGGCAGGCATTGTTGAGCGACACAACTTTGAAAATAATCTGTCAGTATTTGAGATTGTCCAAGAAGACCATCATGACCATTTGGTGTGCGATGTTTGTGGTAAAATTGTTGAGTTTAACAACAAAGTCATCGAAGATGAGCAAACCAAAGTGGCACAGCAGTATGGCTTTAAGCTGTCGGCACACTCTTTGGTGTTGCACGGGGTGTGTGATAAAGAAGAGTGTCAAAAGACGCTAGATAATTAAATTGATTAAAAAAACAGCCAAATTTGGCAAGTGTTATATTAGATTTATTCACAAAAATAACCTACTTATTTAGGTTATTTTTGTTTTTATTGGTCGTGAACAAATTAGCTGTTAAATTCATTAAGCGGCACTAAAGTCGTTCAGGCTCATTGGCAAAACTTAGGGCGGTTTGTCTATCAATCAGACCTTGATTAAGTAGCTGTCTTAGACTACCATCAAAACTCATCATGCCATCAGACATTCCTGTTTGTATTGCCGAACGCATCTGGGCAACTTTGTTTTCACGGATTAAATTGCGAATGGCAGGTGTAGCCATCATGATTTCAAAGGCTGCCACACGCCCACCGTTGATTTTTGGGATTAAGGTTTGGGAGATGACGGCTTGTAGCGATTCTGAAATCATGGAACGAATTAGGTTTTTTTCGTGAGCATCAAAGACATCAATAATGCGATCAATGGCTTTGGGGGCGTTGTTGGTATGTAAGGTTGCAAGGACCAGATGACCTGTTTCTGCCGCTCGTAGGGCAAGGCGAATACTGGATAAATCACGCAGTTCGCCAATTAAAATCACATCAGGATCTTCACGCATGGCAGATGTTAGTGCCTGCTCAAAATCATGCGTGTCTTTTTTAATCTCACGCTGGTTGATGAGAGCAATTTTAGAAGTGTGTATGAATTCGATGGGGTCTTCAATGGTTAAAATGTGTATGGGGCGATGCTGATTCATATAATCAATCATGGCAGCCAGCGTGGTGGATTTACCTGAGCCTGTCGCCCCTGTGATGAGTATCAGACCTTGATTTAATTGACATAATTTTTTGAAAGTGTTACTAGGGTCTAAGTCGTCAATATGTGGTATTTGGTCGATAATCAAGCGAAAGACTGCCGATATACCACGGCTTTGATAAAAAGCATTGGCACGAAATCGGCACAGTCCGACAATCTCAAAAGAAAAGTCCAGTTCTTTTTGTTGTGTCAGTTCATCAAGCTGTTTTTTATTTATTATTTCACTAAGTAGCCGCATGATGTCATCATGACTAAGCACAGCAGTCTGAATCGGCATGATATCGCCATCAATACGCAAACGAGGCTTTTCGCCTGCAGATAAGTGCAAATCTGAGGCGTGCATCTGTTTGGCATAGCAAAGCAGGTCGGCAAGTGTTGTAATCATGTTGGCGTTCATGGTGGATTTATGAGTTATTAAATCATGTTTTTGGGTTGATAAACAATCATTTTATGTAAATTTTATAAAATTGCTTAAAAAGATTAGGTGGTCATGATACACTGATATGGTAACAGTAAATATGATAAACCTAAGTACTTTATTAGGTAAGGAACAAGAGATAAAAGAGATGGTCATGCGACAAGACGAACTGTTTAACCATTATAGACAAGTTACCAACGCACTCAATCAAGCAAATGAGCAAAGCAAACAAAAAACCCTAGCCAAACTGCTTGCGGTATCTAAAACCAAGCCTGAATCTGACATTAGAACATTATTTGACTGCGGACAGCGTGATTTTGGTGAGAATTATCTGCAAGAGGCGATTGGTAAGCAAAGTCAGCTAACCGATTTGCCAATCACATGGCATTATATTGGTAGTATTCAGCGGAATAAAACCCGAGACATCGCCACTCATTTTGATTGGGTGCATACCATTGAACGAGAGGTGATTGCAAATAGACTCAATGAGCAACGAGGTGAGCTGCCCCCACTTAATGTGCTAATTCAGATTAATATTGATGATGAGAATACCAAATCTGGCGTACAGCCCGATGAACTACTCACTTTGGCACGGCAGGTGGAAAGTTTGTCAAAGCTGTGTTTGCGTGGCATGATGATTATCCCTGCCAAAGACAGTCATGATGCGTTTGTGCGAGCCAAAGCATTGTTTGATGAGATGGCGGATTTGGGTGAATTTGCCCATTGGGATACTTTGAGCATGGGCATGAGTGCAGATATGGAAGATGCGGTGGCAAATGGGGCAACAATGGTGAGAGTGGGAACGGCTCTATTTGGAGCTAGGAACTATGGACAGTCGTCTGATTGATTATTCATTTTTAAAATGATGATAACAATCTGACTGTGGTTACAAAGCTGTCTTATTTGTAACAATAATAAATATTGCTAGTATGGTAAGCTTGCTATAATAATCTGATTCATGTCTATTAGGAATATTTAACATGGCAAAAATCCGCCAACTTTTTACCCCTTTTTCTATCAAAAACCTAGAATTAAAAAACCGTGTCGTTATGCCGCCAATGTGTCAATATTCAGCAACTGACGGCATGCCAAATGATTGGCATTTTGTCCACTATACAAGCCGTGCGGTGGGTGGTGTGGGTTTGATTATCGTGGAGATGACCAATGTTGCCCCTAACGGTCGCATAAGCCCTAATTGCTTGGGACTGTGGAATGATGCACAAAAAGACGCTTTCAAAAAAATCGTGGACAGTGTTCACGCCCATGGTGCTAAAATCGCTATCCAAATCGCTCATGCAGGTAGAAAAGCTCAAGACGAACCGAATGCTGTAGCCCCAAGCCCCATTCATTATGGTGAGCTAGATTATGCTGGGCAAAATCTGATTACGCCAAGAGAGCTGAGCACACAAGAAGCCAAAGACTTGGTGCAGGCCTTTACCAATTCAGTCAAAAGAGCGGTGGATGCAGGCTTTGATGCGATTGAGCTTCACGCCGCACATGGTTATTTGATTCATCAATTTTATTCGCCAAAATCCAATCAGCGTAACGATGAATACGGTCAAGATAAAGCATTGTTTGGTGTGGAAGTCATCAAGGCGTGTAAGGCGGTAATGCCTGCGGATATGCCTTTGATTGTTCGCATTTCTGCCCAAGAATATGGCAAAGATGGCTTTGACAGCGATTATGGTGTGGAGATTGCTAAGCGATTTGCGGACGCAGGGGCAGATATGCTTGATGTGAGTGGTGGTGGCGATGGCGTATTGCACAAAGGTAATCACCCGGAGATTTGTGCAGGCTATCAAGTGTCGCTTGCTCGCAAGGTCAAAGAGGTAACAGGCAAGCCTGTGATTGCAGTAGGCTTGCTTGACAACCCCGCCCTTGCCGACCATGTATTATGTGCAGGCGATGCCGACCTTGTGGCGGTAGGGCGTGGGCTTTTAAGAGACCCTTATTGGGTATTAAACGCCCAATATCAACAAAATCGGGCAGATAGCTCTGAAATGCAGTTTGTACCACGACAATATGAGCGTGGATTTATGTGATTTAAAATGATGTGATTACACCGCTCTACATATTATTTGGAGCGGTGTTTTTTGGGTATGTGGAGTATTTAGTGATGGGCTAAAATGTTTTGACTGTCATTTTGGCAAGTTGTTTGACGATGACCGCTCTTGTAAATAACACGCACACCGATTAAATCATATACTTAACTGACCGTGTTTATGCACTAGAAGGTCAAGTTGATAATATCGCTGTGATTAAAAATGATAATATTCTATATATTATGGACATGCAAATTGCCAATAGCCATGCTGGTATTAAAAGTCAAATTGGCAAAATCAGCCCAAAACTTATCAGCTATGGACGGTTATGAGACCATCTAAATTTTGGTATTAAAATTTATAAAAAGTAAGTGCTATTTTGGCGTTTGGTTTTGAAGTTGATGGCAAGCTTCAAGATTGAGATTGACGAAAGTCTCCCAATCTATTTTATTCTGAAAATGCATCTGGAAAATGCATCTGGTAATAACGCTCAACTTGGCAAACTAATGGGCGAGTCTCATAAATCTGGCATAGATTGGTATCGGTATCCAAAAATTGACAAATACCATCGCCCCTGTCCAAAAAAGCAGTTTGTTCGCTTTTATAGACATGGCGACAGCATAGACCGCAAGCGATGCAGGGGAAGGGTTTGTGGGTCAAGTAATTTCGCCTTGATAGTTGTTATTGATGATTTGTTTGGCTTTGTAAATATTGTTGTTAGCATCGCTCAATACAAGGTGTATTATAGCATGGTTTGGCGTGGGTTGGGGCTGGATTTAAAAACCATTCGTGATTCTTTTGATGTCATTTAAAATAAATTAAAGCAAGATGGCAATCTCATCAACAAAGGCGAAAAAGATGATGAAAGTTTGGCGGATTTTACTGATAAAAGCATTTGTTCAAAACTAGCCGATAAGACTTTTTATAGCTCGGTTACGGCTGTTTTGATTTCGCCTAAGATGAAAGGCTTTTTTGGGGTCTGAGAAAGACCGATATATACTTTGAAAAGTGCTTATTCATTAAACAATAAAAAAGTCGGATAATAGAAACAAAAGAAATGCCATTTTATGGATTGCTTTATCTGATAGAAATAGGCATTTGATGCAAATAAATCTGGATTTTATTTTAATATTTTTTTAAAAACTAAATAATTTAAGGTATAATAATTGCCCTGAAACGAATATTCTTAAAGAAATGTGAATTTCGGTTTAACTTTAACACACCAAAAGAGCAGTAAAAACACTGCAAATGGTGTGGAATTTAGGTTTTATTTACTACAACCCCTTATTTTTTTGGAGATGTTTTAATGTTTGACTGGTCTGAAGGCTATATGAAAGATATCAATTATACAGTGGGGTATTATCCGGATCTGAATCCGCAACGCTGTATTTTGCCTTTGTTGATGGAAAATATTGCCCCGCCGGCTATTTTGGATAATCAGTATAATGCCTGCGAACTTGGTTTTGGAATGGGGGTATCGATTAACATCCATTCAAATAATAATGCCCAATGGTATGGTACGGATTTTAATCCTGCTCACGCACTCTTTGCCCAAAATCTTGCTCAAGGTAAGGAAAATTTATTTTTATCCGATCAATCTTTTCAAGCGTTTTGCACCAGAGAGGATTTGCCGGACTTTGACTATATCAGTCTTCACGGTATTTTCTCTTGGATTTCGCCGGAAAATCAGCAAGTTATCGTTGATTTTGTTGAGCGTAAGTTAAAGGTTGGCGGCGTTTTGTATATTAGTTATAACGCTCAGCCGGGTTGGTCAACAAAAGCACCATTACGACATTTAGTTGAACAATATTATAAGATGCAGCCTTCAATGCAAGGCAGCGGTGAGAATTTAAAATCTGCATTATCCTCAGTGCAACAAACCGTATCACTCTGTTCGGCGATGTCTAAGAAAGCACCACTGCTTGTAGAAGAAATAGAACATATAGCCGGTATGGATGCTCGTTATGTCGCTCACGAGTATTTGAATGAACATTGGCAACCAATGTACTTTAGTGAGATGGAGGCGTATTTAAAGCAAGCTAAAATGAGTTTTGCGTGTTCTGCAAACTATGTTGATGATTACACATTATCACTCTTTAATGAAGAACAGATGGCATTTTTGGCGGGCATTAAAGATCCTTCATTGAGACAGACGATAAAAGATTTCTTTTTAAATCGGACATTTAGACGAGACCTGTGGGTTAAGGGCAAAAGAGAGCTAACCGATATAGAAAAAGAGCAAATTTGGAATAAACTGAGCATTATTCTAACAACAGACAGAGAAAATGTTAAAAACACATTGACCTACAGTGTTCAGGTTAATTTGAACGAAAAGTATATCAATGCACTGTTGGATATTTTATCGGATTATAAAATTCATTCGGTTGCGACCCTACGGAAGAAACTAGAGAAAGAGATTCCAACAAAGGCATTTTTTGAACTGTTGGCTATTTTAGAGGCAAGAAATGAAATTATGCTGGCACACTCCGATGATGTTATTGCTCGGAATAAGAAGTCGTGTGAGCAACTCAACCAACGGATTGTCGATCATGCACTGAGTCCAACGGAGATGGGTGTGATGGCTAGCCCTGTAACGGGATCGGGGATTTACTGCAATGATGTTGAATTGCTTTTTATTGCCGGATATTTACAAGGCATTAAGCAGGATAAATTGGAAAACTATGTTTGGAAGCGTCTAAAGGCAATGAACAAATCCTTGACTAAAGACGGGGAATTGTTAGAAGGCGAAGCAGCCAATTTAGCTGAATTAAAAGAACTTAAAGCCGAGTTTGTGAAGAAGAAGCTGAACTTATTGAAAGGATTGCAGATTTTATCATAATCGTGCGTTGAGGTGGATTTACCGTTGTTGTGAAAAAGCCAAAGCTAATACCCCCAGTACGCCTGTGCTTGTACTGGGGGTATTTTATGGGCTGTTATATTGTAGCACTTTATGAATCCAACTATCCGTATGATTGAAAGGTCTTATTTTGGTGGCAGGTATTGGCATACGGATTGCTCAGCGTCGCAAGCCAACGCACATTCTGATTATTGAGATAGAAAAACTGTGCTTGATTGGTTAGTAGAAAATCCAAATCGGGGCGACTATTCGCCTCCCCCAACCCCAACGGCACCAGCTCAAACTGCTCATTCAACCAATCCACCCACGGCTGTCAGTGGCTGCGGGTATAAGCTTCCCCTGCTGGGCGAGAATGCCGATTTGCCATGTTTCGGCAAGTACCGTGTGGGAGAGCAGTAGAAGAAAGAGAAATAGGTGTTTCATTTTGGAGCGTTGGAGAATTGATATGTTTATCATAATCGGTTGAACTGAAATTGGCAAAATCCTACTGCTTTTTGCCGCTTGTTTAGGCTCAGGTTTTCTCTGCGATAAATTCCACAAACTTGCTCGCTATCGCAGACGGATAACGCTGTGAGGCATACAGCATAAGCAATTCATAATCAGGTTTTTCAAGCTCAGGCAAAATCTCTACCACACGATTGTTTCTTATCCATTCGTTTGCCGTAAAATCAGCTACTTGCCCAATCGCTTGCCTCTGCAAAATCATATACTCCACCGCATCATCCTTTTGGATTGTGTTGGATAGGTATAATTGCAATTCTATTTTCCTCTTTAAAAATAAAATCTTGTAGTTTTCCAAGATTAAATAATTCCGTGTGGTCAATTGCTGTAAATTGAATCGCAGATTGTTGTGCCAAATTCAATCCAAGAGAAATTCTATCTTGTATTAAGGTAATCCAACTTGAATGGCGATATTCATTTTTATAAATAATTTCTGAAGCATTAGTATTATAAGGCGGATCAATATAAATACATTTGACTTGCCCTTGATATTTGGCTTGTAATAAATTTAGGGCTTGAAAATTATCACTATGAATGATTGTGCCGTTGATTTGATTGTCCAAATCATCAAAAGTCGCCAATAATTTGGCTTGAAAGGCGTGATTAAACAAAGAAGTATTGATAACCAAATGCACATTTTCACGCTTGATATTCTCTGCACCATATAAGTTTTGCCATTCTTGGATTTGCTTTTCGTTGGCAAAAATTTCATCATAAAGCTGACTTGGAATATTATCCAGCGTAATTAAATAATGACAATCGGCAACAAATTTTTTCTTTTCCCAAAGTCGTTTTTGGAAATTTTCCAATTGTGCCAAAAAGGCAATAATATCAAAGGCAATGGCATGCAAAGTTTGAATTAAGTGTAAATTTTGGGCAATATGGTCGGCAGTTTGGGTATTGTCAATATCGTCCAAATTCATCACTTCGTTTTTGATATAAAAATCAATTCACGCTTTAAAAATCCACCCAAATCTTTATGAATAAAATAATCGGCGGTGTTTTTGGTGGTGTAATCGCTTAAATGTTTTTCTAATAGCGTGCGTTCTTTATTTTTGTCTGTTGGGATTTTTTCTGTCAGTGCCTGCCAGTTTGTTGCCACCGTTTCATTGGCAAAAATGGTTGCCAAATCGTCTGCCAAAATTTTGTTTTGTTTGGCGGATTTGGGAAAGGCTTTGTAATCAAATAAAATGGTTAAAACTTGCCCGTTATCAGACTCGTAAATGGGTAAAATTTCATTGTCATCGATTTGGGCATTGGCAAGGGCAAAAAAGCGTTTGGAATCGTTGTCTTTTTGATTGTCTTTGGCGGTATCAGCTTGATTTAATTTAAAAAAGACTTCTCGTCCGTCCGATAATTTAAAGCGGTAATTGGCAAAGTTTTCTCCCGACTTGGTGTAATATTGGTCTTTGTTTGCCCAATGGAGTAATACTTCTTCGCCATTGTAGGGAATGGCGTAGGTGTCGCCCTTATAACGCCCAAAAAAGGTGAGCAGGTGGCGATATACGGCATTTTGGACATCTGTGTTGCCACTTAATTCATCGGCAGCTTTTTTAGGCAGGGTGTGGTTAAGATAATGGCTAATTATGCTGTTCTCTGCGTGAGCGGTGGCGTGGAAATTAATCCAAGTGATAAGCTAATTTCTGTCCCGCTTGTGGGGGCAGGGGGGGTAAATCCTGCTCATCCTTACCGCACTTTTAGTCGCAGGGTTGGCATTTAGCAGTGAAACCGCTCGGCATGATTTCTTTCTACTTTTTGTTCCTCAAACAAAAAACCGCCAACAAGCGGTCATTTTTTGAAAAAAATTTGCAAATATCGCCCTAACGAATGGGCGGAAGAAAAGCGTGCCAATTTTAGCACGCTTTTGCTCAAACGACACTACTTACTCAATTTCTCTACCTCATCTGCCATAAGCAAGCGTTCATTTTTATGGAACTGTTCTGCCATACAGAATGAGCCGAAAGAACTTAAGTGATCTTGATCGATATAAAGCGGAATACCATTAATAAAATATTCTTGAGGCAAATATTTTGCGGGATCAACCCATTGAACATTAGGAATATCCTTAATTAAATTAAAGATATACTGATTGCTTTCTGCTTTATTTCCTAACTCTTCAATCGGTTTTAAAAACCGCTCTAAACCATATTTCTCTAAAAACACAGATCTTAAGGGAGAACGATCTGCCACTTTCACATCAGCGAACACATACACTTTTTTCGTTTTAGCAAAATATGTCACCAAATTTATAAATTTCTGATCAAAATCTTCGATAAAAAATTCCTTTGGTACCATTCTCGGTACAGGGCCATTATTCCGTTTTAAATCATAAAACATAGAAATCATCACAATGGGATAAGGCTCATATTGTGCCAATAAGGTTTCGCATTCCGGTCGAACCTTACCCTCTATAGTCAAAGGCAAATGACATTTAATGGGCATCTCTACATTCCCTATATTCCCTATTGCCCAACCTTCACGATTACCGATATAGTGAAAGAAAGGATGTAAATGCCCTGCATGTGAGTCGCCAAAAGTGGCGACTTTTTTAGCCAGCTTATCATCCGCTGCGACAACATACTCTGGTATTTCTTTAAATGCGTTATTTCTTGTTGTTATTTGTTTTTTCATTACCAAGTTATAACTGATTAAGCAAACCGAAGGAATGAGATAGATAAGCACAAGTGCTTTTTTGAATGAAAGGGCCGATTTTCGAATCGGTTTCTCCAATAAAAAATAACTTAATAAGGAACAAATAAAATTTGCACCAAGAATAATGAGAACAACATTAAAACTTAATTGCTGCTTTGCCGTGATATAATGCGCCCAAGCAATAAACAGCCAATGGAATAAATATAATGAATAAGATAGTTTTCCGACAAACACCATTGGCTTAGAAGAAAAGAGTTTCTTTATCAGACTTTGGCTGTTTTCCATTGAAGAAATTAATATTGCCGTTAAAACACAAGGCAACAATAAACTGTCATTTAGTAATAAAGGCATATCTTTATGGAATAAAAACAAGCAAGCTAATAATGCGAAAAAGGCAATGAAACTCACGCAGTATTGAGACTTTTCCTTCCATTTTATCGGCTTTATAACCGCTAATATAGACCCAACTAATAGCTCCGGAAAGCGTAAGTTTGACGCATAATAGGTGTTATTTAATCCTAATGCCGAATAAATTGAGTCGGGTAATAAATAGGTAAACGTAAAAAATAAAAACAGGAAAAATCCGTTTAATTCTTCGTGTATAGAAGTGATGGAATGAAAAATCCCCTGCCATTATTTCTGTGGTAATAATTTTAGTGATTAAATAGCCCGAAATCACAAAGAAAATATCCACCCCAATAAAACCGCCCGAAATCCAGCGATCATCAAGATGGTAAAAATAACAGAAAGAACTGCCAATGCTCTTAGTCCATCAATTTCAGGACGATAAGTTATGGTTGGTTTCATAAATCATTGATTTCTCATTTTGGGACTGACATAGATTAGCCCTAAATCCCACACCATTTTCGCAGTGTTTTTAACTGCTCTTTTGGTGTTCCAAAGTTAGACCGAAATTCATATTCCTTCAAGAATAAAGGGAGATTTTTTCGGTCAATTCTGCTGTATTTTCGGAGCGTTCGTTTCGCTTGGCTCCAAAAATTTTCTATGCCGTTGATGTGATTGACATTGCCAGTAAATTTTGTAAAATGCAATACCCAAAAGTAACCAAACCTACTGATATCTAAAGTATTATATATCTTTTTAATGGCTGTATCAATAATGCTATTCGGTTATACCTTTTCTCAAATAATGTAAATGTAGGTCTTAATTTTAGCATTGAGCATGGTAAGGATAAAGACTGCAATAATTCAATCAACTGATGTTGTTTATAGGTATGTAAATACCTTTTTTATGGCTTTCTGGCATAATCTGAGATGGTTGTTTTGTATAATCCTGTATTTTCTCATGAAACCCACAATCAGCACTCATTCATCAAGACATCCGGCAATCTAACAATGCTGATTTTTATAACATATCCATTATCCCTGCGGACATTGTTGTCTTTTTCTTGTCGTGATTCTCTTAAGAGATTTATGGCGAAATGATGGCATTTTTGTGGAATTTTAGGTATGATAATGCGTTTAGTCAGTCATAATACGGATAAGCCATGAGTATGTTCACCAGTCATCAGCACGACCTAGTCATCTATAACACCATGAGTGCAAACAAACAGCCTTTTGTGCCGTTACAAGCAGGCAAGGTGGGTATGTATGTTTGTGGCATGACGGTATATGATTATTGCCATATTGGACATGCTCGTGTGATGGTGGCGTTTGATGTGATTTATCGTCATCTATTGGCATTAGGCTATGATGTTTGTTATGTGCGTAATATTACCGATATTGATGACAAAATCATCAATCGTGCCAATGAAAATGGCGAGACGATTGCCGAGCTTACCACAAGATTCATCACTGCCATGCATGCAGACGCTGACGCTTTAGGCTGTCTGCGTCCAAGCATTGAGCCAAAAGCGACCGAGCATATCGGCGAGATGCAACATATTATTGGTACGCTGATGGATAAAAATCACGCCTACACCAAAGGCGGAGATGTGTATTATGCGGTGGATAGCTTTAAAGAATATGGCAAGCTCTCTAAGCGAAATCTTGACGATATGCAAGCAGGTAGCCGTGTTGAGGTGGCAAGCGACAAGAGCAATCCATTTGATTTTGTACTGTGGAAAAAAGCCAAATTAGGCGAGCCAGCATGGGCAAGCCCGTGGGGTGATGGTCGTCCGGGTTGGCATATTGAATGCTCGGCGATGAGCGGGACTTGCTTGGGAGAGACTTTTGATATTCATGGTGGCGGGCATGATTTGCAGTTTCCGCATCATGAAAATGAGATTGCTCAATCTGAAGCCTGTACAGGTAAGACCTATGCCAACCATTGGCTACATGTAGGGTTTATCAATGTTGATGGCGAAAAGATGAGTAAGTCTTTGGGGAATTTTTCAACCATTAAAGAGGTGCTTGCTAAGTTTCATGGCGAGACCATCAGATTTTTTATCCTATCGAGCCACTATCGTAGTCAGGTGAACTTCTCTGATGTTGCTTTAAATGAGAGTCATACCGCCATCAGTCGTTTATATCATGCTCTAAAATCAGCCGAGAGTGTAGGTAAGGTTGTGGTTGATGATACCATCGTTTTGCAGGATTTTGCTAAAGGTTTTGTCAAGGATTTTATCTTGGCGATGAATGATGATTTTAATACACCAAAAGCAGTGAGCGTGCTGTTCTTGGTGGCAGGCGAGATTAACAAGGCGATGAAAGCAGGTGATGAACAAAGTGCCTTACAATATGGCTTGCTATTAAAAACCTTAGCGAGCAATCTTGGGTTATTGACTGCGTCTGCCAGCAAGTTTTTGCAAGCCAGTCTAGATGATGATGGATTGTCTGCTGATGTGATTGAAGCACTCATCAAGCAGCGAGCAGAAGCGAAGGCAAGTAAGGATTTTGCTCGTGCTGACCAGATTCGCCAACAATTAAAAGAGCAGGGCGTGGAGCTTGAAGATGGCCGTGCAGGGACGACTTGGAGACGAGTTTGACGGATATTGATGTAGCTAAGCCTATATCGGTTGGTTTTTAAATAAAAAAAGAGCATCACTCATTGATGCTCTTTTTTTATTTTAAGTTTTGTTTCAGATTTTTTTAAATGCGATGGTACAAGACCGCATTTGATGGTCATGAATAACTTACCAATAATCACTCATCTAAACTTTCTAGGCGAATACGAACGACAGGTTCGGTAACGGCAGATAGTTTTTCTATTTGTTTAATGGCTTGGTTCATTTGTTTTTCTAGGACGGGTAGTGTCAAGATAATAATTGGCACAAGTCCTGATTTGTGGGCATCTCTTTGCAAGATGGCGTCAATATTAATGCCGTTATCACTTAGAATGCGAGTGGTGTCAGCCAGTACACCCAGTTCATCTTTGACAGTCAGTCGCAGATAATAACCGCAGGTCATCTCATCACTAGATAAAATGCGAGTATCTGATAGCTCTTCTGGCACGAACGCAAGATGGGGAACATCGCTTGGTGTGGCGGCAGTGATGACATAAATCAAATCCATCACATCTGCCATGACTGCCGATGCGGTTGCACCAGCACCAGCACCATCGCCATAGTACAGCGATTGACCCAGTGGATGGGCATCAACCATCACTGCATTTTTTACGCCATGCACATTGGCAAGTAGGGTGGTGTCTGGGATTAGCGTTGGGTGAACACGCAGTTCAAAGCCATTTTCACGGCGAATGGCAAAGCCTAGATGTTTAATGTTGTAGCCCAGTTCTTTGGCATAGACCACATCTTGTAGGCTGACTTTGGTGATGCCTTCGCAATATACTTTGTCAAACTGAATGGGAATACCAAAGGCAATAGATGCCAATAGTGATAGTTTGTGGGCAGCATCAATGCCTTCAACATCAAAAGTAGGGTCAGCTTCAGCATAGCCTAGCACTTGAGCTTCGGCAAGCACATCACCAAATTTGCGATTCTTGGTCTGCATTTCAGTCATGATGAAGTTGCCTGTACCATTGATGATACCAGCCAACCAGTCTATTTTGTTGGCGGCTAGGGCTTCACGAATGATTTTGATGATCGGAATGCCACCTGCTACCGCTGCTTCATAACGCACTTGTACGCCATATTCATCAGCAAGTGCAAAAATTTCGTTGCCATATTTTGCCAGTAGAGCCTTATTGGCGGTAACAACATGTTTTTTATGGCGAATGGCGTGCATGATGACATCTTTGGCGATATCAGTACCACCGATGACCTCAATGACGATGTCCACATCATCAGCTTGGGCAATGGTCATCAGGTCAGCATTCTGTTGAATGCTAGGGTCAATATCATCACGGTGGCGGCGTGTGCCAACATGGGTGATATTGATGACATGACCACTGCGACGAGCCAACTCATCGGTATTGTCTTTTAGTAGATTGACCACGCCAGTACCGACAGTACCTAAGCCTAATATGGCAAGATTAATGGTTTTGTTCACAAGACGCTCTCAGATTCTGTCTATTTTAATAAAAGATGGGTGCTTAACTTATCATAACTTTGACAAAGTTGCTAGATACTTCACAAAATTTTTTATCTTCTGTTTTGTGTTCTCTTGTGTTTTAGCAAGTCTCCTAAATCACTAAGTATTTCTCCATCAATCTTTATATTCAATCGCAAGTTTGGCAAGCTCTTTAGCGGGTAAATAACCACCAATTTGTCGCCCTGATTCGGTAAAGACGGCAGGCGTACCGCTAACACCGATTTGATGACCAAGCTCTATATGACTTCTGACAGGGTTGTCGCAGGCAGGTGCGGTGATATTTTCGCCTTCTTTAGCTCGTGTTAAAGCGTCTTGACGATTGTTACTACACCAGATGGCCTCGGTGAGTTCGATAAATCTATCGTTTCTAGGCCAAGCCAAATAACGCACCTCGATACCTTGGGCGTTAATGTCGTCAATTTCGCTGTGTAGCTTTTGACAATAATGGCAAGTTGGATCAAAAAAAACATAAATGGCCGCTTTGGTCTCATTTGTGGCAGGGAAGGTGATCATCTCAGTCGGATCTACTTTGGTGAGTTTTTCTTTGGTGAGTGTGGACTGAAGGGCGGCAGTAATGTCAACTGGTCTTTCGCCACCAATATTGGCAATTTGCCCTTGGATTAGATGTTCGCCTTTGGCATCTGAAAACATGGGCGGTGCTTCATCAAAACTTACCCAATAGATACCGTCCATTGAAGTGGGTGTGGCAGACTTTACGGTCAGCTCAACGCCTGATTTTTTTAAATTTGCTTGCAATGCCGACACCAATGGGTCATTGGAGTTGCCTTGCGGTGTGGTTTGTTTATTGGCTGATTGACTGGTGCTTGTTGTTGAGACCTGAGCGTTAGAATTTTCGCTACATGCACTCAAAACAAGTGCTAAAGATAAAGATGATGTGGTGATGATGGTACGCAGCTTTATCATTGTGTTATTTTCCATTAAGGTTGTGGTAAAAAGTTTCAGGGATTATCGGTGATTGGCTGGGATTACTTAATAATCTTTATGGCTACTGATTCATAAAAATTAATAGTAATGCGGTGTGTATTGTAGTTAAAATTTATTAATTATGCCAAAATTTTTCTATAAATACCAGTGGTATGTTAGGGATTTTTGCTAAAGATGTGTTGGATATATGTTAAAAATATCAAAAATCATTTGCTTTGTTGTCGTAATTTTTGATAGAATACATCGTTATTTTACAACCTGCATAATCTGCCTTTTGATGACTGTTTAGTTCTTCTGTCATTACAAGCAGGTAAGCTCTAAAGGAAATAACCTATGCTACGCATTGCCTACGATGCACTCACTTTTGATGATGTGCTACTATTGCCTTCCTATTCAGAAGTCCTACCTAAAGAAACCACCCTAACCACTCGCTTAACCACCGATATTAACCTTAATCTGCCAATCATCTCTGCTGCCATGGATACTGTAACAGAATCTAAGATGGCGATTGCAATGGCACAGCTTGGTGGACTAGGTATCATACATAAGAACATGAGCATTGAGCATCAAGCCAGTCGTGTTCGCCATGTCAAAAAATTTGAGGCAGGTACGGTTGCTGATCCTGTAACGGTTTATCCGGAGGTAACCGTAGGTGAGCTACTTCGTATTACTCGTGAGCATAAAATCAGTGGCGTTCCTGTGGTTGAGCGTGGCACAGATAAGGTTGTAGGTATCGTTACTCATCGTGATTTACGCTTTGAGACCAATTTGGCACAGCCTGTGGCGAATGTCATGACTCCAAAAGAAAAGTTGGTTACGGTCAAAGAGGGTACGCCACAAGAGACTATTAAGGCACTGCTACATGAGCACCGCATTGAAAAAGTGGTGGTGATTGATGATGATTTTAGACTAAAAGGCTTGATTACAGTCAATGACTTTACTAAAGCTGAAAATAACCCAAATGCCTGCAAAGACGAAAAAGGTCGTCTGCGTGTGGGTGCGGCTGTCGGCACAGGTTTGGATACAGAAGCTCGTGTTGAAGCACTGGTTGCGGCAAATGTCGATGTGATTATCGTAGATACTGCACATGGGCATTCAAAAGGCGTAATTGATCGTGTGGCGTGGATTAAAAAGAATTATCCAAATATTCAGGTAATCGGTGGCAATATTGCCACAGGTGATGCGGCATTGGCACTCATGGATGCGGGGGCAAATGCTGTTAAAGTTGGGATTGGTCCAGGTTCTATCTGTACCACTCGTATCATTGCAGGTATTGGCGTGCCACAGATTAGTGCCATTGATAATGTTGCAACAGCACTGCAAGATCGCATTCCGCTCATCGCTGATGGTGGTATCCGCTTCTCTGGCGATATGGCAAAAGCGATAGCTGCAGGGGCGTCGTGCATCATGGTGGGCAGTCTTTTGGCGGGTACAGAAGAAGCTCCAGGTGAGGTAGAATTATTCCAAGGTCGCTACTACAAAGCATATCGTGGCATGGGTTCGCTAGGGGCAATGAGTGGGCAAAATGGCTCATCTGACCGCTACTTCCAAGATGCCAAAGAAGGTGTGGATAAACTTGTTCCAGAGGGGATTGAGGGTCGTGTGCCTTATAAAGGTCCTGTAACAGGCATCATCAATCAGCTGACTGGCGGTTTGAGATCATCAATGGGATACACAGGCTGTCGCACCATTGAAGAGATGCGTAAGAATACGACTTTTGTAAAGGTAACATCAGCAGGCATGAAAGAATCTCATGTCCATGATGTGCAGATTACCAAAGAAGCACCAAACTATCGCCAAAACTAACCCAACAAAAAAACACCCCATTTTTGAACCAACCCCCAAATCTTAAACACAGGATTAAAGGCTAGGTTGATAAAACTAAGTGGTTTCGCTAAGGACTAAGTTTTTGTACTTTACAGGACTTAGTCCTTTTAGCTTGCTCTTTATTCTATCATGATTGTAGTGGTGTATGTACTCATCAATGGTGATTTTAAGTTCATCAAGACTTGTAAACTTAGTTTGTTCATAAAAGACTTCCTGTTTTAGTGTGCCAAAAAAAAACTTTCTATCCCTGCGTTATCAAGACAGTTGCCTTTTCTTGACATACTTTGGATGATACCATTGTTCTTTAAGGTTTGTTGATAATCAAACATCTGATAATGCCAACCTCTATCAGAATGGATAATAAGTTTATCATCTTTACCAAGCCTACAAAGTGCGTTACTTATCATCTCTTGTACCAACTCATAAGTGGGTCGTTCTTTGATGGTGTAGCTGATGATCTCCCCATTAAACAAGTCTATAACGGGGGATAGGTAGAGTTTGTGGTAAGTTTTGTTGTTACTTTTACCACTGCTATTGGCATTATCATCACCTCTGCTTGATGCAACTTCAACCTTCAACTCTGTGATGTCGGTTGCCTACTTTTGATTAGGCTTTGTGGCTTGAAAGTCTCTTTGTAGCACATTGTCTTTTATCTTGCCTTGTTGTTCACCTTGATAAGATGAATAAGGTTTGTGTCTTTTTTGTCTGATTTTAGCTTTTAAACCCATGACTTGCATTAAGCGTTGTACCTTTTTGTGGTTGATGACAATACCTTGACTGGCAAGTTGGTTGTTCAGTTCTGCACAAATCCTACGATAGCCATATCTGCCTTTATGGGTATCGTAGATGTGCTTGATGTACTCTTTTAAGGATAAATCTTTGTCAGGCTTTTTGTTTTGATGAATGTGGTAATAAAACACACTTCTTGGCAAGTTAGCAATACCAAGTAAGGTGTTTAGGGCATGCTTATGCCTTAATTCTTGCACGATGGTTATTTGTTCTTTGTTTGTTGTTTCTGACGAATTAAGGCATCTAGCTTTTTTAGGTAGTCGTTTTCTGCTCTAAGGTAAGCCAGTTCAGCTAATAAGTCATCAACGCTTTTTTCATTGTCTGGTTTGGTTTGCCAATGGGATTTTGGTTTGCTTACTTGGTTTTTGTTGGTGCTGTGGCTTGAATTAGACATTATTTTTCTGCCTTTGGGTTTTGGGGTAATCCCCATTATACCAAAGGACTGATAAGACTAAAACCAATTGAGTAAAAGTGCGTGATTGCTAATGTTAAGCTCTATTGCCAATTGATGAGAGGGTTTACCAGCCATCATTTCTAAAACAGCGTTGTGTTTAAAATCTGTATCATAGACAGCTTTGGTATTGCGTCTTTTAATACCATCAATGCCATATGCTTGGTAGAGTTTGACCCATTGTTTAACAATGCTGTCTGTGGGTAGGTTAAACTGTTTATCAGTTTGTTTGTAGCTGTGTCTGCCCTGATAATATGCTATTGCAGACAACTTAAAGTTGGTTGTGTATTTTGCCATAGAAAAGCACCCCAAAGGTTAGAGTGTCTAACTTTTGGGGTGCGGTTCATCGTTGGGTGATTTTTTTATTAATAAAGCAGATACAACTGACTTTATAATAATAAATGGCGCACCTAGCGGGCATCACATAAAACACATAAATTATTGATATTTAAATAATTATTTTATATTAAATTTCAGTTATACCAGTAAATATACCAGTTTTTTTCAAAATAACCCCTGTTTTTTGCTATTTTGCCCTATTATTGCCATGTCATGCAGGTGTGCGAAAATTGGCGAAAAGCAGGGCGGTTTTATGTAACTTTATGTAACTTTATTATAGCCCCCACTTTCTCCATCTTTTCGGAAGTTTTTTTCAAAACAGAATTTTTTTATACACGAATAGGGGCGTGGTGTCCGCTGGTGTGGTGTTTGGTATTTTTTGCACGCCCCCCGACTGGTGTTGGTGGTGGATATACCCCCTATGGAATTTTGCCCACACGGAAAAAGTATTAGGGTGGCGGTCTTTAAAGACAAGGGTTTTTCACTTTAAACCTACCCCATCACATACCAGCCAGCACGGTCGCACGGTTCACGCCTGCTGTTCGGTGCTGGGGCGGTCGGTTCGGTCGGTGCTGGTGCTTATCTTTGTTGATGGCTATATCTAGGCGGTGGGGCTGGTGTTTGCGTGCTTGTTTTTATTATCAACATATTCACACCTTTTTAATGATGAATTAAAAATACACCCTATCATTGCCAAAAAGCAATTTCAAGAACTGTCTGACGAAATTCTACACCTATCTACCATTCGCCCAATGTCTGCCACCGACATTGCCAACATTGTGGCATTGGGTGGTCAATCAGGCATTGCCAAAGAGCAGTTAATGCAATTTGCTGACAGTGCAGTCAAAATGGGCGTGGCGTTTGACATTTCCGCCCAGCAAGCAGGTCAATCAATGGCGGAACTTCGCTCCGCTTTCCAGTTAGACCAAAAAGGCGTGGAAACCCTTGCTGACAAAATCAATTATCTTGGCAATACCACCCCTGCTGCTGCCAAAAGCATCATGGAAATTATCCAGCGAGTGGGGGCGTTTGGCGAGGTTGTTGGTTCATCAGCAGGGGCGATTGCCGCTGTTGGTGCAACCATTCGTGGCATGGGGGTGGCTGATGAAGTTGCTGCTACTGGCATCAAAAATATGTTTTTGGCACTTGGTAAGGGTGAGAATGCAACCAAAGGACAAAAGGAGGCATGGAAAAAACTTGGTCTTGACCATGAGCAAATCGCCAAAGATATGCAGACCAATGCTGAGGAGACAACGCTCAAAGTATTGGAATCTATCTCAAAACTTGAAAAGCATGAACAGGGGCAAGTCCTTGAGTCGTTATTTGGTAGCGAGTCTTTACTGGCTATCGCCCCTTTGCTATCGCAACTTGATACACTCAAAGGCAATCTAGGCAAAGTTAGCGACAGTACGCAATACGCAGGCTCGATGAATAAAGAATACGAAGCACGAGCCCAAACCACTGCTAATAATTTGCAGACGCTCAAAGGTCATATGACCGCTCTGGGGATTACCATTGGCTCAGTGGTGTTGCCTGCGTTAAATGGATTGATTGATGATTTAAAGCCTGCTATTGAAACAGTTATCGACTTTGCTAAAGCCAATCCTGAACTTGTTGCCACGCTATTTAAGGTGGTGGCTGCTCTTTTTGCCTTTAAAGCAGGCTCATTGGCGGTTCGATTTGGTTTTAATCTGTTATTTGGTGGTCTTTTATCTGGGTATGGGGTAGTAGCTCGTTTTATAGGTGCTTTTAGGCTGGTTAATGCGTCCATTCGTCTTTTCCAGATGGGTAGGAGCTGTCTCCGCTTTGAGATTGTTTGGGTTGTCTGCTCGTCAAGCCCGCACTGCCATTAGTCTGTTTACAGGTGGGTTTAAATTGATTCGTTCAAGGGCGACTGGCTTTGTGTCTGTACTGGGCAAAATCATGACTTTTGCAAGGCTATTTGGTTCATCGCTTGTCAGTGTAGGCATAAAAGTCGGTCAAGCCTTTATGATGATTGGACGAGTGGCTTTAATAGTAGGTCGCATGATGATGGCTAACCCCATTCTTTTGGTAGCGATGGCAATCGCTGGTGTGGCGTATCTGATTTACAAGAATTGGGATACTATTAAGCCAATGCTTGTGGCATTCTGGACGAGCATCACACAGGCGGCAAGTGCCGCTTGGCAATGGCTGGTTGGTATTTGGAGCGGCTTTACCGCTTGGTTTGGTAATCTTTGGACGGGCATTACTGCCTGGGCAGGCAACGCTTGGACAGCGATAACAACAGGGGCAAGTGTTGCTTGGGGCTGGCTTGTTGGTATTTTTATCGACAATAGCACTACCGCCAATATGAATATTCGTCTTGGTCAGCTTATCAATCGCTTTGGCATAAGGAGCCATCTGCTCAGCCAATACAGGATCAGCTGCAATGATGGTGTATGCCTCCTTGTATTGACGATGGGCAATTAGGCTTTGGGCTAGGTGTGCTTTAAACAGCTGATTATCTGGATAATCTTTAACCAGATTTTGATATAAGGTAATAGCGGTGCGGTGATCTTGATGCTTCGTGGCAATGGTCGCTTTCGCCCAAGTAACCATCGGTGTCTCTATCAATGCTTGTGGCTGTGCCTCATAAATGGGCAATAAGATCTCTACACCATCACTCTGATGATACACCAATGCCGATAACATTGCCCTTGCTAACAGCTCTGGCTGTGCCAACAGCATCTCATCATCCACCGTCATTGTCTCTGTCTGCTTGATATCGATGGGTAATTGCGTTTTGGTAGGCTCAGGGATTTTAAAAGGCTGATCAACAGATTACAATCGTCTGTCATCTTAGCTTTGTTCATCGATCCGATTGGCATGAGCCTGCATGAATGGCAAAAGCACAGCACCAATGAGCAGCGACACGGACATATTTTTTATAATACATTGATACATGGTAATTTCTCATAACTCTGTCAAATCGCCAAAAAATAAGGCTCAACCCAATCATGTGATGGATTAAGCCTACATTCTAACGACACCTAAAACTTCATCTCCAACGCCAGCGTATAATTTCGCCCTGGGGCAGCGTAGCGAGCATGACTTGTACCGACATCTTGATTGACAGCATTGATGGATGATTGACGCACACTCTCCCAAGTACTGTATTTATAGTTCATCAGATTATACACGCCTGCTCTTAGTGTGATGTTGTCATGAGGCATATAATAGCCAGTTAAATCGTGTGTGTACCAACTGCGGCTACGCTTACTGGGTACAGCGATGGCAATCTCATGACCATAGTAGGCACTGCCGGTTAATTCATCAGGATTTTTGGCTTTAGAATAGGTCAAGCTGTGATTAAATCCCCATTTGCCACTGGGTGCATCATAGCCGATACCTGCGACCACACGAGATGGCTGAATGGCATCTAAAATCGGGTCAGTGGTCATGGTATAGCCATCGTAGATATGTCGGTCTTTGACCTTGACACGATTATACGCCAGATTAGAATACAGGCCGTCTGGCAGTTTGTCATAGACTCCATACCAGTCTATTTTACCCAAAACATTGATGCCCTCTAAAGTGATGTTTTGGATATTATAATAATCGCTCAAGGTGTACTGACCTCGTCTGTTGCCTTTGGCGATAAGGTCTTTGTAGTGATTGCGAAAATAGCTCGTCTCAATCGTACCAAATCGCCCTTGTAAGCCAACACCAAACTCATGGTTGGTGGATTTTTCTGGACGTGGGGCGATGCGATTTTTATAATCTTTGTCAGCAATGTCATTATCTTTGCCTGATGCACCCACCCGAATGCCATACATCTCATAAAAGGCAGGCACTCTAAAGCCGTTAGAATAACGATAAGACAGTGCCAAATAGTCTTTGGGGTGTACTGTAAACCCTGCATTGTATGACCAATTTTTATAATTATCCACCGCCGTCCAGTCATCATCAGTACTAAAGCGGTGATTATCATAACGCACCCCAAGCCCCAAATCCACCTTATCACCCAGTGCAATGTGGTCTCTTAGTGCCATAAAACTGTGCTTGCCTGTGATGATTCTTGGTTCACAGTTATTATTGTCAGTACTTTCGTTGTTGCAAGTAATGGCTGATTGTAAGGTTACAGGCACTCGTTTATAAATGCGAGGTTTGTCATAACTGCCATTATGACCCTGCTTATATTCATTATTATAACCGCCAGATGCATAGCTGTATGCCAGAGCACCACGCTCTAGTGTGGATTTGACATCGCCTATCCCAATCAGTGTCTGAAAGCGGTGTTTGGATTTGCCAAGTTCAAAGTTCTTTTGTAAATTAAGCTGAGCTAATTTGAGTTTTTCTTCGTATTGATTAAATTCACGTCCAGACCATGACCATGGCTTATCCACACTTGCCTGACAGCGACTCATATTGGGATAATCACTGCAACGCTGTAAATACACCGTGCTATCCACGCCGATGGTTTGATGGTCTAGACTAAGCAATGCTTTATCAATCAGTCCTGTTTGAGAGGGACTCTTAAATTCGTACGACACACCAAAGCGCTTTTTTTGGTGTTCTTCATCAAAAAATCGAGTGCGACTGTATCTAGCACCATATCTACCACTTTCTCCTTTATTAAATACAAGTCCTGACAGTGGATTGTCCGCCACATCAACGATACCAGAATTGCCCACCGCAAGACCCGTCTCAGCATTGATACTGCCTTGAGTTAAATCTACGCCTTTAGGGATGTCTGCTTTGGTGTAATAAGCAGGTAGGGTCATGTCCTGAATATTATAGTGCTGTTTGGTATGCTCTATGACCATGCCCAAACGATGGACATCACTCACATCATAACCTGCCTTATAGAAAATGGATTGGCTTTTATAATCCATCGGATTGGCGTGCACTCTGTCGATGCCTGTATAGTCTTTGGTGCTGGCGGTGCGTGTTGGATAGCGGATTTTGTCTGCCTGTTCCTGCTCTTTACTGCTTAAGGCAGGCGAGGTACGAATGGGCAAGACATCGCTGTTAATACTGGCAAATGGCAAAGGTGTGCAGTCCAGTGTTGGACAATCATCTTTGACTAAATAATAACTTCTGCCATAAGTGTCAGGCTTACGCAAGTCATAACGATCAAAGTAGCCTTCTAGTGGCTGATAGCTGTGTAAATACTCATCAATGGCTTTATGACCTTTGATCTCTTTACCCTCTTTGTGGGTATAGATAAGCAGGTTATCAAATTTGCCCATCTTAAATGCCCCAGCCACTGACTGTATCCATTGGTCGTTTTTACTGCTGTAGGCAGTTTTAGTGTCCAATCCCCAACTCTGACCTTCCTTGATGACATCAGATGAATCTTTGGTGGTCAGCCCCACTGCACCGCCCAATGCACCACTGCCATACTCTGCTGAGCTTGAGCCTTTGCTAAGCTCAATACTTTTGATGTTCTCGTATTCCACCTCATTGATTGCCCCAGAGCCAGCCTGTGTTTGGATTGAGCGATAGGATTGGGCTTGAGACAAACCATCAACCACGATGGCAACACGATTTTTATCCACGCCACGCATGGCATAACCTGAGGTTGCTCCTCGCCCTTGCTCAACCACGCTGATACCTGGGTCATAGCGTGTCAAATCACGAATGCCAAGAACCATCTCTTTATTGATGTCTTCAGTGCGTTTGACGACTTTGCCAAGCCCTGTAATTTCGTTGGTTTTACGGGTTGCTTGACGCTTAATTACCGCATTTAGTGCCTCAAGCTCAACACTTGGGTCATCGTTTTCATCAGCAAAGGCGGGCGTACCACACATCGCCATACTGACCGCTAAAAATAGCAGGCGGTATCTTACTTTTAACTCATTATGATTCATCGTGATTTTTCCATAAACTTGACAAAAAGCCACCCTAAGACGCCCAGACGGCGACTTTTTGCTTAAAATTTGGGATTTGTCTTACCTGTCTTTTTGCTTGATTTGGGCTAAACAAATCATCTTGGATTAGGGTGTTTGGGTTTGGCGCTTAGCCCCAAAGACTACACCGATTTTATCCTCGCCTGCCTTATCATGGTGTATAACTCCGCCAAGCTCGCTGGCATCAGCACCATAAAACCCTCCATGAAAATCAGCATTGATATGGGCAATGGCAGAGGCACCCGTACTACTTGGGTCAAGATTAAAGCCACCCTCACGAGTTGTGGCTTTACCACTAAATCCATTAGCACTAATGACCCCGTTTAAGTTTAGGATTGGCAATTCCTCCACACCATTATCGCCGATAAGTTTACCCAAAAATTCCTTTGTGCCAAAATCTACATCAAATCGGCTACGAGCACCCGATGGCTCACCTGAAGCAGACACCGACCATTTGCGACCATCTTTACTGACGATATCGCCCTCCCAAGTACCCCGATAGTGTGCTTTTCCTGCTTGGGGAATTTTGTCAATATCAGTACGCTCACCTACCAAAAATAGCTTGCCATCTTTAATGGTGATGACACCATTATCATCATTGATTGCACCATAAGAACCGAATTTGACATAGTCTAGGTTATTACAGCAGACCGTTACTGACAGCTTTTTGCCGTCATGCTCCACTTGCCTTGTATGAACAAAATCCATGTCAGCAAAGCTCTTAACATTATCTGGTAAGAGTGGCAGACGCTTGCCGTTAATCACAAGATGACTGACTTGACCAAAAGTATCCATCCTGGATTTTTGTACAGTGTCGCTGTCAATCACTGTCGCATCAAATCGGGTTTGTAGTTTGGCATCGTCCAACGCTTCACGCTTTGCCCCAAACACCCCAAACAGCGACTTATCCTCTGCCAAAAATTTACCTGCCATTTCTTCGGCTTTTTCTCCAAAAAATCCACCCTCCATCACACCATCTTTACCAAAAATACCATGAGTTTTATCTTGAGCAATGGCAGTGCCCACAAAACGATTGCCACTTAATTTGCCGTCTATATGATAGCGGTGGGCATCTACCTGCTCTCCTGCTTTGCTTTCGGTAGCGACATAGCCATGACTGTATAAATCGCCTGTGAGCGTCTTATTTGTAAAGTCTACCTCAAAGCGACTTCCATGAGCAATCTTGGCATTTTTGATGTTGTTATTGACATAAGCATCAAGCGGTGTTGCACCTGACATATTGGCAGGTGATGACTGATTATCCCGTGTAAAGCCACTTGGGGGCTGGGTGCGAGTTTTATCAGTATCTGAAGTAAAGTCCCATGTGCCAGTATAGATGACCTTTTGGGTTGGTAAGATGGTGGATGGTATGACGCCTTGATAAAATACATAACCACGAGAGCCTGAATACATCTGACGCTTGCCATCTGCTTCTGTTACAAAGCTCACCCCCGCCTCAGCATCAATGATATAACCTGAGCGTACATATTGCATATCACGAGTGCGTGATAATGTCCCTTTGTCATGAGAATAGACAACCTCACCACTTGCCCTAGGTTGCTTGTTTAAGATGTCTTCATAATATTTGGGCAAATCCTCAAGCGTATGACTGATGGCTTGGACTTCACCGATTTGAACACCATCTGTTCTGTTGCCTCGTCTGGGTATTTCGCTGATAAAGCCGAGTGCTGGCTCCTCACTACTTATATCCAATGTGCGTCTTTCACCTTTTTCATCTTGATAAGTCGGTTCTTTGGGAGTATTGGATTTGCCAGTGTTCTGGCTGGCTCCTTGCGTGTTTAAACTACTGACATTATCTAGGTCAAAGCTGCCTTTTCCGCCAGCACAAGCAGTCAATAATAAGCCACCAACGATAATGGCAAGTGGTTTTTTTGTGTAAAATTTCATACAATATCCATAATGATTTGCAATATTAAAATAAAAATCAGTATCATTTGAGAAATATTGATAATTATAAATAACATCTAATATGATGTCAATATAAAAGAAATATTATTTTATTTCTTTGAGTTGATAGTAAAGGATAAATGACCAATCAGTAAATTATCCAATCCCTTATCAGTACTTCATCTCAAGCGATATGATAAAATTTCGCCCTGATGCGGCGTACCGTAAATTTTAACTGACCAAGCACTCGCTCGGCTTCATCTGCGGACGGTGCAACCACCGACAAACCGCCAACACGCTCACCGTAGAGAGAAAGGTTTTTTGAGAATGAATTTGATACAAAAATCGGCAAATCCATCTCAACAGCACGACGAATGGCATAAGCATCTGCATCCATGCCATCATCAAAGCCCTGATGGGCAATATCCATAAAGGCAATGAGTTTTTTATCTTTGATGATGTCGAGTACAGTATCCCACTGCTCATTGGTCAGATCCACACCTGTTGGGTTGTGGCAACATGGGTGCAGTAGCACCACATCATTTTCATTTAGACGTCTTGATGGCGTATGATTTTATCAATCCATAACGCCTTACTGGGGTCAAGGCTGGGATAATTATCCAATATCCAATTTTTAATAAATGCTTGTTTTGGTGGCTGTTTGGGGTTTTGCCAATGGGTATTCATTGCATCAAACAGGGCAGCTAATGCGGCGTTGGTGTGTGGTAGCTCCACAATAGCAGGCGTACCATTCTCTGACTGACTAGCAAGCTGACTTTCAAGCTCTGCTATGCGGTTTTGCAGTTTGCTAATGGTCTCGGTTTGGGCTTGTTGTTCTAGTTGTTCGCTAAGTGTGCCATATCTGTTGATGTTGGGTTGTAGTTTGGCTTGTAGCGTCTCGTTTTCTTTTTTTAGGCGGTCATTTTGTGATATAAGGCTGGATAAATAACGCCCATCTAATACCTGCTGTAATTGCTTTCTTAGCCGTGCGATTTCCCTGTACTCCTCCTGCATGGCAAAATTCGGCTCTAGGCATTCTGCAAGTGGTTCAAATGCCAATAAATCTTGTCGCTTGAAATAGTATTCTTTTTGCCATTCCTGATAAAAGTAGCGTTTAATGTGTTCTTGCCAACCACAAATCTCATTTAGTCCCATCAAACTTTGAACAACCAATTTTCTATCACTTTCATCTTGTTTCAGATTATTGGCAATGTCATCAATAATACTTGAAACAGCATTCAAGCCGTCCATGTTTTTGATAAAGTCTTTGCACTCGTACAATGCAAAATCTTGATTGATTTTGTAGGGGGTTACTGCTTCGCCAAACTTTACCGACTGCAAATAAAGGCAAATATCATACAAGGGGTTTTGTGTATTTTCGCCAATCAATAACAGCAAGTCGGGTAAGCTGATATAATCTTTTAAGGGATTTAATGTAATGTCTAACAACCCCATTTCATACCTTACCATACCTTAAAAAATAAAGGTGCAAGGCGGTGGCGGTCTAAGGTATGAAAAATAACCGCCGTTCGGTTAATTACTCCTAGCCTTGCAAAAGGGTTAAAAATGATTGTCGTTACTCTGCAGTAGCTGCATTAGTTTTGGGTTGATAAATAGCTTTTCTTTGCCCGCCTGCACTTCGTTTAATACGCCTATTTCACACAATTTGGCTAAGTAGGTGCTGGCGGTTTGGCGTTTGGCAATGCCTTTATCAACCAAATTGTTAATCCGACAATACGGCATTTCAAAAATCACATCAACCAATTCACGGCTATAAATCTTGGGGGCGTTGTCTTTGATAAAATTAGCGGTGTTTTGGTGTAGCTCTTTGATTGCCAAAATCTTTTTAGTTGTCCAATCGCTTGTTTCCTTAATGGCAGTTAGCATATACACTAGCCAATCTTGCCAGTTACCATCGGCAGTTACGCCCATCAAGCCATGATAATAACCTGCCTTGTTTTGAATGATATAACGGCTAAGATACAAAATAGGCAAATCAAGCAAGCCTTTATCAATCAAATATAAAATATTGATAATCCGCCCTGTGCGTCCGTTACCGTCAAAAAATGGGTGTATTGCCTCAAATTGATAATGAGCAATCGCCATCTTAACTAATGGGTCTAAATCATCATCAGCATGTAAGAAATTTTCCCAGTCCGTCAATAGTGCTTTGATGGCGTTTGGGTCGTCTGGCGGTGTATAAATCACTTTGCCTACGCTGTTTTGTAATACCGTGCCTTTATGGGTGCGTATGCCTAACTGTGAATTTTTGATGGTTTGGCAAATGGTTAAGGCGGTGTTTGCGGTTAATGGTCGCTCTTTAATCGCTTGTATGCCATCATAAAAGGCAGTGCGGTATCGCAAGGCTTCTTTGGTGGCGTGGTCTGCCACATTGTCATCATGGGCGTATTGAAAGAGCTTATCAGTCGTGGTTACGATATTTTCAATTTCGCTACTTGATTGTGCCTCTAGTAGGGGAATGGCGTTAATCAGCATGGTTTGATTAGGGATTAGCTCGCCTGCTTGTTTTAGGCTGGCAAGACTTGCCCTAGCGGTTACGCATAGCTTTAGCACGGTTTTGGTTTCCACATCTTGCAAAGGTGGTAGGCGTGGTAAGTTGTTATAGGGGTGGTTTGGGTCAAATATCATCTTTAAAAAATCCAAAGTTTTAAACATGATAGCATAGATATGTTTATATCATCAACATAACATACCCATCATCTTTAAAAAACCCGAAAATTTAAAAATGATAACCCTGCTAAGTTATTCAATCTTAATAGTAAAACACCGCAAAGCCTTATAGATAAAGGGATTGATAGTGTTTGGTGTAGTCGTGGTTGTGCTGGTTTTTATGGTGTTTGGGGTAAAATTTATAATAACTTAGCACAACTTAGCAAATGGGTGGAAAGTTTTTAACCCTTATGAGGTAAGGCTTACAGGGCTTTTTTTGAATAACTTAGCAAACTTAGCAGACTTTTAGGGGTGTATTTTTAAATTCATCATTAAAAAGGTGTGAATATGTTGATAATAAAAACAAGCACGCAAGCCCTAGCACTGAACCATGCCAAACGCTGATTAGGGCGAAAATAGGGCGGTTCGGTCGGAATGGCTGGGAAATGAAAAAGTTATATCATAACCTATAAAAAAATGCAGGCGTGGCAAGCCTATAAAAAATCAACACCGCCAAAGCTGGTAAAAACACCGAACAAGCACGAACGGCAAAAAATACCAACGGCGCATAAAAAAAATCAAAGACGGCAAACGGCAAAAGGATAAATATATAAAAAAATATTATTTTTTTTATTTTTTTATATATCTTTTTGGGTGGTTTTTTTGTTTGAATTAGCTCGTACCGGCACAAATTTTTACACTTTTTTTGTTATATTATAACATTACATATATTCTTTAAAATAAATACCCCCTTTTGATTTGTATTTTTAATCATTTTTGGGCGTGCAGGCGTGCTATTTACTGCATGGCTTGGATTTCTAGCGGTTGTGTGTCTGGTGTATGGCTGTCTTTTGCTTTTTTATTCAGTCGCTCTAAAAATAGGGTAAGTTGGTCGGTGCTGGTGTCAGCAGTTAGGCGGTTTTGGTAGGTTTTGAAGTCGCTTTGTCGGACTTCATCAACGATATTTGCCCAATCGTTCATTATTTGAATGCGTCTGGGTAGCATTTGGGCATCATTGTACGCCCGTTCGGTTTTGTCTCTGCTGATATGGGCTAGTTGTAATTCAATGGCTTTGGGGTTGTACTGCATTTCATAAAGTGAAGTGCTGGCAAGCCCACGAAAGCCGTGTCCAGTCATCTTGCCTTGATAGCCCATGCGTTTTAATGCGGTTGTAAAGGCGTTTTCGCTCATTGCACCCGTTTTGCTTCGGTTGCTATAAAGCACATAGTGGCTATTAAAGCCAAAAGATTTGATTTGCTGTAGTATCTCTATCACTTGCGGGGCAAGTGGGACGATGTGGGGTAAACCTTTCTTCATGCGGTGGGCTGGTATTCGCCAAACTTTGGCGTTTAGGCCGATTTCTTGCCATGTCATGCCTAGCAGTTCGCCAGTTCGCACAAAAGTATAAGCCAGCAGATAAAAGCCAATGGGTCATTGGCTCAATGTTGGCGGTGTCTATGTCCTGCATGAGTTTGGGTAATTCTTGTATTTTAATTCGTGCGTATTTGGTTTCTTTATGTGTGATGGTGCGTCTGATATTTCTTGGAATGGGGTTATATAGGTTTGGCGTTAATTGTTTGAGTACAACAAAGCTATAAATGCTGTTGAGTTGTCCAATGATACGCCGTGCGGTGTATATAGCCCCTTGATTGGTTAGGTTTTCTGTCAGTGTTAAAATGTCGGTCAGATTAACGGCGTGAATGTCCTTTGTGCCAAATGCTTTTTTAATGTGATTGTTATAAATGCTTAAATCTCGTTCATAGGTTTTGATACTAACATTATTTTTTGATGATGTAGCCATTTTTGGGCGAAAAAATCAAAAGAAGTCTCATTGTCTTTCTTGGCTTTTTCAGCCTTGATGATGTCTTTTGGGTTTTTGCCTTGTTCTAGTAATTCTCTGATTTTTAGATTTTCACTTCGTGCATGGCTTAGGCTCATGGCTGGATATTTGCCTAAAGTGATTTCATGTTGCTTGCCCATGTAGCGATAAACCGCCATAAATACTTTATTGCCTGTATTTCTCACATACAGCCAAAGCCCACCACCATCAGCATCTTTATCTGGTCGGTTCGGTTTGCATTTTTCGGACGGTTTAAGTTTTTTAATGGCGGTATCTGTAAGGCTCATGCTGGTATATTTCCTGTATTAAATTTTATACCAGTAAATATACCAGTTTTTTTCGTGGATTTAAACGGTTTTATACGGACGGTATAGGACGATAAAACCAATAAAACCCTTTAAAATAAAAGGGTTCAAATACTGATTTGAACCCTATAGGAATATTATGTGGCGCACCTAGCGGGAATCGAACCCACGACCTTCAGCTTCGGAGGCTGACACTCTATCCAACTGAGCTATAGGTGCTAAGACTTAAAAAGAATATCGGTGCCTATTGGGCATGGCGAATTTTAGCAAGTTTTTATAAAAAATGCCACCCATTCCCACAAAAAGCGAGAAATTTTTAAAAATATTACTAATTTTTTGCTGATTTATTGAGATATTACATAAAAAGCATGGCATTTTACCTTCCTTTTCCCTTATAATAGCAGGGAGAATTTTTAATCATTTGGGCGTGTGCTAGCAAATCGCTGAATCAGCCCAAGACACCCAGAGTTTTTTGCTCAAGGCTAAGATGAGATGATGACAATGAAAAAAATTGTAATGTTATCTGCCGCCGCTACGCTGGCGATTTTCACAATGGCAAGTCAAGCTCAAGAAGCTACTCAGCCTACAACCACAAAAGAAGTTGCTAAAACTCAAGAAGTGGCAGCATCTGACAACCCTCAAAAATCAGCAGAGTCTATCCCTGAGGATAGCGAGCAGGTCAAAAAACTGATTGCGTTATACCCAAAACTCATCTCACGCATTGCCCCTTATGGCAAAGTATGTTTTGATGGCGAAGAATGTGACATTAACATCACCGTACTTGCTCCTGCTGTAGAAGGTGAGGCACGCCCTGGCGATATGCTGTATAAAGCAATCTGTGCAACTTGCCATGATGCAGGTTTGGTGGGTGCACCAAAGACTGGTACTTCTGATTGGGCGTCTCGCATTGCTAAAGGCACGGCGACTTTATATGACCACGCCATCAATGGCTTTAACGCCATGCCTGCTCGTGGTGGTGCTGACATCTCTGATGATGAAGTAAAAAATGCTGTAGATTACATCATCAGTCAGTCTAAATAACCTGTTGTTATGACCAAATGGCTTAGGTGGGCAGACTCACTTAGGCTATTTGGTTTTTTTATTATTGCTAAATTGTCAAGACGATGTGGCGAACTGGTGGCAAAATTTAGCAAGGTGGCGTCATTCATCAAAGTTTTAAACCGATTGATGAGTAATTGATTTGTCATTTCAACTTTCGCCTCCATATACATTACTTACTCTTAATGAAACGATATTTACATGACCAGTCCTGCTTTAAAGATTACCAACCTAAAAAAAACTTATCCCAATGGCTTTACCGCTCTAAAGGGCGTGGATTTGACCGTACCACAGGGCGAATTTTTTGCCTTGCTTGGGGCGAATGGGGCGGGCAAATCCACCATGATTGGGATTATCAGTTCGCTTTTTCCACCCACTGATGGCAAAGTGGAAATCTTTGGTATAGATTTACATAAACAGCCAAGCCTTGCCAAGTCCCAATTGGGTGTTGTTCCTCAAGAATTTAATTTTAATCAATTTGAACAATGCCTTGATATACTCATCACTCAAGCAGGTTACTATGGCATCAAAGAATCAGAGGCGTTGCCACGAGCTGAGTTTTTGCTCAAAGAGCTGGGGCTTTGGGATAAACGCCATACCAAATCACGCTCACTCTCTGGAGGCATGAAACGCCGTCTGATGATTGCTCGTGCCTTAATCCATCGACCCAAGCTCTTGATATTAGATGAGCCAACTGCAGGTGTGGACATTGAGCTTCGCCGTTCCATGTGGGATTTTATGGTGCGTATCAATAAGGAGGAGGGTGTCAGCATTATCCTAACAACGCATTATTTAGAAGAAGCTGAGCAGTTGTGCAGATATATCGCCATCTTAAATCATGGCGAGATTCTGATTAATACCGAGATGAAATCACTACTTACGCAGTTATCTTTAGAAACTTTTGTGTTTGATTTAAAAGATGAGCAGGCTACTTTGCCACAAATTAGCACTGCCCACCGTGTGCATCTGGCGGATAAAAAAACCTTAGAGATTACTTTGGATAAATCACAAAGTCTAAATGCGGTATTTATTGAATTAAATAACCTAAACATAGAAGTGCTAAGTATGAGAAATAAAGCCAACCGTTTAGAAGAATTATTTATGGGTGTGGTGGATAGTCATTTTCATCAGAATGGCGTGAACGAAGAGAACCGACTAAATGACAGAGAAGAATCATGAATACCCAATTTATTGCTTTTTATACCCTATTATGTAAAGAAATAAAACGCATTTTACGCATTTGGCCACAAACTTTATTACCCCCTGTCATTACCATGACGCTGTATTTTGTGATATTTGGGCAGATGATAGGCAGTAGAGTGGGGGAGATGGGCGGTGTTAGCTATATGCAGTTCATCGTACCAGGTCTGATTATGATGGCGGTGATTACCAATAGCTACTCGAATGTTGTCTCATCATTTTTTAGTACCAAATTTCATGGCAGTATTGATGAGCTTTTGGTATCGCCCATATCTAAGCACGCCATATTATTAGGTTATGTTTGTGGTGGCGTGTTTCGTGGGCTTGCCATCGCTTTGATTGTGAGTATTGTGGCATTATTCTTTACCAAATTGCCAATCGCTCATGTGCCAATCATGCTAATCACGGTTATTGGTACATCGGCATTATTTTCGTTGGGTGGATTGATTAATGCGGTATTTGCTCGCTCATTTGATGATATTTCTATCGTGCCAAGTTTTATTTTAACACCCCTAACATATTTGGGTGGGGTGTTTTATTCTTTAGAAAACTTATCGCCATTTTGGCAAAACTTATCGCTACTAAACCCCATCGTGTATATGGTAAATGCCTTTCGTTATGGTATTTTGGGGCATTCTGATGTCAATGTCGGTTATGCTTTACTGGCGATTTTGTTATTTTGTGTGATATTTTATGGTGTGGCGTATCAACTATTAAAAGATGGCAGACGCATCAGAATATCTTAATTTATAAATAAGACTTGATGGGGTGGGACTGACCACCTAAATTGATGGTATTAACTGATTTGTAAAAGGTAAAAAAATGAGTATTCATGGTGTATTGGGTGAAACCACAAGCTATCCTAAAACCTATGACCCTAGTATTTTATATCCCATTTCACGACAACTTGGGCGAAATGAGATCATCAAAGATGTGGGTTTTGACAAGGTCTATCACGGCGTGGATATGTGGCAAGCCTTTGAATTATCATGGCTAAGTCCTATTGGTGTATCACAAGTGGCGATGGCTCGATTGTTCATTCCTGCTGATTCGCCAAATATCGTAGAATCCAAATCCTTAAAATTATATCTAAATAGCCTAAATTTTACCAAATTTAGCACTGCTGACGAATTAAAAGCCACCCTGCAAAAAGACTTATCGGTCTGTGTGGGGGCTGATGTTGCTGTGGAAATCATCGGTTTAGATGGCAGTGAGTTAAATATTGCCAAGCCAATGGGGGTTTGTATTGATGGTGCGTTAGATGATGTGAATGAAGAACTGGTTTTAACTGATGATATTGACAGCAGTTTTTTAAAAAATACCAAGCGGGGCAAATTAACAACCCATCAATTCTATAGCAATCTGTTACGCTCGAACTGCCCTGTTACCAACCAACCTGACTGGGGGGTGGTGCAGATTGAGATGACCAGCGACCATCAAGTGGATTTTGGCAATGTTTTAAAGTATATTTTGTCATTTAGACAGCATAATGGTTTTCATGAACAGTGTGTGGAGCGAATCTTTGCTGATATGATGACATATTTTCAGCCAACATCGCTAAGAGTGCTTGCCAACTATACCCGCCGTGGAGGTATTGATATTAATCCTGTAAGGGTATTTAACAGTGAGGTGGGGCAGATTGGTCGAGTGGTGCGTCAATAATGCTAATCGCCTAAATATCAATAAGAAACCGCCTGCCCTTGTGAGAGTTGGCGGTTTCTATATGGATGATAAAAATAAACTTGTTAATAAAAAAACAGCCCTTAAAATATTAAGGGCTGTTTTTAGAATATTGGCACTCCATAGGGGATTCGAACCCCTGTTACCGCCGTGAAAGGGCGGTGTCCTAGGCCTCTAGACGAATGGAGCACAGGACTGTAAAGTTAATCAATGAATAATTACTTTACCAACTTTTGAACACTTTCACCGTATCTCTCAAAATTGGGGCTATTATATCAAGTTATTTTTATTCGTCAAGAATTTATTTTAAAAAATATTAAAATAATTTATAACTTGTTGATTTATATATATTTAATCTTTGAAATTGTTAAATTGTAATGGCACGCCAAAAGATTTTTCTTTCAATAACGCCATTGTTGCTTGCAAATTGTCTCTTTTTTTATCGGAAACACGCACTTTGTCGCCTTGAATGCTGGCTGAGACCTTTAAATCGCTCTCTTTGATGGTCTTGCTGATTTTTTTGGCGGTATCGCTGTCTAGCCCATCTTTTAGGTTGATGACTTGCTTGGTGTGTTTGCCTGACTGACTCTTTTCTTGGGGGTCTAGGGTTTGTAGATCCACGCCTCGCTTGATGAGCTGTTTTTCAAAGATGGCGTATACATTATCAGCCTGTAGTTCGTTATCAGTAGTGATGGTAACGGTTTTGGCTTTGTCATTCATCTCAACTGTGATATTACTGCCTTTAAAATCAAAGCGAGTGGCGATTTCTTTTTCGGTATTGCCGATGGCGTTACGCACTTCTTGGGCATTAAGTTCAGAAACGATGTCAAATGATGGCATAATATTTCCTCTTTGATGGGTGTTATGACAAGTTTTAGCAATCTGTTTTTTTGGATGTCTAAAGACTGGTAGAAATACTAAACCCTAGTCAAATATTGTAATCATATATTAAGGTTATGTTATCACACAATGCCATCAAAAGCGATGATTTTGTGATGAAAGGGGGTGTCTAAAAATGTGCACGAACTTTTGTTATTGGTTAGAGCTCTTTTTGGATTCTGCCCAATCTGAAAAATACGCTTTTTGGTTTGACTTCTTCGGAGTCCTATGTTGATCAACCTGCTTAATTCTATGTGAAAATTTGTAGTATGATTATACTGAGTTGGTTGATTTTTTGTTATTGCTATATTATAATAACCAAAAGATTAAATAATTTTAAATTTTATTGTTTTGCTGTATAAATAATTCCATTAAATACTTTTTTAACTCAATTAAAAATTATAAATCTCAAAAATTAGATTTACTTTTAAATTGCTCTCTACGATTGCGGCAAGACAATTTTTAAAAGCGTTTAATTTAACCAGTAAATGCTCATTAAAATATGTTTGACAGATAATTTATGATTGGCTTTTTTATCTGCCTTATTGAGTAGACTGATGTTTTTCTTTAGTAACTGGCTTTTGGCATTGTATTCTTGAATGTCTTGATAGTCAGAATGCACTCAAATGTGACCATTTGAATCTTTATGGTTTGATGACTCTTTTCGCCTTACTATTTTAAGCTGTCTAAAGGATGTTTTGGTTGCATCAATTAGCACGGTGTCAATATTAGTGTCTGTCCATAATGACTTTTGATGAGTTGTGCAAAATCTTTTATGCTTATTCGGTATGCTTTCTATCTATATGATGGTTTTGTATGCCGCACTTTCGTTAATCCCAAAGTCCTAGCTTGGATGAATGAACCTTGGTATTTTTGGCGGTAGTTTAAGGCTGTTATAAGTTTTTTTGGGATTATTTTGGCTTTCCATCGCTTGGTATAGACTCCTTGGCGTGGGTAAACATATGCTGATAGGTTGCTCGTTCTGTACCAAAGTAATGTTAAATGATATTTTGAATTAAATTGGTATTATGATTCTTTGGTTTAGGGGGTATCAAATTGTGTTGAGCTGAAGTTAATGTATAAATCTATTTGAGTTACTTAATTTAAAAAACTTAGAGAGTTGAATACTCATGAATGATAATTTTACAGAACTTGGAGCGATTACTTGGCTGTGGGCTAATTCTAATTTGCATAAGAATTGGACGCTTTCTCTCTTAACAACAAATGTTATTCCAGCAATTGAAACGAAGCAGTATGTACTGCTAAGAAGAGATAATATGCCTGTAGCATATTGTAGTTGGGCTAAGCTTAGTTTGGAAAATGAGGTTAAATATATTAACGATGTTACCTCTCTTAAGTTGGAAGATTGGCAGTCGGGTAATCGAAACTGGTTTATTGACTGGATTACCCCATTTGGCGATAGTCTGAGACTGACAAAACACATGAGAGAGTTGTTTGCAGATGAATTGTTTAGAGCTATCCGTGTGGAAGAAAATTCGTCGCATGGTAAGATAACTGAATTCCATGGAAAATCTGTTGATCCAAAGTTGGCCTCAAAAATGTTTGCGCAATACCACGAAGATCTGATGAGCAAACTATCAACTCAGAATAATTTTATTATATCTAAAGATAATTAATTCAAACCTTTTTAAAACAATTAGGGTAAATAGCCATGTCTAAAATAAATGTAATTAAAACTAATATTCAAGCCAGTTTAAGCTCCACTAAGTCTGGACTAAAAAGTCTTTATTTGGCCATTCCTAAGGACTATGATCTGCAAAAGGAAGGGAGCTTAAATAACTTCATCAAAGCTGCCGATGAGTTAGGAATTGCTCGTTTGGCAGAAGAGCCTAATCACACTGAAACAGCAAAAAAATCTATTGATACGGCAAATCAGCTACTCTCTCTTACACAAACCGGTGTTGCTATCTCTGCAACAAAACTAGATGAACTCTTAAAAAAACATTCTGCCAATAAGTTGGCACAAGGGCTGAAAAGTGCAGAGAATATTGATCATCAATTAGGAGATGCAAGTAGTGTGTTGGCAACCCTCAGTTCTTTCTTGGGTACTGCTTTAGCGGGCATGGAACTTGATTCTTTGATCAAGCAAGGCGATGCTGCACCTACTGATTTAGCGAAAGCCAGTATTGAATTGATCAATGAAGTGGTTGGCAACCTATCTAGTAGCGTTCAAACAGTTGAGGTATTTTCTGCACAGCTGGCAAAGCTAGGCTCCACTATATCGCAGGCTAAGGGTTTCTCTGGCTTAGGAAATAAGTTGCAAAACTTAAATTTCTCTAAAACCAGTGTTGGTTTGGAAGTGATTACTGGTTTGTTATCAGGTATTTCTTCAGGTTTTGTTTTGGCGGATAAAGATGCATCAACTGGTAAAAAAGTGGCTGCAGGTTTTGAGTTAAGCAATCAAGTTGTTGGTAATGTAACAAAAGCAATTTCTTCATATGTTTTAGCACAACGCGTTGCTGCTGGTCTATCAACTACCGGCGCAGTTGCTGCTTTAATCACCTCATCAATTATGTTGGCAATTAGTCCTTTGGCATTTGTGAATGCGGCGGATAAATTTAACCATGCCAATGCTC
Source organism: Moraxella haemolytica (assembly GCF_030177935.1). Lineage (NCBI taxonomy): Bacteria > Pseudomonadati > Pseudomonadota > Gammaproteobacteria > Moraxellales > Moraxellaceae > Moraxella > Moraxella haemolytica. The sequence goes on from NZ_CP089974.1 coordinate 601,743, forward strand.
TTGATGAATTTGCAAAACAATTCCAAAAATTCGGCTATGATGGAGACCATCTATTGGCTGAATATCAGCGTGGTGCAGGCACTATTGAAGCTTCGTTAACTACAATTAATACGGCATTAGGTGCAGTTTCTGCGGGTGTTTCTGCCGCTGCTGTAGGATCTGCTGTTGGTGCACCTATTGCCCTATTGGTCGCTGGAGTAACGGGATTAATCTCTGGTATTCTAGAGGCATCTAAGCAAGCAATGTTTGAAAGTGTTGCGAATCGTTTGCAAGGTAGAATTCTAGAGTGGGAAAAGCAAAATGGTGGTCGGAACTATTTTGATAAAGGTTATGACTCTCGTTATGCTGCTTATTTGGCTAATAACTTACAATTTTTGTCTGAGCTAAATAAAGAGTTGGAAGCTGAGCGTGTTATTGCTATTACACAACAACGCTGGGATAATAATATCGGTGAGTTGGCAGGTATTACCAAGTTGGGAGAGAAAGTTGAGAGCGGAAAAGCTTATGTAGATGCTTTTGAAGATGGTAAAAAAGTGGAGGCCGGTGTTAATATTACATTAGATGCTAAGACTGGAATTGTAGACATCAGTAATTCAGATGGCAAGAAAACTCAAGCATTACACTTTACTTCACCATTATTAAGTGCAGGTAAAGAATCTCGCGAACGCATAAGTAATGGTAAATATTCTTATATCAATAAATTGAAATTTGAGCGTGTTAAAAATTGGCAGATCACTGATGGTGAGGCAAGCTCTAAATTAGACTTCTCTAAAGTTATTCAGCGTATTAATGAGCAGGAAACTGTAGAGGAAATTGAGCTGATTGTAAATGCTGGTGCTGGTAACGATGATATCTTTGCTGGGCAAGGTAAAATGAATGTGGACGGTGGAGCCGGACACGATCGTGTTTTATATAGCAAAGATGGTGGCTTGGGTAATATTATCGTAGATGGCACACATGCAACTGAAATGGGCAGCTATATCGTTAATCGTACAGTGGCTAAAGGTGATATTTATCATGAAGTTGTGAAACGCCAAGATACTGCGGTAGGTAAACGCACAGAGACTCTTGAGTATCGTGATTATGAATTGAGACAAGTTGGATATGGGTATAAGTCTACTGATCAATTAAAATCCGTAGAAGAAATAATTGGCTCTCAATTTAATGATAACTTCAAAGGCTCCAAATTCACTGATATCTTCCACGGTGGAGATGGAAATGATCTACTTGATGGCGGTGCTGGCGATGACCGTTTATTTGGTGGCAAAGGTGCAGATCAACTTTTAGGTGATGATGGAAATGATCTACTTGATGGTGGTGCTGGCGATGATGTATTAAATGGCGGTGCTGGCGATGATGTATACATTGTTCGAAAAGGGGATGGGAATGATACGCTGTACGATGCTAAAGGTAATGATAAATTGGCATTCGCAGATGCTAATTTATCAGAGTTAACTATTGAGCGTACTAAAGAAGGTATATTGATTAAGCGAAATGATAATTCGGGTAGTATTAATATATCAAATTGGTACATTACATCCAAATTGGTGAATTACTACGGTCATAAAACTGATAATAAAATTGAGCACCTTATTGGCAAAGATGGTACTTATATTACCTCTGAGCAAATTGATAGCCTTTTGGAAAACAAACAAGTTGGTGAGAAAATCACATCTCAACAATTGCAAGAGCTTGCAAACAAAAATAAGAGTCAAGAGATATCTGTATCGGACATTGCAAGCAGTTTAAATAAGCTAATTGGCTCAATGGCGTTATTTGGTACAGAGAATCCTGTGAGCTCCAATGCTCTGCAACCAACTACACAACCGGTTCATGGTATTTTAGCTCCAAGTGTTTAGTGATTTAATTTACTAGACAATATCACCACCCATATCATTGGTTATAGATTATGAAACTCGTGATATGGGTGGTGATGCTTCTTTAATTAGACTTAATGTACAAACCCTTAATAGTAATTTAGTTATGATAGATTATGCTCAACAACCTGCTCTATCTGCTCTGGTTATCCTTGCCAAATACTATGGTATTTCTGCAAGTCCAGCAGACATTATGCATCAGTTTTCTGATAATACAAAAGGAGACCTGAATGAAATTGAATGGATGTTGGCAGCAAAGAAATTGGAATTAAAGGTAAAGATTATAAAACAGCCTTTAGCTCGATTGTCAATGATAACACTTCCTGCTTTGGTGTGGTGTGATAATAAGCCCGATTTAGATCAAAATTTAAACTCTCATTTTATACTAACTAAAATTGATGGGGTGGGATCTGCTGCAAAATATCTCATCTATGATTTGATCGAAAATCGTCCTATGATATTAGATGCAAGTGAGTTTTCTGAAAGATATTCTGGTAAGTTAATGCTAGTAACTTCCCGTGCGTCAATATTGGGTTCATTGGCTAAATTTGATTTTACTTGGTTTATTCCTGCGGTAATCAAATATCGTTATATTTTTTTTGAAGTTATTATTATTTCAGTGGTGCTACAGATTTTTGCTCTGATTACGCCATTGTTTTTTCAGGTTGTGATGGATAAGGTATTGGTGCATCGTGGTTTTTCTACTCTGGATGTGGTAGCGATTGCCTTATTGGTAGTAAGTTTATTTGAAGTCATTTTAAGTGGTCTACGCACTTATATTTTTGCTCATACAACCTCTCGAATTGATGTAGAGCTAGGAGCACGATTATTTCGTCATCTACTCGCTTTACCACTTGCTTATTTTGAAAGCAGAAGGGTGGGTGATACGGTTGCACGCATACGGGAGCTGGAACATATCCGCAATTTCTTAACTGGTCAAGCTCTCACTTCAGTTTTAGATTTGGTGTTTTCTTTTATATTCTTGTTTGTAATGTGGTATTACAGCCCTACTTTAACACTGGTAGTTTTGGCATCATTACCAATATATGCGTTTTGGTCTGCCTTTATTAGCCCAATTTTACGCACTCGACTAAATGATCAATTTGCACGCAATGCAGATAATCAATCTTTTTTAGTGGAAAGTATTACTGCGGTTGGTACGGTAAAAGCAATGGCGGTTGAACCTCAAATGACCCGTCGCTGGGATAATCAATTAGCAGCTTATGTGGTTTCTAGTTTTCGGGTAGCTAAGTTGGCAATGGTTGGGCAGCAAGGAGTACAACTCATTCAAAAGATGGTTGTTGTGGCAACTCTATGGATTGGTGCAAAATTGGTAATTGAAGGCAAGCTATCGGTAGGTCAATTAATAGCATTTAATATGCTGGCAGGTCAGGTGGCCGCTCCTGTTATCCGCCTGGCACAGCTATGGCAAGATTTTCAGCAAGTAGGTATTTCAGTGGCGAGATTGGGTGATATTTTAAATACTCCAACTGAGCATTCTACATCTCGCTTAACTTTGCCTGATATTAAGGGTGATATTACATTTGAAAATGTTGATTTTCGCTACAAAATAGATGGGCATTTAATATTACAGAATTTAAATTTACAGATTAACGCTGGAGAGATACTAGGTATCGTAGGACGCTCTGGTTCAGGTAAATCAACATTGACAAAATTAGTACAGCGTTTATATGTACCAGAAAATGGGCGAATATTAGTTGATGGAAACGATTTGGCATTAGCTGATCCCGCTTGGCTGCGTCGCCAAGTGGGTGTTGTTTTGCAAGAAAATGTGTTACTCAATCGTAGTATTCGAGATAACATTGCCCTAACTGATACGGGCATGTCATTAGAGTTTATTATCCAGGCTGCCAAGATGTCTGGGGCACATGACTTTATTATGGAATTGCCTGAGGGTTATGATACGATTGTTGGAGAGCAAGGTGCAGGCTTGTCAGGTGGACAACGCCAGCGTATCGCTATTGCGCGTGCTTTAATTACAAATCCGCGTATTTTGATTTTTGATGAAGCTACCAGTGCATTAGACTATGAGTCGGAAAGAGCCATCATGCAAAATATGCAGGCAATTTGTCAAGATAGAACAGTCTTAATTATTGCACATCGCCTATCTACTGTAAAAATGGCACATCGCATTATTGCGATGGACAAAGGGAAGATTGTGGAGCAGGGTACACATCAAGAATTGTTGCAAAAAGAAGATGGTTACTATCGTTATTTATATGATTTGCAGAATGGATAAGTTTGTTCTATTAATGCTATTATTAAACATTCAAGGAAAATAATTCATGTTTATACAAGCACTTAAAGATTTTTTTATTCGTTATGTGACCGTTTGGCGAAATACATGGGCAGTGCGAGACCAACTAACTCCTCCTAAGCGTACTAAAGAAGAACTCGCTTTTCTTCCTGCACATCTAGAACTCACTGACACACCTGTATCCAGCTCTTCTAAGTGGACAGCTAGAATAATCATGATATTTGTCCTATTTGCTTTGCTATGGTCTTGGGTTGGACGGATTGATATTGTTGCCACAGCTTCGGGAAAAATTTCTTCAGGTAGTCGTAGTAAAACTATTCAATCTTTGGAAACAGCCATAGTTAAAGCCGTGTATGTGCGTGATGGTCAGAATGTTCAGCAAGGAGAGGTATTGGTAGATTTGGTGGCGGTTGGTTCAGATAGTGATGTCGCTCAGTCCGAAAAAGCCTTGCAATCAGCACAATTATCCAAACTACGCCTTGAAGCAATTTTATCAGCATTGAATCACCGTATCAGTCCTAAGATTGATTTAGCATATGCAAAGTCTTTAAATATTTTAGAATCGGAAATTAATGAAGCCCAAATTTTGGCCCAAAATCAATATCAAGCATGGTTGGCACAAGATGAACAATTAAAATTAATCTTAAAGGGGCATCAGGCGGAATTACAGTCTGCCCGATCTCAAGAACAAAAGTTGGTTGCGGTTGGTGCAATTGAACGCCAAAAGACTGATG